>QKEH01000130.1 GCA_003252385.1 Bacteroidota bacterium | reverse complement strand
TTATTCAGTTCGTATTGGGTCATATAGGATATTTTTGTATCTTTGTAATGTTGGGCTTAGAACGTTAAGGACGTACAGCGGTTGGCTCTTTGGAGTAAAAAGGCACTAAGACAACATTGAAAACGTTCACTCTTTGGGTGAGCGTTTTCTGCGTTTATACATAGTTTTAAGTACAAATTTCTTTCTTCCGGTTCTGATTTCTTCTACAAGAAACAGTTCTTGACCTATTACTTTCTTATAAACTATGGTGTTGGTTTTATTTCCGTATCCAATAAAATCGTAATGATTTACAATAAAGGGTATTAGTAAAATATCAGATGGTTGCAATTCCTTATGTCTGTTAAAAGCATGACGAATGCTTGCTTCATCAATGGAATGTACGTAACCACTAAAGTCTTTTCCACATATTCCCTTTAGGGTTTCGACCTCAGTTTTAGTAAGGTTACCAAGATTTAGATATTCTTTATTACCTGGCTTTTCTGATCTTAGCGCATTATTGATAAAATCGAGAATTTTCTTTTGTTGATTTTTCATTTCCTGTATTAAAAAAAGGGCTTCGCGCCCCTTTTACTATTAGCACTTGTACGTGTTTATTTCAGCTTTTTGGCGGCTTCCTTTATGCAGGTTTGCCACTTTTTGCGCGGGTTGGCTTTTCGAATTTTTTTAGCTTCCGCATTGATCTTTTTGAGCTTTGCAAGCCCTTTATTGCTTTTTGTTGCCATGTGTTAAATATTTAGGTTGTTTTTTTTATAAGTGTCCAAAACAAGGCCAGTGAACCAAGTCCTATAAGCAGCATCCACCCCTTGAATAGGGTTCGGTTAATTTGTTTCCGTACCTCTTTTTCGGTTACAAAATCATTTTCACATTCGAAAAGCAGCGTAGTATCTAGTGTTACAGGTATTGTGGTGTCAACCTTCACCAATAATACCGTATCCGCCAGTACGGTATGTGCTTGCTGGGTTGTTGTAATATGCGCCAGGCTATTTTGAACAATTATGGTAGTTTCCAAATCGCCGGATGGATGGGCAAGTATCAGGGTGTCGTTGTCGTGGAGCAGAACGGTAGTGTCTATGCGCAATTCAGGAATGCGCACCGGTACACTTAGCTGGATGCTATCGGTATAGTTTACTTCTACGCTGTCTGTAATACTTACCTCCACGGTTTGAGAAAGTACATGGCTCTTGCGGATCACTCCGCAAGAGGCCATGATTACAAACCCTATTAACCCTACGAAAAATATTAGTTGTTTTTTCATGTTAGATCACTTTTTGTTGGTTTAATCTTCTGTATTGGAGCAATCGCTCTTTTGGAAAAGGCATGATGCACACCATATTTTTTTGGTTGCCGCCCAGCAGATAGATACAATCGCGTGTTTCGCGGATAACGATACCTACATGGCCATAGCTGCTATTGGGGCTTTCCCTCCACAATATGGCTATATCGCCAATTTGGGGAGTTGATACCTGTTCGCCCACTTTGAGCCAACTTCGGGCATCGAGCGCATTGCTGCGTTCGCAGCCTGCCATCATGGCTACGTAGTTCATAAATATGCTGCACCAGGCGGTTTCATCGGTTTTGACCCATGCGTGACCAATTTCACGAGCATAATGTAATATGCGCGGGCTGTTGTATTCTTCACCCTCGCGCTCTTTTATGCCAAACTCACCCAATGCAATAGTCAGAATGTCAATGTTGGAGTTGTTCATTTTTAAGTTGTCTAAGTTGTTCTTGTTTTAAGAGTGCTTCAAGGCGATGCACTTGTAACTTTTGCCGATTGACGGAAATAAGTACCACACCTCCAATAAGCATAATAATTCCTCCAAATACCCCGATTACTGGTTGAATGTGGTGGCAAATGTTCGCAACGGATATTCCGCCGCCTGCACCTGTGAATACAATGCCAAATAGTCGCTGCATTACTTTGCTTTTATTTTGAAAAGCCCTAGTGATATTCCTTCCAGTATGCTGTCTTTTGCCCATAGCAATACCCAGCCAAGTGCTATGGCAGGAAGCAGTTGAATGAATGAATACTCAAAATGCGGTTCCGGCATTTTAGAGGCCACGTATAAGAATAAGGCTGCGGCCATTAGCAAGGCTCCAATTAGAGTGGTTACCCAATTGCGTACAAATCTGATTTTTATTTCCATGTTCTGTATTTTTAGTTGACTTTATCCGTGCAAATTCGGCACCCGTCCCAAGAGTGCTGTAAGACCACTATTTTCGTCATGATAGGTTCCCGATCTCACGCCAAAGGTGGGGCAGGCAGTTGATAACGATTCGACAATCAGTATCATTGGTTGATTGTGTCCGGTATAGGTACCTTGAGTTTTTGTTCTGAAACCTTCGTAACCGGTATATGAGATTGGAGATAAGTTATGACTGGGCCGCATACGCCAGCGTTGATCAGGCTGGTAATGGTGTAAAGGTTGTATGGGCTGGTTATTGCGAAATAATTGATATTTCAAGTACCCATTGAACGGCACACAACTATCAATACTTACCACTTCACTGTGGCTCCAGTTGATTTGGAAACTTCCGAAATAGCTCCAAGGTTTATTGCCACCGCCCAAGTCCCCGGCCAGCGAAATAGATCCGGCTGTATTAAAATCTTTTTCAATGGAACTGTCGGAACTTGTTACGTAACGTCCGTTTACCAAAATGGAGGCATAACTGTTCTTGCGAGAAACGATCACCTCAATGGTCCTGCAAGTACCGTCCCCTAATATGACATTCGAATTGGATATAGAACTGTTGATGTTTCCGAAAGCATCCTCAGTTACAAATTCCAACGAATAGTTAGTGCGCCGACGTAATTGCCAGCCCGAGCCTTCGGCTTTGTTGCTGGCCAGAACCGCCCCACTGGTGGTTTGCCACGAGGTATAATCCATAAATATCCTGAAACTGTCAGCAAGATCAATCGCGTTGATCGTGAGTGTCCCCGAGCTTTCATGCAATCCCTGGGTGCAGTTCCATGTATTTTCATATACCGCTATGCCATTAATTTTTGTCGTTCCGTAGGTAGCATTCAGATTGCCGTTAAAATCCCAGCGGGCGCTATCGCCTACCATACGAGTTTCTGTGCGTTGTATGCGATACGCACATTCTGGTTGATTGGTTGGATGAGGAACTACTGTGCCGGGAAGTATGGCTTTTAACCCCGACATGGGTGCCAGGGAAAAGTCCCTGAAATCATCCTGAACGTATGCGAGGCTATCGCCACTTTCGAAAAATAACACCTTGCCGTAAAAACGAGGTACGCTCACGCTGCCACTAATCAGTGTGCCGTTTACATCGCGAAAACGGCAGTCTTTCAGATCGAAACTGGTTGCGGTGCGCGAATAATTACTTAAAAACACCACTTGGTCACTCCCATCTACGGTTACATTGCCAGGGTTGTACACGCTATTGGCATCATCCTGAATGGCTGCCCGCCAACTGGTCAATGTAAGGTAGTTATGCGTGGTGTAATTGACGAAATTGTCCGCCACTATATTATTATTTAGCAGCGGATTCATGTATATGTTATTGTTGAATGTATTGTTTCGGTCGGTTATGGGGCTGTCGGGGTTGTACACTATTATAGCTGGGGCTGTTGTATTGGTGTACACCAGGGTATTATAGGCAAAGGTATTATCCTGGTCGTAGGTATCGGTGTTAATTGCGTTATCGTTGAATGTTATCCCGGCTGTATTCGGGCGCACTGTAACCGCCAGGTTGTTGGTGAATGTATTATCCCTCGCCCCATTGAGCTTAATACCATAGCTATCGAAGCCATAGGCTACACAACTGTCTATGCTCCAATAACGTGAATTCTCGTCCAGATAGTAGGCTGCGGCGCCCTGGTCGCCATCCCAGAAAAAGTTGGGGTTATACCGGGTATTACGCGATATGTTGTTGCGGAACTGACCCGTTGGGTTGTAAGCCAGAAAACTGGTGCCTTTAAACGAATAGAAATTGCCCCCATCGCCAATTCGCACCATAGCATCCTTCACGTAGTTGTGGTAGATATTCGCCGGATTCGAGGTAGCTGCCGATACGTCCATTATCCCCATGTATCCGCAGTTGGTTACCATGTTTTCATAGATGGCAAGGCTACCGGTTCTCCGCCAGGAACTAATTCCGATAAAATGGAACCCGGTACGGCCATTCCCGCAACCTTTGCCCATCCCTTTGAACACACCTATATTGTCTACGTAGTTGTTATGTGCCAGCAGCGCACCGGTGCATTCGTACCAAAGAATACCGGAATTGATACTCTGTGTGATGGTACTATTCCGTACCGTAACATTCTGGCAGCGGTCAAAGTATAGCCCGTTCACACCGGTATTGGTGACAATGCAGCTATCAAGTAACATGGTACCGGTGCAACCTGCAAACACTACCGATTCGACAATTCCTCCGGCAAATTCGAGGTTTTTCAGGGTAATATTGCTACATTCTAGTGCCTTGAACAGAGTGGAGGCTACGGGCAGATGAACTATCCGCTCGTTCAGGTTGCCTTCCCAGTAGATGGTGATCTCACCGTTGGCGGTGTTGTAGTAAAATTCGCCGTTGCGCGATAATCCATTCGGAAAATTAGAAAAGCATACTTTTAGACCCATGCCCCAATCGTCCACTGTTGCCTGTTTGCTTAATGTGTTGTTTTGCCCGAGGTCGCTCACCGTCCAATTGATCACGCTGTTGTGTTCTGTAATGCGAGCCTGAGCCATACACCATTTTTCGATGGCACAGCTCCCTACTGCCCCGGAGAAAAATCCTTGCGGAACACTTTCCTTCAAAGTGAACCAACTGGCTTGGTCGCTGGCCACGGAGGCAATAGTCAGGTACCCGTCATCATCGGGGTAAACGGATACACTGTAATTGCAGGAATCTATCCGTATCAGGCTAAGTTGATTGACTGTATAATGATACGGATATTGTACCCCAGCCCACCAGGTATTATATTGCGGAATGGACAGCAAGCCACCCGTTGGCGCTCCCGTTATGGTTGTACGCCATAGGTTCGCGCCCACATTGGTAAAGGTGCCGCTAAAATCCTCCATTGCCCATAATTTGGCTGGTTTGCCCTGTCCGTAGGTTTGCAGGGTGATGTTGCTGCGACCTGTGAGAAGCAGATTATCGACCCCAAACCAATGGCTACCAGCAGCAAAATTGAGCGATGAGCCATCAGGCAGCGATGTCAATACGGCTTTTACTGCCGCAATGGTACGCTTAGGTTGTAGCGGAGAAAGCCCGCTGTTGGCATCGCTACCGTTACGGGAATCGAAGTAGTAATGCACTTGCCCCTGTGCATGGATTAGGAATGCGCACAGACAGGTAAAAACGATTACTTTACGACAATTCATAGCGGTGTATTTTTTTAAGAATCCACATCAGGATGAGTAGAATTGCAACCATTTGTATGATTATTACATAAATAAGCAACCGATTATTAGCAATATGCCGGGCAGCTATCTCATCGGAAGCCATTAGGCGCTCAATGACTATGGTGGGGCGGGCATTTTTCAAGGAGTAGTGTTTTCCTTGGGTGTCGTACCAGGCTATTTCACCATTCTTCCGATCGCAAAGCCGCTGCACTGGACCTGGTATTGGCATTGCCAATGCAAAACCTGCATTGGTAATACTATCGGCAAAAACCCCTCCTGTGGCACTAAGTCCCAACCATTGTTCGCTGCCGTAGGCACTTAGTGCGTAATTCAGGTATAAACTATCATTCAGATGAACAGGCACGGTAGCCGAAAGGCTATCGGCACTCTGCAACCAGTAGGTATTGCTTCCCCCGGCATTCCAACGAGAAATGTCGGAAGCATGTATGCCAGCTGCAGCCGAGGCAGTAAATACAGGGTCGTTTTCGCTGCCTGCACCTCTGCCCCAACGGGAAGTATCTGCCGCATCCACATGCGCCAATACCGAAGCGGTAAACACCGGATCAGTTTCTTTGGATTTCCCCCATCGGGTTGTGTCGCTCGCGTCGATATTGGCAAGTACGGAAGCGGAAAATACCGGGTCAGTTTCTGCCGGTAGTTCTGCGGGTGTTAGTATTTCAAAGAGTTCATTTTCAAATTTGGCTTCCGTGTCAATAATTCCCAGGTCGCCGCTTTCCGGCCGATCGTCATCGGTTCCGCCCAGGGTATGAAAATCGTTACTTACTGCATTTTTCAATTCCGATAATGAACTGTATGCCGTCGTGGCTATTCGTAATGGGTTTCCAGGGGTGCCGTTTCCAGATAAAGAATTGTCGGTATTGACCACATCGTTGCCCCATCCATCGCTCACGCCTCCGGAAACACGGTTAATTTGCATAAAGCCTCGGAAACCTTTGCTATCATAAGTGGCCGTGTAACTGCTATCGTCATCGGGCAGTACGGTAATAAAACTTTCCGTTTTCACGGACTTGGTGCCTGTGTAAAAGTTGGTGCCATTACGTAATTTAAAGTAGTGGCCTACTTCAATACCCATAGGCTCAAACGCCTGTGAACTCACCAGGATTGGGAGGCAAACAAATAAAATGAAGAGTATTTTTCTCATGATGTTTAGATAGTAATGATGTTATGGCTCCATATCATGGCCTGGGCTGGTGTTTCGTTAACCAGCAGGTCGATGAAAATGGTGTTGTCGGTGATTCTAGGATTGGTCATTTCAATCATAAATCCGTCAATTGGAGCTGATTGCCGTATCCACTCTATTTTTATGGCTCCGTTATTGTTGCTAATGCGGGTTTGCCCGCTTATGCTTTGCCCATTGGAAAATAGTTTCCAGTTAATATCTGCTCCTCCTACCTGGCTGCTGCATAGCGCAATGGCACTGGTGTAAGGGAGTTGATTGGCATTGATGCTTTTCGAACTGCGTAATCCCATTGTTGAACTTGTAGATGCAGCCGATGGAGTACCTGCCTCAACGTATATCAAAGTGTCCAGGTAGTAGTCAATACCTTCCACGGTAACAGTACCTGCAGTGTTGTCGATACGGATATCGTTTCGCGCGAAGAAATCGGTTGAGAAATCCCGCGAGGCAAGTCCATCGGTTTGCGTTAGATTGATCATGCTGTTATCCTTATAAATCCTTTTATTATCAAGCCTGTTTCAAGCTGGTAGATATAGCGCCGTACCCGTTTGGCAACTACCTTTCCCTGGTTGGTCCCATCGGTACTGGTGTTGCCCTCAATGGTTTGAAATTCTTTTTGGCTGGCTTTGATTACCACACCGGCATGTCCTGATGTGGTGGGCATGCCGTCCTTCCAGTATTGGAATATTACAATATCGCCCGGTTTTGGGAAGGATACGATTTGGTACTTCCCGGAGGTGTCTTTCTGAAAGTTGTTCCACGTAGTTTGACTGCTTGGGCTGATGAGCACCCGCAACGCAGTAAGCTTCGGGTATGCTTTGGTACATACCAGGCGAACAAAATACATACACCAGGCTTGTGGAGGCTGCCAGCCAACGGCCAACATTTCGTTATGAAAAAGTGTATCTGAAAAACCCCGGTTGTTGTAAATTTCCTGCTTCCCCACATAGCGGCTGGCAATGCCAACCACCTTTGGCTGCCTCCATGCAACGGATAGTATTCCAGCCGCTATGGCGGCAATGGCTATGGCGTTAAAATTCATTGTCATAAAAATTAACAAGTACCTGGGGTTTTAAAGTAGCCGGGTCAATCAAATCCACTTCCTCCGAATTCACATACACCAAGTGGATTTTTCCACCATCCTTGGTTTTGACACGAACTTCAATGTATTCTTGGTTTACGAGCAATAAAATGCTGCGAAGTTTGACCACACCCGTGGTGGTGTTTTTAAGGATACTTCCGGCTTCCACCTTTTTCACAGCGTGAGGTATGCCATCAATATCTTTCCAAACTTTCGCAGAATTTTTAAAACGTACCGCTTTGCCCGCCATTGACGTGTTTATAAATTCTGAGGTAGTGGCCGGCGGGGTATCTTTCGCAACACTTGGCGTGTTGTTTATGGCATTCATGAATACTGCCAGTTGATCCTGGCTAAGTGTCTTACGAATATCATCGTACATCGTGTGGCCGTATAATTTGGAATAGGCTTTATCCACATTTTTGGCATCAATACCCTGTCGAACCATATTGAGCAGGAGCTGTGGATTTTTTTTGTTCCAGCGCGTGGCGTTGTATATCTGCAAGGCTTGTTGCGAATGTATGCTGGTGCTGGTTAGTTTTTCCTGATGCTTTGATTGCCAGTCTCGCCATAGCTTGCGGCCTAAGAAATAGGCACCAGTACCCAATATCACAACACCCAGTGCTTTTTGTACATTGGTATTCTGAAAGGCTTGCTGGCCTTTTTCTTTGGCATTGACCAAAGCTTTTGCTGCGACCGATTTCACCAGAGCTGTTGTCATTTTAAATAAATTTTAATGCTTTTTTTACAAGCCCAGGATTGCGCTGCACGGCGGAAAGCAAACGATCTAAGTCCTCCGGAGCGGTGGCATGCGAGGCTGCGCTCATTTTTGAAGCAAGCATTTTAGCTTGCTCCGGTGAGGCAGCATTGATTCCTACGAGTTGGTTAATTATCATCGTCTTCGTTATCGGGGTTGCTAATTCGTCCGCGCATGGCAACTGCCAGCATTTGCTCCAATTGCTCATCGCTGTTGTAGACATAGTCTATCACATGAGCCACTTTGGTATACTTCTCATCATTCAGGTTGGATAGCCATACCATTAGGTTGTTTATAGCATCCAACCTGGCGTTGTTGGTGGCCGGTTCCGTTGGAGCAGGTTGTGATATACTTTCCTGTTCTTGGGAATTGTCGAATATCCCCAGCAATGATTCACGGGGCAAACCGAAGGTTTTGGAAATTCCGGACGCATTTTTTTTTATCAAATTCTCGACGGCTGCGGAAGCAACCATGCCTAGTACTTGCATGCCATCGAAACCGGCGATCTTGAATTTGCCCGGGTAGTACCGGTCAAGTTTTTGAACGGCATCGCGTAACTGGTCGTTTTCCTGGTCGAGTTTGTCCAGTTCATTTTCGAGATGCTGAACTTCTCGCTCAAGTTTGTCTTTTTCCCGCTCCAGGTTTTTGTTTGTGGCTTGCAATAAGGTTATAGACACATCGCGCTGCGATATATCGCGTTCGCGTTGCAGCGCTCCTTGTACGCCGCCAAAACCATTGAACTGTTCCAATAAAAAATTGAACGATTCACGGTCTTTTGGATAATCCGTTGGTTCTGGTTTTCTAATTTCCGGCATGAGTATGGATTGGGTTTTGTCGAAATCTGCCCCCACCGATATTACCGTTTTGGCGTTTTTTATTGCTGCACGGTTGTTGGTGCCGTTGTAGTCTTCTACAATTATGGTATCGGCATGATAGTCGGTGGTGAGTTTTTCAACCGCATCTTCGAAGCGTTCAGCCCCTTTCTGCCGGGTATAGAATTGCACAGGTTCTTTGCTAAACGGGGTAGTATACCAAACCGATACCGAATAGCTTTCGCCGTTTGCTTCGTAATCGTAATAACGGCGTTTAATTTCGTTTAATAATCGTAGGTTCATATATTGGCACTATTGGGGTTCCGGGGTAATGCGCAAAAATTCGAGCGTACAGTCAATCTTATCGGGATCGGGGTGGTTGCTTATGGTAATTTCTATCTTGTCGCGAAATATCTGGTATTGGTGCAGGCCAAGTACGGTGTATTCCGCAGGGGTTGTTATGTGTAGGTTGTCTGGCGAATAAAACTCAACCCTGCATTGGCCAGGCAACTCCAGTTTTTGAGAAATAAGGAACAGGTAGTCGTTTTTGCTCGATATCTTCGTAGATATATTACTGATCTTATGGGTGAAAGTGTTTATACGGTATCTGACATACCCTTTATTCCGCATAAGAAGGCGTATCCTTTGTTCGATATAATTTTCTCCTGAAATCATTTATCTGCATTTATATTTTATGTGCAGCGACAAGTCGGCGCCATCCAGTGCATTTCTCGAATAATAGCTGGTGTCGTTGTAGTGTCGCCAAACTAAACGTAGTGTGGAATTTGGAGCTATTTTTTGATAGATATCAATGGGCTGCATATCAAAACTACCTGCCAACCGCAGTGTATAGATCATATTGAGGAAGTATGCGCTCAGTATGGTTTCCTGGTCATACATGCTCTCATAATTTCTCAGGTAGTTTGAAATCCTCACCGGAAATTCAGTGAGAATGTTATTGGAGTTTACCAATAAGGATAGATATCCGCAGATATAGGTTTGGGAATCAATGAACTTATTGTCATCGGGTGGATTTTGACTGAACCGTTGATTGATATAGGGTTGGACTGATATAATTTCCCCAATCTCACCGGGCAGGTGAAATTCGTCCTTTACATTGTTCCCGTAGACGTCTGTTATGGTATGGCTATAAACCCTGGTCATCCTTATTTTTTTACAACTTCCAGGTATATCTTCATGGTGTATGGGTAGATGGCATGGCCACCGTCAAGATATTCGCCAGTAATGGACGACTTGTCCACGCTGATGTCTACATTGTGCTTGATGCTCTTCCACGATTTAAAACCGTTATCGGCAATTATCTCGCAATCGAAGTTCTTCGGTAATACTTCTCTGTTTCCAACCAGTAAACGAAGCGTGGAACCGAAATAATTCCGCACATTTAAGGATTGATTTGGAAATAAGAAGATGCCCTTTATACTGGTTATATCGGGTTCGGTAGTATCGTTGATGATTACCTTCTGATTTGCCTTGGTGATGTCTACCTGGATGATTTTAAAATTTATCATTATAATTTCTTTTTTGTTACAAGTGCCAACCATATCCGATATCCATAGATCAGTTCAGCTTCTTCATAGCCGTGGTAAAATGTGCCGTTTACCCGTGGGTTGTTCACGGTCAAATTCAGATCCAAACAAACTTCATGGGGTTTCCTCCATTTGTCGGCCATGAACATTCCCAGATCATGCTTATTAAGCACTTTCTTCGAATCAATGTACAGGTCAATGGTTGACCGGCGCATTATTTTGTAGTTCATTGAATAATAGCCGAATAGGTTTACCAGTTCTATTGTGGTACCTTCCAGTTTGAAATCAAAGTCTTTTGTGAATGGGATTCCTGCGTTTGGCACCGGTATGGGTGGTGCATCGGTAATACCAGATTCAGGTATCTCGAATAATACCGTTTCGAGAGCGTATTCAAAAGTGGGTTTTGGTACCGGTTTTTTATATTTTGCGGTGATTAATACCACATTGGCACGTATGAAATCACGTTCCCAAAACATGGGCATCAGGTTTTCCAGCCTAATGCGCAGCGTACTTCCTTTAGCTACCTCGCGTACCCAGAAGACCGATTCGAAATTGTTGTTATTCAGATAGGGAATAACTGTATTTCGTTTAAAAATAATGCGGCCGTTGCAGATTATTTCTGCACGGATGTCCCACAGATCGAGGTAGAAATCGCCGTTAAAGTACAGCCCGACAATCTCATCAAAATCCAGGTCGGTACGGGTATCAAATTCAACAGTTTCGTTGCCTCCAATATTGAATGAAAGTACCTGTGTGCCAAAGTTTATATTCCCGGCTTTAATCTGCTCTTGTAAAAATGGGCTGTTATACATCTAATTCGTAGTAGTTATTGAGTGGACCATGCCCCCTACCTAGGGGCATGGTCTTTCGATCGTATGAAAAGAGAGACAGAAGAGCCTTACGATTTCTCGGTAATTGCCCCGTGAAGAATGATCTTCACGCAGTAGTTGGCCGGAGTATTAATGGGCAATTTTAATTCCGGAACAATTTCCAATTGCGGGTCGAGCATTTTGGGGTTATCCAGTTTCCAGTACCCCTTTGGTAAGGTTGAGTTACCATTGCGAAAAACTTCGCATGAGGTTTTTGGAATCAGCACTTTGTTGTTGTGTTCCAGTTTGAATTCGCCATTGGCTACGGCTGCACAAATCTCATCGAATGAAACTGTGGCCGCATCAGTTCCGGCCGCCTTGGCACCACCCAACAATTGAATGGCGGTAATACAGAATGCAGTACCGGCTTCCAGTTTGCGTGCATTCAGGTTGGTTTTTCCTTCCACCCGGTCATCGGAATTGCTCATCAGCTCCAATGACTTGGTTTCAGCCATATCTTTAATGCTGTAAATATTGCTATCTACCAGTTGCAGTTTACCTTCTTTTAACGCACTACGGATTTCAGGCTTTACCTGGGGGAGCCGTTTTTCAAATTCTGCCTTGGCACTTAGGTTGGTGGTTGGGATAATGCGCCGCGAAGCAGGTTGTGCTACTTTTTTGGCAAAATTCCTGGCACGGGGGTTTTGGCGCAGTTGGCCACGGCCTAAGCCTGAAATTTCTTCCATTTCCTGAAGGATGTCGTCATGCGAATAACCTTCAATTTCAAAATCAAGTTCGCTCATTTTTTCCAGTGTTTTAATTTTACTTATGTGAATTGTTTTGGTTTTTAAAGGGTTTCAAAGCTATCCTCATCGGCAGATGAGGCACCTGTAATTTCCTCATAATTGGGGTCGTAACCGCTCATATCGGGCAGTAAACTGGCTGCCTGTTCGAGTTCGGGGAGGCTGGCAGGCACATCGGCAGGTAGTTCATACGCTGTGGATGCCCCTAATCCCAATAGGGATTTATTGGATACTTTCTCAAGGGTGGTAATTGCACCTGCGGCAGATACACCAATGGAAAAGAACTTCGCTTTGGGGTTTTTTAGCAGGATACTTCCAGCCAAGCCCGTGGCGGTAATAGCGCCAGGGACTGCATATTTTTTAATGCTATCCGGGAGCATTGTAAGTTTCTCATCTGCCAGGATGATTACTTTGCGGCCACCCCAGAATCCGACTATTGCAGCCCCAACATTGAGCAAATTATCGGTTACGTTTTTGGAATTCAGGCTTTTCAGGCTTTGAATGGGTGATGTTTTTGAAGCGTTACTTCTTGCTTTTGTTGCCATCTTATTTTGGTTTTTTAATGATGCTTTTTAGTGTATTTTGAAGGTTTTTTTCATTTTAGACTTGCGCACTGTTTTTTTCTTATGGGGAGTACTGCCCAAGGAACGCGCCTGTGGCGATTTGCTTTTTCCTTTTCCTTTGCCTGTAAAAATGCCGGCAACACCGTTTCGCAATGTTGGCACAGCCAAAATGGTACCGGCTACTACAATGCCTCCGACAAGCAATTTATTATTCTTCGCCCAGGTTACCACCGGTGCCATAAATGAACTTTTGCTGGTATCTACGCCCGGTGCAAGCGATTCATCCATAGCCTCGTCTTCAGAGGAATTGGCCGGAACCGTAGATTGTGGTGCCAATTGCTTGTTCAACAGATTTTTTAATATGCCACCTCCGTTGGCTTTCTTTTGTGCTTTATAAAGTGCTTTGCCCTCCTTTTTTCCATGTTCTGCTATCAGTGCAGCCTTTTCCGGGCTTTTCAAACCTTTGAAAAAGTTGAACATTTTTACAATAAATGGAGTGGCCGCTGCGGCAGAGGATGCAACAACGGCTACTGAACCCAGCCCGTTTATAGGTTTCTTGCGGCCTTTTTTTATGGCTTCGTCCAATTTGTTTTTGTCGCCCTGGAGTATGGTGCTGTATAGCTTGACCGCCTTGTCGTAGGCTGCCTTGTGTTGTTCCCAGGCAGCCATGTCGAGGTTGAGTTTTTCGGCTTCGCTGCGGGAAAGAAGTCCGTACTGCATTTTATCGGCAATGCCACGGAAGTTTTTTCCGACCAGCAGTAAAACACCTCCTTTGGCTGCCAGGCTTACCGGGTTAAAACGCACCACGGCTTTGGCTACCTTTTTAACGCCGCCGCCTACTTTTTTTGTGGCATTTTTTACCTTATTGAAAAAACCTTTGGTGTTTTTTTCCTTTTTCTTTCGGCTGCCCAGTGAACCCATTTCGGAATAGTCGTATAGGTAACCGGGTTCTTCGTTGGTTCCGGCCAACCCTGAAAAAGCTTCAGTTTCCCAGGGAATATCCGGGTCGTTTTCCAGTCCGTGTAGCTGAATAGCCCCTGCCAGGATGAGTTTTTCTTCTTCATCTTCCAGAATATCCAATGCACGGTTGCGGTTGGGAGTATTCCAATTGTCTATGGCATAGTTCAGCATCCGAAGCGATTCGGAAGGTGTTTGGACCGATGCAATAATTCCCGGTTTTTTGGCAATGGTATCGCGCGTTTTGATCAAATAGTTCAATACCATTTGATCATCGTCTGCTGCGCCAAGCCCGAAGCCTTTCAGGTCGTTGCCCATTACTACGTCTACCATGTCGGCGAAAGGGTTTTCCGATGCGGCTCCACCCAACAGGTGTACATCAAGCCCGCTTATTCCTAGTTTGGTCATGCTAAAATCTTTGTTTGATGAAAATTGCTTTTCGAAGTTGAATTGGTCGATCACCGCATCCATTGGAATTTCTTTTCCGTTCAGTAACGCAATGGGGTAGATGTGCTGGTAATATCCTTTATGGTCGTATTCGGCAATCCGGAATTTAAAAGGGATTTGCAGGTTGTAGAGCAATGAGGCGATGAAAATGGTGTAGTCATCGCAGTCCACGCCACTGCGGCGATCGGCCCAGGTACGTGCCGGGGTGCGCAATTGTTCCATGCCGGGGCGGTCGAGCCGGTACTGTATATGGTTGTAGGCAAATTCCCAGATATTGCGCAATGTAGCCATCGGGGATTCCTTTTTTAGCGCCATAGCCAGTGCTTTGGTCTGGTACGAATAGCTGGCAACCACTTTGCCAGCCCAGGTTACCACATCATCAACTGAACTGTTATGTTGCACAATATCATCGCTGAAATTGCTTGTATCAAACAGGTGGTTGTATTCAGCACCAGTTCTTATGGTGCGATAACTGGTTGCAGTAAGTCCTATTTGCATTAAGCAGCCTCCTGGTTAAATGAGCCGGCAAACTCGTCCATAATGCCATTGACCTCGCATTTTATCCAATAACTGGTATTTTTCTTCCAGGAAAGGGCATTGAGCAATAACCCGGAATTGAAAACTTTTTGATACGGAACCTGGAACACGATACCATTAATTTCTTTTTGCGAGCTGGCCGCAACGGTCGTGGCTGTGGCAATAGGTACGGTATTGGCAATTTCGTTGCCGTTAAAAAATATTTTCGCAGCCGGGATACGTACTTTGAGAACCTCGTTGGTTGGGTTCGACACCAGCACATCAACCGTAAATTTTACATAGCCTCCGATACCCGTGCCTCCAACGTCCAGTTTGTTGATACGGGCAAGCCGGATACTAATTTCTTGACCTGCCTTGCGGAGCCTGTTCACTTTGGAAATGCCGAAAATGGCGGCAATTATTCCGATGCCTAATGCAATACGTCCTAACTTCATTAAGCTTTTTTGTTTTGCAATTCGAGAACATCTTTTTTGAGCTGTTCAATTTCCAGGCTTTGCTGGTTGATTAGCTCTTCAAGCTTTTCTTGCATTTCGGTTGCAGCGCATTTTACGGTAACCTTGGATAGGCTGTATGGTACCGTATCCACAATTACAATATCATCTGAGGCTTTATAAATGGCCTTGCTGACAAACTCGACAAGTGAGATTTCTTTTTGATCTTTCGCTTGGGAAATGGGAGTAAGAACTAATTTCATGTTGCAGTCTGTTATGTTGTATAGTTAAGCGACTGCTATATTATATAATGGTGTTTAGGCGTTTTCGGGTTACTGCTGGTTATTGCCGGTTTAGGCGTGTTTTTGTGGTTTTCTGTGGTTTTTGGGCATGAAAAAAACCGGAGCTTTTGGCTCCGGTTTAGTATACAATAGGAGAAAACCCGTTCAGAACATAAACGCGGTGTAAAAATTTGGGCAATTGCTTGCTTTATTTATTTTTGTTGTAAATAAAAATGATATGCCACTTTTACGATAACGATTAGTTGCAGGACAAATACAACCATGTACCCCATAAGCAGAAAGTGGATCGGGGTTTAGTGATGCGCATATACAACCTTATTGAGTGCTAAATTATAAGGTCGATAAAAAGGAAAAGGTTATTGATTTTGTACGTAGTATGGGCACGGATTCGGATTTTTTTTAGTATTCCATACCTTGTTTTGATACTGGAGTTTCGTTTATACAGATGTTATACACAAGCACAAGAAAGTGCTTCGATTGATAGTTTCTGCAAGTTTGACCATAATTAAATATTTTTTTGCCCACCCGCTTTGGGTTTTTCAAACCCATTAGGGAAAGGGAACGGATTTTACACCGCTCCCTTTGGGTGTTATTATTCAATAGTTGCCAGCAATTTTTGAGCGGGTACAGCCCTGAAAAGATTAGCCAAAAACTCTAATCCTTTTTGCGTTACCAGCACTTTTATCACTACAAACCCATCGTGGTTATTACGTTCAATGAACTTTTCTTTAAGCTGGAAATAACCTTTTTCAATGTATTCCTGCTTTGGCTCGTTCCGGTTCTTAAAGAATATGCCTTTCTCACGGAGTTTTTCAAACAGGGTATTGCGGCCAAAAGGCAGTTCGAGTATTTTGGCAGCTTGCCCAATGTCTATTTTCTCATCGGCATCCAAAACCCTATCCATTAACTCGGTTTTGGCTTCGAGCATTTTTACCTGTTTTTCGGCTGCCAGTCGCTTTTCCTGTTCCTCTGCCCAATTTTGGGCAAGTTGAACCACCGTCGCAGGGTTGGTAAAGTCAATACGGCTTTCTAACTCTAATTTTTCCCAACGTAACACAAGTTTTGCACGGGCTTCGTCATTAAACTTAGTGGCAACGTAAAGGCATTCGGTTTTTGAAAGTTCGTACATTGGTAGCTTTCTGCCAGTTGTGTCTTTATATTCACTGAGCGGAAATTTCCGCCCAGCTATTTCTTCCCAAGCTGGTTCCATATTGCGGATAGCTTCCAATACATCTTTGTGCTGTTTGTTTGTCAAGTCGGCAATTTCGCGGCTCGACATAGTTTTGTTGTTAGGAATTAACATGACAAACCTCCTTTCTTGAATTTTTGCAATAATCGGCAAAGGCATCGAAATGCCCGTTTTCGAGAATGAAATAGTATGCCGTGTTTTTGGCATCCATCTCAACTACAAAATCATGTACAAGTTGATTGATTGGGCGGTTAAAAAGCCCGTTGATTACGCTCTGGCGGCTGCCAGCATGTAAGTTTTTGATTTCAGGCACGTATGTGCCAATTTCTGCACTCTTGGTGCTTTGACCATTTTTGTTACGCATGACAAAAAGATTAAAATTAAACAAAGAAGGGCGGTCGCTGCGTAACAATTCAAAGCGATGCCTTGAAAGGTCTTCGGTACTTGCAACCGTTCGCCGCCCCCATATTTTTGTTTTAACCTTAATGTTGATGTTTGTGGCATCTTGAAGAAATTTTAAATTGTTACGCACTGCAAACATACAAAAAATAATTAATCCCACGCAAAAAAAATATTTAATTATTGCTTTTGTGCGTTTAATGGGCTTTGCGGGGTAAAAAGTGCCAGTGTATAACAGCAGCTCATACGGCATTGCCGGGGCGGTTCTCGTAGGATATGTAAGTGTGTAAGTCATGTTCATTTCTTCGTTTTAAGTTCGTGCGTACAATCGGCAACGACCGCATAGCTGCCGACCGTTGGGGCACATGCAAGGAAAGACCCCTGCAAAATATCAAAATCTTAAAAACTAATTTTAGAGCAATACTTTTAATTTGTAGATTTGTAAAATGAGAACGGAGGTAAATATAAATGCTGACATGCTTACTTGGGCTATTTCCCGAGCAGGATATGATTTGCATGAATTTTCCACCAAATTGCCTAAAATCGTTGACTGGATTGACGGTACAAAAAAGCCAACAATTAAGCAACTTGAAGCTTTCTCTAAGAAAGTTCATCTCCCATTCGGATACCTTTTTTTACAAAAACCACCGACTGAAAAATTACCGATTCCATATTTCCGAAGTAATGGAAATCGAGCAGAAAAAGTTAGTGTCAATGTATATGATACAATTCAACTTATGGTTCAACGCCAAGATTGGTTGAGAGAATATCTAAAAGACAGTGAATTTGACAAATTAGCATTCGTTGGAGCTTTTAATCAAATCAATGATGTTGAGAAAATTGTTCGGGATATAAGAAATATATTAAACTTAGAAGAGAATTGGGCTAGTAGCTTTAGAACATGGGAGGAATCCTTAAACCATCTTGTGGAAACAATAGAGGATAAGGGAATCATAACCGTATTTAATGGAGTTGTTGAGAATAATACCAGTCGTCCGATTGATGTTGAAGAATGTAGAGGATTTGTTCTTGTTGACGATTATGCTCCATTTATGTTTGTAAATAACGCTGATAGTAAATCTGCTCAGATGTTTACAATTGTTCATGAATTGGCTCATATATGGACAGGACACAGTGCTGGTTTCGATTTTAGAAAACTTCAACCAGCAGATGACCCCATTGAAAAATTATGTGACCAAATAGCTGCAGAATTTCTAGTCCCTAAGATTGCTCTTAATGAAATATGGCAAGGAATTTCTGAATTAAGTAAATATTCCAGACATTTTAAGGTAAGTGAAATTGTAATTGCTCGTAGAGCTTTAGATTTAGGGAAAATCACAAAAGCTGACTTCTTCATGTTTTATGAAGAATATAGGAATAGAGAATTTGACAAGAAAAAATCTCAAGGCTCTGGTGGAGATTTTTATGCCACAGCAAAGAAAAGATTAAGTGTAACGTTTGCTCATCATATAGAACGTGCTGTTAAGTCTGGTGACTTACTTTATAGGGATGCTTATAAACTTACTAGCATGAAAGGCGATACATTTGACAATTTTTTCAATAAACACCTGAATAAATAATGCGGATGTATTTAGTGGATAGCAATTTTTTCATTCAAGCACATCGAGCTATATATCCGCTAGATATTGCAACTGGTTTTTGGAAAAAAGTCAAGATGCTTGCTACTTCAGGAACTATTTTTAGTATTGATAAAGTCAAAAATGAACTTTACAATAAAAACGATGAACTAGAAAATTGGTGTAGAGGAAATCTACCTGAAAGTTTCTTCAAGGTATCATCTGGAATAATTCAAGAATACTCACATATTACCACTTGGGCTATTTCAAAGGCTGACCATTATTTACCAAATGCGCTAAGTGAATTTTTGGATGCGGATGAAGCAGACGCTTTTTTAGTTGCTTATGCATTGTCGGACAAGAACAATATTACAATTGTGACACAAGAGGTAAGTCAACCAAATAGAAAAAATAGGATTAAGATACCCGAACCATGCAATGAATTTGACATTAAGTATATAAATACGATAGAAATGTTTAGACAATTAGGAGAAACATTCTAAAAGTCGAGTAGGTAAAGGGGAATCGCACCCCTAAACCTCTCTCAGAACCGTACGTGAACCTCTCGATTCATACGGCTCTTCATGACAAAGACAAATCAGGGCGCAAAGCCATGTTGCCAATGCACAAACATGTTCGAGTAGCTTTGAGCTATCCCTTTTAAATATTTGTAGGCATTGTACCAATGGCGTCGCCTGAACTTGCGATACTTGTTGCGCACCCATTTAACCAAACGCATGTTAAGGAAACGAAATAATTTTCGCATCTCGGACTTTCGGAATTTGGAATAATAGTTTATCCATCCTCTGATTTGGGAGTTAAGCAGTTCTGCAATTTTACTCAATGAGAAATGTACCCAACGATGTATTTTACGTTCGAAAATCTCATCGGTAATTCGGGCAATATTCTTTTGGCTTATTGCAGGGGTAAATCCCAGTTTCAGTTTGCCATGCATCATTGTAATGCGTGGCTTGAAGGTAAAACCTAAGAAATCGAATTTCTGATAATGCACCTTGAACGGTGGCTGCTTCTTTTGGTGTCGGCGGCAATATACGATTTTGGACTTCTCCCTGTTTAATTCCAGTTTGCAGTCTTTTAACCGTTGTTTTATCGCGTCCAGAAGTCGCAGTGCCTGTTTAATATGGGTGCAATGCACCACAATATCATCGGCATAGCGTTCAAATACAACATCAGGATAATGTTTCTCAATCCATTTATCAAACACAATATCAAGGAAAATATTTGCCAGTATCGGACTAATTACGCCTCCTTGCGGTGTGCCTTTTCCCTGGTTCTGTTTGATTGTTCCATCTTTAAGCTGGACAGGTGCTTTTAGCCAGCGCTCACAATACATTAAGATATGTTTCTTATCGGTATAATGGCGTAAGCCTTTCATTAGCAACTCATGGTCGATATTATCAAAGAAACCTTTCATATCCAAATCAATGACCCAACTGTACTTCATGCAATTTATCCTGCATTGCTGTATGGCATCGTGTGCCGATTTGTTGGGTCGGTATCCAAACGAATTTGGACTGAAAAGACTGTCAATATCGTTCTCCAATTCGGTTGCTATAACCTGTTGTGCTACCCTGTCCGTTACGGTTGGTATGCCAAGTGGCCTTTCCTTGCCACCTGCTTTGGGTATAAAAGACTGGCGGACTGATTTCGGAAAATAACTTCCGCTGGACATCCTGTTCCACAAGGGGTACAGGTATTTCCGCTTATTACTTTCAACCTGTGCAATGGTTATTTTATCAACCCCTGCTTTTCCGCCATTGGCTTTCACTCGTTTGAAAGCCTCCATTACCTGCAACCTTGTTATCGGCTGCGTCTTTTGTTCTTCTTCAAAAATCATCCTTAATGAAATTAAGTTGTTATACAAATAAGAACTTGTCATGTGAAGCCCTTCGCTTGCAGGGTCGTTACTCCCACTCTCTTGGGTATATCCGCTACTACGGCTTCATCCGCCCCAATGCTGTACTTTGCTACTTTTGGCATTTCCTTACAGGTTCTCTGCCGTTTGGCTTGTCATTACAGCACTGGTTCTCCTGTTCCTTACCAGAGCCCATGCAGAGTTCTTGCCACCTTAATGCCGCAGGGTGCATAACCAGTAATCAGGTTGCCGTTATGCTTGGTCTCTCAGGGTCGCTCCCCCTTCGATTTTACCCCGGTAAAGGTTATTTTCGACACTTCGATAGTGGTTTATTTTCATTCAACTCCTCTGCAAACACCATACTCGTGTCAACCCTACAACTGGTTGCACCCAGCTTTCACCATATCGTTCAGTACCTTTGCTCTTTACAAAAGCACCATATGGCGGTTTGACAAATTTGCCTGAACACCTTTGCCGATAGTTCAACCTTAACCTTTCTCGTTTGTGAGACCTCTGATTTTAACCGATTTAATATAGTATCAGCTCGTTTCGGATAATTCGTTAAGTCTATCATCTCTGTTAAAGTTATGTTACCAATTCAAAGAACTTTTATATATTTATCTCTGTACCCTGTGGTAACGCAGGACACACAGCCCAGTGGCTAACAAAGTGTCATAAGTAATGCGGGGAAACGTGCAATTTTTGAACATAAATGCCTATATTTGAGCTTTATCAAGGCTTGAAAGTATAGTGGGGTTAAATCCCGCACTACTCATACACTAGGCCGTTGTGCCGCATTGTGACCCGTCCTAAAAAACGGCTACACAACACGTAGCAAAAATGTATAAAAATGATGGTGTCGTAAGACGATACAGCGAAGG
Source organism: Bacteroidota bacterium (assembly GCA_003252385.1). GTDB lineage: Bacteria > Bacteroidota > Bacteroidia > Bacteroidales > UBA10428 > UBA10428. The sequence goes on along the minus strand of QKEH01000130.1, from coordinate 59 downwards.
TTTCAAACTTAAAATTTTATCCGAACTTAGTACCGGAAAATACTCTAAGAAAAAGCTTG
>QKEH01000082.1 GCA_003252385.1 Bacteroidota bacterium | reverse complement strand
TGGCCCGGGTATCTGGCTGGCGAAATTGCCCGTTGGGTTTATCAAAAGCAAGTGCGTACCATTGAAGAGTTTACCACCCTCTCCAAAAAGCACCGCAATTTTCTGCAACTCCATTTCGAAGTGGGCCGCGTGGAACCGGTACAGGTGAGTACCTCTGCCGATGGCACCCGGAAATACCTTTTTCCGGCACAAGGGGAGCGATACATTGAAACGGTATACATGCCCGAGGCTAAACGTCATACGGTGTGTGTGTCGTCGCAGGTGGGATGCAAACTGGGGTGTGCCTTTTGCATGACGGCACGCCAGGGATTTGAAGCGCATCTTTCAGCCCGGGATATTGTAAACCAGGTACTTAGCATCGAAGAAGTGGAAAAAGTCACCAATCTGGTATTTATGGGCATGGGCGAGCCTTTCGACACTACCGATCAGGTGCTTAAAGCACTGGAAATTATCACCTCGGACTACGGTTTGCAAATCAGCCCGCGTAAAATCAATGTTTCGACGGTAGGATTGCTTCCCGGAATGAAACGTTTCGTACTGGAAAGTAACTGCAACCTGGCCATCAGCTTGCATTCGCCGTTTGCAGAGGAACGACTTCAACTCATGCCGATAGAAAAAGCCTACCCCATAGCCGAGGTAGTAGCCACCCTGAAAAGCCTTCCCTTCGATAAGCAACGTCGTATTTCATTCGAGTACATTCTCTTCCGGGGTATCAATGATACGCCCAAACATGTGAATCAACTGGCTCGGTTGTTAAATGGCCTGCGCTGTCGTATTAATTTGCTGCGCTTTCACACTATTCCGGATTCGCCGCTCCAGGGCTGTTCCGATGCGGAACTGAACCAGTTCCGCGATCTGCTGGTACAGAAAGGAATTACCACCACCGTGCGGGCTTCACGGGGCGAAGATATTCTTGCCGCCTGCGGATTGCTTTCTACCCAGGAATTTCATAAAAAACAGATGCCCTGACGTACATCCATAGCGTATTTTTTTTACTTTGGGGTAACTTCAAAATCCTAAAGCCTATGCAACTGGTGTACAGCCTGTGTCTGTTGTTTCTCATCCATGGCGCAGGCTGTTTTGGCCAGGGCCGTTACGGGGATGCCTTGTCGCATAACAGTATCGAAACACTGAGTTCCAAAGAAGGCGTGCTTTATGCCGGTATCGACAATCCTATATCAGTTGATTCCACAATTTTCAGCCACTGTTCCGACTTGCAACTGAAAGCCAGTAATGCCCTCGTTGTTCCCGACACCCAGAATATCTACCTGCTGATCCCCCAACGGGTTGGAAAGGTTCGTGTTAATCTGTATTGCCTGAACCAAAACGATACCGTAGCTCTGGGATACCGGTTTTTCAATGTTCTTCCCCTGCCGGAGCCCCGGCTGACCCTGAACGACTGGCCCATTGATAACCCGGCCGTTATTGACCGGGCTGTATTGCTGAATTGTGACAGTCTCGGGGTTTTCTTCAGTGATGATCTGATCGGTTCCATTTCCTGGATGCGTATATCGGACTTTGAAGTGGGGTACAACTACGGGGGATTTCATTTTTCCCACCATAACGAGAGCAATCAAATCGGGACTGAGACTTTTGAAATATTTAACAAGTTGGGGCCCAACAACGAAATCAGCCTGAGGGTTACCGTAGCCTCCGATGGAAGAGTAACCAAGCACCTGCCCATATACCGCTTACGGGTTTACTGATTTTCCTGCAAAATAGCCAGCGCCTGTTTGATGGTGATTTTTTTATCGCCTTGATAGGCTACGATAAAGGCGCGGGGTACCCTGCAAGCCACCCGTCCGCTATCGGCCTCGGCAAAGGTGTCGAATTTACCAATCTGATACTTGAACCAGGCTCCCTCCTGGACCTGTTTTACGGTATCGGCACCGGTATAGAAGGTTCGAATGTAGTCGTTGTCCATAGCAACGGTATGGGCGGCAATCTGAATCCGGAATTCCACATACCCTCCTTCGGGTTCTTTCTTCTCCTCGGGCGGCACCTTTCTAAACACTTCTTCGGGAGGCAGTTTCACCAAAGGATTCTTGAAGTATTCGGCCAATATTTCGGGAGAAACGTCGTTATCCCAGCCGTAATTGTATTCAACCGGGAAGTCCTGCATAATTTGTAAGGCACGCCCCTTATCGCGGATTGCAATTTTTTCCAGTTCCAGGGCTTCGTGCATTTTATACTGGATCCATTCGGGCTTATCGGCTTGTGGCAGGGCATTACGGATATTCGTTGCCCGTTGCATGGTACGCGCTCCCTGATCGTAGTAGTACTTCGCCTTGTTCATGCCGGAAGCGTAATGGTTCACCTTTTTCATCTGATCCTGAAAATTAGCACAGTTGTCGTTAAATACGGTGTAGATCAGCAGATGGCCTTGGCGATATTGCTCTGAAGCGTCCATGAAGGTTTTGACCATTTTAAGGTAGTCTTTCGATTCGGCTTCCATAATCACCGTATCGCTAAGTGTCTGCAGAATTCCCAATGCTTCATAGTCTCTTACTACCGCGCCATTCAGTATTTCAACGCCTTTTTCAATACGTTTTTCATCGAGCACGGAAAGTTTAATGTTGAGTTCCCCCCGGTACTGCGGCACCGAAAATTGCGCTGAAACGACCGGAGAAATCAATAGGGCTGTAAGCAGGATATTTGTAACTTTCATGGATAACAGATGGTTTCGTTGGTTCAAAAATAACCAAAGCAGCTTTTACAAGCCAAAAAAATTATAAAGAAAGTGGGGGTGAGAAGAAATTCCGGTGCCTTTAAACCAATTTTAGACCTGAGAATGGAACGTACAACTCACAAGATATTTTATTAACAAGCTTTTAGCAGATTGAATATAATCGTGGTATTGATTGTACCTTCACACTGTTACTATTTTAAAAGCACGATACCTTATTGTATGAGCCTGTTGTGAAGCAGGAATTAAAAAAATAATCGAATGAATATTAGTCAATTAATTCAGAAAACAGAGGCAGTCATAGAAGAATTGCGAGCCACGTTGCCGTCAGATATTCAGTCAGAGGCAAAACAGCTTTTGGAGAGCGACAGTTGTCAGGTTCTTTCGCAGTCGCCTGTGGCGTTCACGTTTTTGTGCCAAAACCGTCCGGTGGAAATACTGATTCATTCTGCATTAGAAGACGATGAACGCCTGGATGCAGATGTAGTTGCCGGAATTTCGCCTGGTTATGGCCAATGGGATGCTCCTGCCTTTGCCTGTTTACAAAGCATGCAATTGGTATTGCAGATGGAACCTTCGAAATACTTTGAGCACAAACGCTATACGCGCGAGGGTATGATTCATCGTGTTTTGGACGAACGCCTTCAAAAAACCCTTCATGCCAATTACCGGATTCACTGGGCCGATAATATTTTTGGCGACCATACTCTGATTAATGAGAATGGCGTGAAGTACAAAATATTTTTACGTGATTTTAAGAATGAAACCGGATACAGCAACAGTAAAGACTCTGAGGTTAACAAACTAGGTACCACCAAGCATATTATGTACGCATTTCATGCTTTGAAACAATCTGCCAGTCTGCAAAACCGTTTGAAGAAACAGTGTCCTTTTGTGGAAATCTATTGTGATGCTCTGAATGAATACCGGGTAAGCTGGTTTTATCCGAACTCACCCGATGAAGGACTGTTGAATTTGTTGAATCGCTATTTCAACCAGGAACGCTTTGTGCCAGACGATCAATTGCACCGATTGCCGGGTTTTTTGGAAGAAGCTGCGCTTTATACCGGCATTACCGTGCGTCCTGAGGTAGTACAGAAGGTGAATGACTATCTCGAAAATCTCGCATTGCTCACCATCCAAAAAAATTTCCAACCCGAGTTTGGTTCAATAAAGGCCAGTTTGTACGACTACCAGAAGGAAGGAATTACGTTTGCTGCTTGTCGGAAACATGCGGTAATAGCCGATGAAATGGGTTTAGGAAAAACTATACAGGCCATTGGAACGGCCGTAATTAAAAAGGAGTTGTTTGGTTTTTCCAAAACCTTGGTGGTTTGTCCGGCATCGTTAAAAGAACAATGGAAAAAAGAAATTGAAAAGTTCACCTCGGAGAGAGCCGAGGTGGTTTCAGGTACGCCTGATGAAAGAGAGCTGCAATACCGAGAGAGCGATGCTTTTTTCCTTATTATCAACTACGAAACTGTGCTGCGCGACCAGGAAGCACTAAATCGTGCCCGTTTCGACTTTTTAATCCTGGACGAAGCCCAGAAGGTGAAGAACTATGCAACTAAATCGGCATCGGCCATTAAAAATGTTGGGCGAAAGCATGTGCTTATTATCACCGGCACCCCAATTGAGAATAAGCTCATTGACCTGTTTTCGCTAATGTCCATTCTCGACCCTCATCTATTGGGGCCACTCTGGGAGTTTTCCTACAGGCACTGCCTGTTCGACCACCAAAAGCCGAATAAGATTAATGCCTATTATAACCTGAGTCAACTAAAAGAAGAGCTAAAAACCGTATTACTCCGACGCGAAAAACGAAAGGTTATTGAGCAGTTGCCCAATGTTCAACAACAGGATGTGCCAGTAGGTATGACGCCGCTTCAGGCCTATTATCATGCATCCTATGCCAGCGGAATTGGGCAAATTATCAATAAAAAATTTCTTACCACTTTCGATTTGCAACGCCTGCAACAATTGCTAACGGGCATGCGAATGGTGTGTGACTCCACCTATCTGATTGACGAGGCAACCAACGACTCGCCCAAGCTCGAGGAGCTTCGATACATTCTGCTGGAAAAACTTGATCTGAAGAATTCGGGTCGAAAGGTTATCATTTTTTCGGAATGGGTTAAAATGCACCATCTGATTGGCCAACTGCTGCTTCAAAACAATATAGGTTTCAGCGAGTTGAACGGAAGCATCCCGGTAAAAAAGAGAGGCGAGCTGATTCGACAATTTGAAGAGGATCCCCACTGCCAGGTGTTTCTTTCGACTGAAGCTGGAGGATCCGGGCTGAACCTTCAGGTTGCTGATATTTTAATTAATTTTGAATTACCATGGAATCCTGCCAAAAAGAACCAGCGCATAGGCCGAATAGACCGGCTGGGGCAAAAAAGCGAGAAACTTACCATCTTCAATTTTATCACTACCGAGTCTATTGAAGAGCGGATAGCTACCGGGTTGCTGGTAAAACAAAACCTTTTTGACAGCGTGTTGAACGAAGGCTCCACCAGCGACTGGGTGGATTTCACAGAAAAAGGGCGAGGCCAATTCTTACAACAGATGAAGGAACTAGCTGGTACATTCGAATCGGTGCCGGAAGAACTTGAGCAGGACGAAGCAACCGATACCAAAGAAAGCCGTGAGGAACTCAATGTGGAGAAGCCAGTAGCGACCGCCGACAGACAATACAAAATACCCTTCGATTCGGAAGAAGAAGATGAAGCGTTCAGCGAAGAACCTGAGCTGAAAACAACCGCCTCCGAAACGATTACCGAGCAACAGGTTGCAGAACCATCTCATGTCCTTCAGATGGAGCAGGTATTGAATAACGGTATGCAGTTCCTTTCCGGTCTAATGCAAATGGCAACCGGTAAATCTATGGGCATGGAAAACCAGAAGATTGAAGTGAACCAGAAAACCGGGGAAGTAACCCTGAAATTTAAACTTCCGGGATTTTAGCAGGTACTCCATTTTCATATAATGTGCCATAAACCAATAAGTTGCATTGCAGAAGGATATAACCACAAGCTACCCGTGGCGTATTTCTATAGGAATTTAAGCCGTATTCATTAAAAATAACACATTCATCCGAAAGTTGAATTTTTATAAAGCCTGTAGAATCCAATATTTTTGTTTCGACGAAAAAACTCAAATATTATGGGACTCTTCAGGCGAAACAAAACCAGCACCCGCCAGGCTGAACATTGTCGCTCTACTCGGCCGATGGTCGTTGGGTGCGTTCACTGGATACCCGGCAGAACGAATTCGACATCAGCGACCTGAACTCCGGGGTGTACATTCTCACCCTTGCTCTAGAGAGGCAGCGCTTTAGTTACCGCCTGCTTAAAGAGTAAGCCGGGATTAAAATCTTTTCAGGGCTGCAGATTTTACTACTGCAGCCCTTTTTTTTATCGGCTGCAAACCGGAATAGTGTAACCCCCCGCTGTAATCCAATGCAATACCAGTATATTTGCACCGGTGAACTGCTTCGAAACATACCGTATGATAGCTTTCCATTGGGAACCTTTCCTTTTGTTTCTATACATTTTCTCCGAGCTATAAGCTTTCCGGTTCGGCGCGCGCACCCCTTTTACCCCTTCAATACCTGTTTGTTCATTTAACGCACCCACTACTTATGGAGGCCTACTACGCCTATCTGAATTCGTTGTTCAACCAAAATAAAAACGACTTTTCTGACCCGTCCATACCCTGGCTCAACCCTTACCGGGCCGGAGAGTTTCAGGAACAGCGCGACCGGCTGTTGCAATCGTTAGAAGCAACGCCCCGGTTTAAAGCTACCAAACCCTTTTACCGGCAGCTTTCTCCGGGCTGTGCCATTTGCGGCGAGGGACAATGGAGCTGTTTGTTTATTACCAACCGCTGCAATGCAGCCTGTTTTTACTGCCCTGCCTCGCAAACCACCGACGAAATTCCTTCGACCCAGGGGTTGAACTTCGAACACCCCGAAACCTATGCCGAGTATGTTCGCTACATGGGCTTCCGAGGGGTAAGTTTCAGCGGAGGAGAGCCTTTGTTGTACTTTGATCGTACGCTGGCTTACTTGAAAGCGGTTCGTAAAACTGCCTCCGCAGAGATCTATACCTGGATGTATACCAATGGCCTGCTGGCTGAAAAGGACAAGTTACACCAACTGGCCGATGCGGGACTCAACGAAATCCGCTTCGACATTGGCGCTACAGGTTTCAATCTGGAACGGGTCAAACAGGCTCAGGGCATTATTCCTACGCTGACCATCGAGATACCCGCGGTGCCGGAAGAAAAAGACCGGCTTATTGCCCTGTTGCCTGCTATGGCCGAGGCCGGCGTAAGCCACCTGAACCTGCACCAGTTGCGGATGACTGCGCACAACGCCCCAAAACTGCTTAAACGAAATTACACCCTGATACCTGCCGAAAGGCCGCTGGTGCTCGAATCGGAACTGGCAGCCCTCGAGATTATCGAAGCAGCGCAACAATTGCAATTGCCGCTGGGCGTCAATTACTGTTCGTTTCATTTTAAACACCGGTTTCAGAAGGCTGGTTTCCGAACCCGGCTGGCCCGGCAACTACTACCGGAGGCTACCCTTACGGAAAACGGCTACCTGAGGGAGTATTTCGGGAAATCTCTCAGCTATAAATCGATAGCGCTGCGCCAGGAAAGCTCCGGGGAGTCCGATGAATGCTGCATTGACCTGCAAGGAACCAGTTACTACTACAGTCTGCGCACCATCTTTCAGGAAACTGTAGATCCTGAACACCAAAAGGCGCTGGAGCAACTGCTGGGTTCAGAACCTTCCAGCCCGCCGGATGATGGATTTCTTTTCCGGGTATGGCAATTGGAATATATCGAAAGGGGCTTGCGAGAGTATTAAACCATAGGGCCGGAACCGTTCATCTACCCTGCCTGGCCCGGCAGAGCTCGTACTGTTGGGACCCCAGTCCCAGAGGAATAAAATGTACCGAATCGTAGGGTAAACGGCGATCGTGCACTAACAAGGCATGCTGATAGGGTGCAGCAGTATCCAGGCTGACGCCGTAGTACCGCATAAAATACCCGTACATCCCTATTTCCCACGAATGCGACACACAACCAATTGTACTGTTTTCGGTCAAGTGACCTTCCATCTGTTCCATATCTTGCAATACCGTGCGGTCGCGCCTGTTGTAGGCGTGAATATTCATCAGAGAGTAACTTACAGCACCTACCGCTAAAACAAGCACAACCTTCGGGAACCATTTCGACTGCTCCAAACGATCAAGCACGCTTTTGTTTTGGACAATTACCAACGCCAACATCACCGACAGGTACGGTGTAACCGTGAGAAGGTAATAGGACGCTTGTTTTTTACTGACCATCATTGGCAGCACTCCGAATAGCAACAGGAGCAAAAAGAATAAAATATGGGCTTTGTAGTGGAACCAATCACGAACCTGGTATTTATAAAATCCTATCAGCGAAACAACCAGCGTTAGCGTGAGCGGTAACAGGCTCGATTCCATTAGCTTTATCAAAATATTGTACCGGTGCGACTGCATATTCTCCTGCCGATTGCCTTGGAGAGCAGCCCAAACCTGGGAATCGAGATACTCTTTCAGATGAAAACGGGCGGCCTCGTTCAAACCATACAGCAAGGCAGCGACCAGGAAGAAGCTTCCTGCCACTACCAAAGTATACAAGCAAGTTTTTCGGAAAGTAAGCTCTTTATGGGTGATAGCATACAGCCCGATTGCAATCAGAGGATACAAGCCAATAAAGCCTTTGCTCAAAAAAGCTGCAAACAGCAACATGCCGGCACTGCCCAGGTACAGGTAGCGCACCTTGGATGGGCTCTGTACCCCGTTAAGTAACGCGATTACCGAGAGTAAGACAAATACCCCTTGCGTACACTCCAATAAATTGTTCGTATAATACAAATACGTGGTATCGTGCACGATCCAAAGCAGCAGCATGGGCAGGTAACTATAAGCCTGAAGCGATTTTTGTTCTCGAAAAATCTGCTTCCACAGTACATGGATCAGTAAGAGAGTCAGGACAATCACCACCAGGGCATACAGCTTTTCGACATAAATACCATCGCCAAGCGCACAGAAGAACAACGACTGCAAACCAAAAACCAAAGGCGGATGTTCGTAGAAACCGGGGAACATGGTTCGGGTGAAAACCGGCTGCCAGAACGTACCTATGCCGTGCGCCAGGTTTTTGGAGATGGCGGCATACCACACTCCGTCCACAAACATGCCTTTTTGCAACAGATTGGGGACGAACAACAACACAGCTAGAGCCAGGCAAAAAAAATAGAAGTTGCGGTTGGCCTTCATAGGTATTCGTTTCGCATTGCGAAGATAACAGGATATGCGAAATTAGTTTCCTTTACGGTTCGGAATATGTTGTACCGGACCGTTCTGAGGTTCTTTCCACACCTTCAGGACCCGGGAAGGCGATTGCTCCACATTGCCGTAGTCATCGCTTACCTCCACCAGAATAGTATGCATTTGCGTGTAGGAAAGGCTGGAAATAGTTAAAGTATTACCAACTACCCCAGTGGCAACAGGCGAACCGTCGATATAAAACTGGTAGGAATATACTCCCATGCCACCTGTTACATTCGCTGTTAAAACCAGGGTTTCGCCCTGACAGATGGTATCGTTGGCATCACTTGAAGCAAGGGTAACCACTAATGAATCGTATACACGGAGTACTTGTACGCAAGTCCGCGTATTGCCCGAGGCATCGGTGGCCGTCCAGGTAATGGCATGTATGCCGCTATTCAGGGAAATCCCGTTCAAAGTGGCCGCTCCGTTATAATCCTGAGATAAGGAATAAACACATACTTCGGAGACCAAGGGATCATACGATGCAGAGTTAATATTGAAGTTCAATCCGGGGGAGACAAATACCGTATCCGATATACACTGTATACCAGGCCGAATGGTATCCCGGAGTTCAATATTAAAGCTATCTGCTACCGGTCCATTGCCCGAAGGGTCGGTGTAACTGTACTTAATTTTAGTTGTACCTACCGGAAAATCAGAACCACTGGTATAGCCTGCCTTCAGGGTGCCGTATTGCGTACCGCCACAATTGTCGAAAAACTGGGGCCGGGTATAAAATACTTTCTGACCACAGGAACTGCCAGTGCAGTATCGCACCTGGTTTCCGGGCGATACAATCACTGAGGGCAAGGTAGAATCCCTTAGGTGCAAACTGCTGGTACATTGCGATTGTGCCAACAAAGGATCGCGTACCGTCAGGGTAATGGTATGGTAGCCTATATCGGCGCAGGTAAAACTGGTTTTACTAAGCGTAAAATTTATCGGATCGCTATCCGGGTCGTACGAACTACTGTCAATTAGGGCCATCGTCAGGGTATAACTGCCCGTACTATTTAGGTAGGCATTCACCGATTTATGGCATCGGGCCACTGGTACATCGTTGTTTGCGGTAACGGCAATGATCACCCGTGCCGTATTGGAAGTACGAGAGCCGGCATCGCTAAACTGATATTCGAAGAAGTCGCTGCCCTGATAATTGGTACCTGGAGTGTAGGTTACTATTCCAGTGATAAAGTTCACCGAAGTTGTTCCATGCAATGGAGGGGTTACCACATTCACACTACCCAGGTCGATGGTGTTGTTACCATCAGTATCGTAATCGTTGGTTAGCAGGGCAATTGCTACGGGAACATCTTCCGGTGTTGAGAGGGTGTCGTTTACCGCCACCGGGTCGTAGTCGTCGGAATAGGCCACTACAATGCGGACAATGGCCGAAGTTCGGTCACCGTTTCCATCGGTAATTTCGTAGGTAAAATTCCGAATGCCATAGAACTCAGTCACCGGAGTGTAGGTAAAATGTCCGTTGCTGTTAAAAAGCAAGGTACCCGAAGCCGGGTGGCTGGTTACCACAATGGTATCAATACCATCGCCCAGTCCATAATCGTTGTGAAGTATGGTCGTATCCAAAAGTTGTTCTTCGGCAATGTAAAAGGTATCCCTTACAGCCACCGGGATGTCATTTTGTGCAAGAACCGAAATCACCAGCCAGGTACTGGACTGGTCGCCATCGGCATCCTCAAGGGTATACTGTAGGCTGTCGCTACCGAAATAGTCTGCGGCAGGCGAATAGGTAAACGCACCCGTGGAGGTATTTATGGACACACTTCCGTGCAGGGGCATAGTATACGTAATGATACCGACCGGTGGGTCGCCCAAGCCGGCGTCGTTACTCATCACGTTGTCGGTAAGCGGTGTATCTTCGTTGGTGCTGTAGGTATCCTTATGGGCCAAGGGTGTTTCGTCATTATCTGTAATGGTTACAATGGCTATACTGTCATTAAATAGCGCATTGGAAGAAGCATGGGACAGATGTACCTCAAAGCTTTCATCGCCTTCTTCATCGGTATCTTCAACACTCGCTATCAGGATAGAATCCAGGAGCATATTGGCGGGTATGCTGAAAAGTTGAGCCGGGTTGATCCCTGCATAATCTGTCCCTTCGGCAGCCGAACCTTCCAGCGTGCGGTACTCAAAGCTTATTGGGGTGCTACTTGGATGCGAAACGGTGACACGTATTTTTATGGATGTTCCTTCCTCGCCGGTTGCATCGGCAATGGTAATTTGGGGCAAGCCCTCATTATCCAGAATTTGAGGCAGCAGGGTAAAACTTGTTGCAGAACCTAAAAATACGGCATTTTGCAGGTTTTGTACCATAAACCGGAACTGTTCGCTTCCTTCCAAAGTAGCATCATCGATGGTATTTACCCCAACTGAAAAACTTAAAGATCCCGCATAAATGGTATCGTTAATGAGTGGCAAGGCCGTATAGTCGTCGGGGGCCACTGCTGTGCCATTTGCCGTATAGTACGCAAAAAATACATTTCGCGCACTGGGATGCGAAAGAGTACCGGTGATATTGATAATGCCCCCCTCGGCTACACTTACCCCTGTAAGGGTCATCACCGGGGTGGTTTCGTTATCGACAATGGATGTGGTGGAACTCAAATTGCCACTGGTTGCATTCACAAGAGCACTCAGGGTAATGGTAAACCGTTCGTTAGTTCCCGGTTCATGAATATTATCATTGATAATAGTAACGGTAATGCTTTTACTCAGTTCGCCCGGCAAAAATGTAAGTGTACCGGTATAGCTGGACCGGCTGTAATCCAAACCGGCCTGGGCAGTACCATCCGTTATGGCGAAACCGGCCGTAATGGTTTGCCCGCTCAACCGGTTTAACGTAACTGTATAGGTAACGGTACCTGCGGATTCATTCACCGTTTTTGAGGCCTCCAAATTAATTTGAGGTTTTGGATCGCCATCGTCGGTAATGTAAGCCCTGGCGATAGGCGATTCAATGATGGCGTTGGAGGGATTGGATAGCACCAAATTAAAAATTTCGGTGTCTTCAGCCAGCAGGTCGTTTAAAATGGGCACATCCACTGTAAAGTGGGTAGTACCGGAAGCAATGGTACCAGTGCCGTTGGTCGATTGATAATCCAGCCCCTGGGTGGCGGTAAGCGGACTGGTTGTATAATCGAAGCTTACATCATCTTCATCCCAGGGATGTGAGAGTTGAATGGTTAAGGATGCATTGGGTTTGGCCAGGTCCCCTTCCTGAATGGATAAACTATCGGGATTAATGGACAAACATGGAAGTATGAGCACTTCGCCGGAAGGGTAGGTATAACTGGGTTGACCGGCACAGGTGGTTATACCCACTACTTTGTAGCGGCCCGGAGTACTGGGGTAATATACAGGGCCTGTTTCGCCGGGTATAACAGCCCCGTCCTTATACCAGTTGTAGGTTGAATAGCCCGAGGCATTCAATTGGGCATTGGATGCACAAAAACCATTGAGTGCAATAATTGGGTTAAAACTGATTTCGGGTACGGTGCCAAAACCGGAATAGTAGCCCCCAGCTCCTATAGCCCCTGATTCGATGGTCAATGCGGCATTTAACGCCCCGGTTGAGCGAATCGTAAAATTCCAGTCCGGGCCCGGATTACAGGCTGCCAGTGTAGTACTATTTATAGAATACGACTCCCAGAATGCATTACCCGGAACTGTTTTTGCTCCTCCCACACCGATTCCATTGATGGTGATACCGGAACCTGCCTGAGTAACCAGTTTTACCTCCGGATTACCCAAAAAATTGGCGTACGATATTTGAACTTCTTTATCCACGTTGCAGGAAAGCCTTGGCACAAATACCATTCCGGTGGTCGCATTATTGGTTGATCCCGCAAGCGACTGATATACGTAGATAGGTCGATCCGATTGGATGTACATATTGTTATTGGCGGAATACTGACTCTCTGGAATAATTACATAATCACCTTCTCCAGTCAGGGTAGTATAGGAAGAACTGCTTCCGTTAAGGTAGATTCGGTTGGTCCCTCCGGTTGAAACTGCAATAACCGTTTCAACCAGGTTGGAGCCATTGCCCCGCAGTACAATGTATTCATCGCCCACAATATCCACGGGCACAATCTGGTCCAGACCAATATCCCGCAAGCCATTGTCCATGGCCGAGGTCCATGACCCGGAAGTTACCGATACCGGCTTATTGGAAGTTACTTTGGTGCCATTGAAGTGATTGACCGTGGTATTGTTCAACCCTGAATTGTAAAAATCCTTGGTAACCACGTACGATTGGCCCGCCTGAAGGGCAATGGTAAAAGTATTGACCGGGTGCCCGTCCCATTGCACCCTGGAGTTGGAAAAGGTAATAAAGGTGTTGTTTTCCGAAGCCATAACCGAAATAAAATGGCTCCTTCTCCGATTACTGGTATTGGTATGGTTATTGGCTTCCAGAACGGAAGCCATAAATCCGGCATAGAATTCCTTGCCCAATCCAACAGTCCCTTTGGAGGTAATGATGGTTGCCTGCAAACTGGTACGGTGGGTCAGGTTGACGAAGAAAGGTTTTGAACCGCGTCCCTTCATCATTCAGGACTGTGTTTTTTTGAGTAGGTCCAATTAAGCCCACGGCATTGAACTGATAGCCCATATGGATTTGCGCCGGAGAGCTTTGCGATATCGAAACGCTTTGATTGAAGGAACCATCGCGGTTGCGGATAGTAACGATAAACGGGGTGATTTCAAAAGTGGACAGGATGATATACTGGTCGCCATAGTCACTATTGTTGTTGCCCGTATAGTACAATGGGGGCAAGTAATGCAACGTATCCACCTGGGCTCTCAATAATCCGGAATAAACCGACAATATGACCAGCATTACCAGTCTCCTTCCCCGAAATGTGATCATGGCTCTTATTTCTATTTGGCAGACCAATAATCGACTGCGTATTTGCGGGTAAGTTAGAAAATTGATTTCGTTTTACAAGCAACACCGGGTTCGATAATTCATAGCATGAACTGCATGGATCGCAACGTTCGCATTCGCCCATGTTGCTCAGAATTTAAAATTTAGCAGCACGGGACACCATATTGGTGAATGAACAACACGGTATTTCTCCTGCAATGGCAACCTTTTTGTTTGTCTCGGAATATTTTTGCCTTTGCTTCATTTCGTATTAAAATCCTATATTTAGTCCTATCAATTTCAAGCGAAATGGAATAATGCGAACCTTCACCAGAAAAATTAAACCCTTTCCATTTATCCAGCAACCGGGCATGATGGAATGCGGCACTACCTGCCTGGCCATGATTTTCAAATACTATGGCTACTACGATATTCGCAGCCTGCTAAGCGAAAAAGCCGGGGTATCGGTCGAAGGCATTGATTTGTACACCCTCAGCGAGCTGGCCGAATCCTTTGGCTTCGAAACCGAAGGCTACCAGCTCGATTTCGAAAACCTCGCCGAACTCAACCTTCCGTGCATTGCCCATTACGAAGGCAATCATTTTGTAGTCATCTACAAGGTGAAGGATCAAAGAATCTGGATTGCCGACCCGGCAGTGGGAAAGATGGAATTCACCCGGGAAGAGTTTGCTTCGAAATGGAACGGTGTGGTGTTGCATCTGACCCCTACCGATTCGATCTTCAAGAACGACGAACTCAACGAGTTGGTTGACGACCGCCGAAAGCAGCATCGAAACATTTTCCATCGGTTTTACCTGGAACCCATATTGCAATCCAAAAAACGGTTGGGACAAATCCTGGTTGCCACACTTTGCCTGCAAATGTTGGGGCTGGCTCTTCCCTTGTTTACCCAAACCATACTCGATCAGGTGCTGGTTAACGAAAACATCAAGTTACTGTATGCCATTTTGCTGGGCATGGTAGTCATTTTCACCAGCCAGGTGGTGTTGAGCTTCGGCCGGAATTTGCTGCTCACTCAGTTCAACGTGGCCTTTGAGCGCTCGTTCTTTAGCAATTTTTTCAACCATTTCATCCGTCTTAGGCAACAGTATTTCGATAACCACAAACGCGAGGATTTCATCAACCGCTTTCAGGAAAACCTAAAGATACGACACGCCCTGAACCCTTCTATTCTGGAAAGTTTGATCGACTTCCTCTTTGTTCTGGGGTACATTGTGGTGTTGCTGGTGTACAACCGTACGTTGGGCTTTATTTCCCTGTCCTTTATTGTAGTGTATGTATTGATTACCTTGGTTTTTACTCCTCGCTTAAAAAATCTCGAAAACATTATTTTTAAAGAGAACCTGAAGACGATGGGCGAATTTCTGGACACCCTGCTGGGCATTCAAACGGTACGCCTGCTGGGGATCGAAAAACTGAAATACTGGAAATGGAAAAACCAGTACACCCGCGCACTGAACAAGGTTTTTAAAACCGAAAAGCAATACATTCAATTGTCCACCGGACTTAAATCTATTTTCTTTGCCGGACAGGCGGTGGTATATTGGTACGGTGCCTATCTGACCTTTCGCGATCAGTTAAGCATTGGGCAGTACGTGGCTTTTATTACCATTTTCACCATGATTACCAATGCCCTTTCGCGTATTTCGCATTTGTGGTTTGTTTTTACCGAACTTTCAGTGACGTTCGAACGCCTGAACGATGTATTGGTTCAGGAGCCGATAGATTACAACCTTCCGGCCGTAACGCAGTTAAATACTCCCTGGCAAATTGAATTTAACAAGGTGAATTTCAAATACCAGAACAACCAGGAGCGCAATATTCTGGATCAGCTTTCCTTTACCCTTCAATCTGGACAGTTTGTGGGTATTGTTGGGCGAAATGGTTCAGGCAAAACTACCCTGATTAAAGTGCTCAGTAAAATTTACGACCACTACGAAGGCAGTATTACCATTAACCAACAGGAGTTACATACCGTACCGGCGGGTTATTTCCGTAAAAAAGTGGCGGTGGTACCCCAGGAAGTTTACCTTTTCGATGGCACCATAAAAGAGAATATTGCCTATGCCAAACCCGGAGCCAGCGATGATGAAATTTTTGAAGCCGCAAAAATGGCCGATATTCACGAGTTTATCCGTTCGCAATACCTGGGTTACAATGTAAAAATTGGCGAAAACGGAATCAAGCTTTCGGGCGGCGAACGTCTTAAAATTGCCCTGGCCCGGGTATTTCTCACCGATGCTGAGATCATCATTCTGGACGAAGCAAGCAGTGCCCTCGACCTGGAAACCGAGCAGGTAATCATGCAGGGTATCCGGGAGAAATTCAGGAACAAAATCATCATCAGCATTGCTCACCGGATTAACACCCTCAAAGAGGCCGATAGCATTCTGGTTCTCGAAAAAGGAGGGCTGGCCGAGCAGGGTACCCACCAGCAGCTTCTTAAAAACAAAGCGTTATACCATAAATTTGTTACTACCTACCTGAATTAAGTCCCTATGCATAACGATACACTGGATCCCATACAATACGAAGACATTTACCACGAGAACGATCTGCCTTTCCGCGATGGATCGCAACGGGTGGTCACCCGCCTGATCCGTTTTGGACTGGGCTTGTTTGCCTTTTTGGTGCTGGCCAGCTTCCTGGTACGGCTGCCCAGGGAAATCAACCTGCCCTTTGAACTCAAGGGTGGCCAGGAAGAAGCGGTATTTCAATACCCCGAAGTAGTATACATCAAACAGCGTTTCAAGCAGTTGGGTGATTCTGTACAAACGGGAGACACCCTGCTGGCCATTGGATCGCAGAGTATTTCGCAGGGCATTAGCCATTTGGAAGCCATTGGCCAGAAACTGGAATTCTTCGGCAAGGAGCAACTTTTGCTCTACCGGGCAGCCTTGGAACAACTCCAAACCGAACGGGCGTGCGTGGAAGCGGAACTTAAAAGCAAAGACGAAGAACTGCGGGTAAATCAGGTGGCACGCTCCAGCGAAAAACGCTACCTCGAAGAAATGGTTCTCGCAGAAGAAGCCAACCATTTACGCAACCTGCGCCTGTTCGATTCGGGTTATGTTTCGCAACGCGAACTGGAGCTTTCAGCCAATGCACACCACCAGTCCCGGAAGAACCTGGCGGAGAGTATGGCGACCTACGATATTACCGGTGCCGGCCTGCAAAGCAGCCTGCAGTCCCTCCGTAACCGCAGTACCCTTATTGTTAAAGATATGGAGCGCATTCGCATTCAACGCATGGCCGACAGTGTGGAGCTCAACCAGCAATACCAACAGGCTCTGGGCGTACTGGCCAGCGTGTATGGAAAGTATACCGTGTGCGGAAATAGCCTGTGCCTGTTGAGCCCTTTTACCGGCCGAATCAGCTACCTGAGCGGAAACGAATCGGAAGTGCCGAGCCGTGAAATACTGCTTAAAATTGATAAAGCCCGTCAGGCCTATTACGTGTTTGCCGAAGCAAGTACCGCGCAGGTAGGGCAAATGAAAGTAGGCAATCGCGTGGTATTGAAGTACCACAGCTTTCCGTATTACTACTACGGAACAATGAGGTCGAGCATCGATGCCATTAGTCTAAGTGCCAACGAGGACGGTAACTATGCCGTATGACCGACATGGGCCGCCTGGCGCATAAGGTGAGTAAAGGCATGCAGGGGCGTGCTACTGTAATTATTGAGGAAAAGTCGGTAGCCGATTTTATCATGCGCAGTGTGCTGAAGCATACTTCGATTGAATAGCTGCGATCCCATCTCTGAATCTCAAAGAATGCCATCACCCGTTCGATCATAGCTTCAGAACCAATTGGCACACTAATTTGGAGCCTCCAAACATTGGTATTCTTTCCGGACTTTTCCCATCGCTGCTTTTCCCGTTTAATGTATCTTTGTTACCCTAACTTGGTAACTATTGTTTAAAGATGCCCTTTCTTTCTTCGCACCTGGGTGAATGCTACGCCCTGCTCACCGCTCTTTTCTGGACCGTTACCGCCCTGGCCTTTGAAACGGCCAGTTTTAAGATAGGTTCACTGGCGGTGAATATCATCCGGCTGGTGATGGCCTTACTCATGTTCAGCCTCTACGGGTGGCTGGTTCGCGGGCTTCCCCTCCCTACCGATGCATCGGCTCAAAACTGGTTTTGGCTCACCCTCTCCGGCCTGGTAGGTTTTGTTTTTGGCGATCTGTTTTTATTTCGTTCCTATACCATTATCGGGTCGCGCTTTGCCATGCTGGTTATGGCACTGGTTCCACCCATGGCCGCCTTTTTTGGCTGGTGGTGGTTAAATGAGTCCATGAGCCTGTCGGCCTACCTGGGCATGGCCGTTACCCTTATTGGTATTGCCATAGCCATTATCAGCAAGCCCGATGATAAAAAAGGGCTTACTATCAAGCTATCGCCCAAAGGATTGCTGTTTGCCTTTGGAGGGGCACTGGGTCAGGCTATTGGTCTTATACTCGGCAAGAAGGGTGCCGGAACCTATGATGCGTTCGCGGCCACGCAAATACGGATTGTTGCCGGTACTGCGGGCTTTGCGGTGCTAATCAGTGCCATGAAACGCTGGCAAAGCATCCGCGAAGGAATCGTACACCGGCAGGCCATGCAAAACATTGCTCTGGGGTCTTTCTTTGGGCCGTTTCTGGGCGTGGCGTTCTCACTTCTGGCCATTCTGCATACCGAAACCGGCATTGCGTCTACCATTATGGCCATCATTCCGGTACTGATTATTCCACCTGCCATCCTGTTTTACAAACACAAGGTTTCCTTGTCGGAAGTGATAGGAGCCATTATTAGTGTTGGCGGGGTGGCGCTGTTCTTCATCTTCTAATAGGGTTTCCATGACTGTACTTCCTACCGAACAACTCCTCAAAGAACTAGTCTTTCAGTTCAGCCGCAGCAGCGGCCCCGGCGGACAAAATGTAAATAAGGTAAATACCCGGGTGGAACTACAATTCGATGTGCTTTCCTCATCCACGCTTTCACCGCAACAGAAGGAACGAATACTCAGCTATTGCAGAAACCTGATCCAGGCCAACGGCATACTTCGGGTGCTATGCGACAGCACCCGCTCGCAACTGCAAAACAAAAACCTGGTGGTGCAGCGCTTCCTGCAACATATAGAAAATGCCCTGAAACCGGTAAAACCCCGTATACGTTCGCAAGCCACACGGGCGTCCAAATTAAAAAGGCTTGAAACCAAACGCATTCACAGCGAAAAAAAACAACGCCGGGGATGGGACTATTAACCCAGTCCGGATGCTCCGGCTCTCGGTATTGAGGTTCGCCGGAATTCGTTAATCCATCTATTTTTTGAAGATGTACACCCAAGAAGAAGCAAAAAACATTCGCGAAACCTTCTGGAACCAGTTCAAAGCCTGGTCGGGAAGCCAACGCACTAAAAACGGACTTCCGGGCCGTTGGATCATGAACGACACGGGTATTAAGCAACTGCGGCTAAAATTTCATTTTGATGAACACATAGCCCTTGCTGGAATCGAAATTGATACCCGAAACCTGGACAAACGTATTGCATTGTGGGAAAAACTGGAATCGTTACAGAGAATTCTTGAAGAAATGGCTGGCTTCCCCATTTCCTGGGATTTGGAATACCCGGTAAGCGATGATAAAACCAGCTCGCGCATCTATGCCCAGCTTACCGGGGTGAGTATCTACCAACAGAACGACTGGAAGAAAGTGCAACAGTTTCTTTATGATACCATGAGCGTATTTGAGGCTTTCTTCACCGAATACCGCGATATTCTAAAATACTCGTGAAAGCGTTTGGGTTACGGCGCTTGATTTTTCGTTCAACCCTCCAGAAAAGAAAACTACCCAGCGTTACAATCGCCCTCGCTGACGGAATAACCACTCTGTATACTAACGAGTTGAACGTTACGAATGGGGTTCAATGAGCCATGGGGATCTACGGCAAAATCAGTTGAACGCGGAAGTGCTTTAGGGCTTCGGTACGGCTACCAACCGCATGCGTATGCCCGACACAAAATCTGCTCTGCAAAAAACGCAGCACCTTGCGGCACTGCGTTTTGAAATTTTAAACCAGAGCGTAGAGCATGTTTAACGTGTTGTTAAACAATTTCGATGTCGTATTCTTCCTGAGTAAGACTTTCCGCCACTTTTTCGGCATAGCTCCGATCGAAATACACCTTGGGCTTGTGTTTTGCAAACACCGGATAGCGGCCCACAGAGTCCTCGGAATTCAAATAGTTGTACCCTACCAGATACAGGTCAGTACCCTTTAAAAGAATTCGAAACACCGGACGGTGTCTGCATTGTTCAATCACTTCCTGAATTTCCAGCAGGGTAATTTCAGGATCGTGTTTCAGCTTCACGGTACGCACAATTTCGTCGCTAAACGGTTCCTTGGTGAAATGTAAATCGAAATTTTTTACATAACAGGACAACACCACCGACTCATCCATAATAACCGCCGGTTTCTGATCGTCGCCTACCAGGCGAACATTCAGACCGTGCCTGGAAAAGAGGCTCATCAAACGTTTGTTCCTTCTGGTAACCATTTCCTCTAATGACTCGTTCTTTCGGATCATAATAAAACTAATCAAGTAGTAAATAAAAAAACACTGTTTGGGTAACAGTTCTAGATAGCATCGGACAAATATATATAAAAAAGTGACATTGCCTAGTTATTTTATCCGAAGCTAAACCTACCACCTGAATGGCACAAATTTGAAATAATAATTCTATTTTTGAGCGGTACCAGGGCTCTGTTGAAATCTGATTTTCCGAAGTGTTCCATAAATGAAGTATGCCATTGTCGATATAGAAACCACAGGAGGAAGCCCGGTTACCGAAAAAATTACCGAAATTGCTATTTACATTTTCGACGGGCAACAGATAACCGATGAATTTTGTACGCTGATCAATCCCGAAAAGAAGATTCCCTATCACATCAGCAACCTTACGGGGATTACCAATGCCATGGTAGCCGATGCACCCCGATTTTTCGAGGTGGCAAAAAAGGTGGTGGAACTAACACAGGACTGCCTGTTTGTGGCGCACAATGTCAATTTCGACTACCAGTTTGTTCGCAATGAGTTTAAGCGCCTGGGTTACTCTTATGAACGCGACAAGTTGTGCACCGTGCAACTGAGCCGCAAACTTATTCCGGGCATGGCCTCCTACAGCCTGGGTAAATTGTGCTCTAACCTTCACATTACCATCGAAGGTCGGCACCGGGCCGGTGGCGATGCCTTAGCCACCGTTAAACTGTTTGAACTGCTCCTGCAACGTAGTAAAGCCGTAAGTTTTCCCATTGGGCCGCAGGAACGTATCGACGAAAAGGCACTGCACCCCAACTTTGACCCGGAAAGCCTGAAAAAACTCCCCGAGGCAACCGGAACCTACTACCTGTTTAACGACAAACAGCAGTTGATCTATATCGGAAAGAGCAAAAACATCCGCAACCGTATCTATACCCATTTCCGAAATTACGCTACCCGAAAGGCAATTGAAATGATTAACGAAACCGCTGAAGTTGATTACGAACTCACCGGATCGGAACTCATTGCCCTGCTGAAAGAATCGCACGAAATCAAACAGCACAAGCCCCGCCACAACCGCGCCCAGCGCCGCACGGCTTCCATGTATGGCCTGTACCACTACACCGACATCAACGGCTACCTCTGCTTTACCCTCGACCAAAACCACAAACGCAGCGAACTTCCCCTGCGCACCTTTGCCAACCTTCGCTCCGGAAAGAGTTTTCTGAACCAATTGGTCGACGATTACGAACTGTGTCAGAAGCTTTGTGGCGTTTACCCTTCTGGGGGAGCCTGCTTTGCTTACGAAATTGCTAAATGTCAAGGCGCTTGTATTGGAAAAGAAGCTCCGGAAAGTTACAACCGGCGCGCCCTGAAAATCATCGACCTGCACAGCTACCGGCACGACAGCTTCTTTATACTCGACACCGGCCGCCAACCCGACGAACTGGCTGTAATCCAAATTGAACGGGGAAAATACCTGGGCTACGGGTACATCCACGAACCCTACTACCGCGAATCGCCCGATACCCTGCCCGATGTTATCCAGCGTTTCGATGATAACCGCGATGTACAGCAAATAATCCGCAACTACCTGTGGAACCACCCGGAAATAAGACTGATTCCGGTATCCTGCTAAACTTGGGATTCGCATTTAAAAAAGAGCGGCTGCCTCCCACTCCTTCCCCACACGCAACCCTTACTTATTCACAACCCATCGTGTATAAATAATAGCCCGGCAGATGAACCAAAATCGGCTGAACGGTTGTACTTTTGCAGCCAGATATACTAATGCACCAAAATACGCACCATGATTCTTTTTTTTAAAGGAAAGTCCAACACCATCACTGCCGTACAAAGCCCTGCCCTCCCCGACCAAAAAACCATCGAAAAGTTATGCTGGCTGTTTTCCAACGCCACCTGGCTGGAGGAAAGCACCCTTGCCGGTATTTTTATAGGCCCGCGACGCGAAATGGTTACCCCCTGGAGTACCAATGCCGTGGAAATAACCCAGAACATGGGCATTGAAGGGCTGGTGCGTATCGAAGAATATCTGCCTGCAGACCGGGAAGATGCCCCACACGACCCCATGCTACAGCGGGTTTATAAACAACTCGACCAGGAACTTTTTACCATTAAATTACAGCCCGAAGAAATCCGGCACATCGACGATATTGCTGCCTACAATCAGCAGGAAGGATTGGCACTCAGCCCCGACGAAGTGGACTACCTGAATCAACTTAGCCGCAAACTGGGACGCAAGCTTACCGACAGCGAAATTTTCGGGTTCTCGCAGGTAAATTCGGAACATTGCCGTCATAAAATTTTTAACGGCACCTTTATCATCGATGGTGTGGAGCAACCGGAAACTCTCTTCCAACTCATTAAAAAAACCACCCGCGAAAATCGCAATGCCGTAGTTTCGGCCTATAAGGATAACTGTTCCTTTGCGCAGGGTCCGGTTATGGAACAATTTGCCCCCAAAACTCAGGATAAACCCGACTATTTCGAGGTTAAAGAAGTGGAATCGGTACTTTCGCTCAAAGCCGAAACCCATAACTTTCCCACCACGGTGGAACCCTTTAACGGAGCAGCCACCGGCACCGGAGGCGAAATCCGCGACCGCATTGCCGGCGGTACTGCCGCAGTGCCACTAGCCGGAACCGCCGTATACATGACCTCCTACTCGCGGCTCGAGGAAGGACGCAACTGGGAATCGGCCGTGCCCGAACGCAAATGGTTGTACCAGACACCTTCGCAGATTCTGATCAAAGCCTCCAATGGTGCCAGCGATTTCGGTAATAAATTTGGCCAACCTCTGATTTGTGGAAGCCTCCTCACCTTCGAACATAACGAAAACAACACCCACTACGGCTACGACAAGGTAATTATGCTGGCCGGCGGTATTGGTTATGGGAAAAAACAAAATGTAGATAAAGGCACCCCCGAACCCGGAGACAAGATTGTGCTGATGGGCGGCGACAACTATCGCATTGGTATGGGAGGCGGCGCCGTTTCGTCGGTGGCCACCGGCGAATTCAACAATGCCATTGAGCTGAACGCCGTGCAACGCTCCAACCCCGAAATGCAAAAACGGGTATGCAATGCCATACGCGCACTGTCCGAATCGGATCACAATCCCATAGTTTCCATTCACGACCATGGCGCCGGAGGCCATCTCAACTGCCTCTCGGAACTGGTGGAAGCCACCGGTGGCGTAATTGAAATGGACAAACTACCCATTGGCGACCCTACCCTTTCCGCTAAAGAAATTGCCGGAAACGAATCGCAGGAGCGAATGGGTATGGTGCTGAAGGAAAAAGACATTGACCAACTGAAACACATTGCCGCCCGTGAACGTGCCCCCATGTATGTGATTGGTGAAGCCACCGGCGACCACCAGTTTGTTTTTCGCGATGCCCGGGGCAACAAACCCCTCGACCTGCAACTGGCCGATATGTTTGGCAATCCGCCAAAAACCATCATGAACGATACCCATTCCAACACCCGGTTTAACCTGGTAAGCTACCAAACCGAAAAATTGCAAGAGTATGTTGCTGCCGTGCTGCAACTCGAGGCAGTAGCCTGTAAGGACTGGCTTACCAATAAGGTCGATCGCTCGGTAACCGGACGGGTAGCCAAACAACAAACCGCGGGCACCGTTCAACTGCCCCTGAACAATGTAGCCGTTTCAGCTCTGGACTTCACCAGTTTCAATGGCATTGCCACCGCCATAGGCCATGCACCGGTTCCGGCTATGGTTAACCCCGCTTCAGGCTCCGAACTAGCCATTGCCGAAGCATTGGCCAACTTGGTATGGGCTCCCCTGAAAGACGGACTGAAATCCGTATCGCTGAGCGCCAACTGGATGTGGCCCTGTAAAAACCCCGGCGAAGATGCCCGTCTGTACGACGCCGTGCAGGCAGCCAGTAATTTTGCTTTGGCACTGGGAGTTAACATCCCTACTGGTAAAGACTCCCTGTCGATGACCCAGAAATACCCCGATGGCAAAGCCGTATTATCCCCGGGAACAGTTATCATTTCGGCAGCTGCCGAAGTTGAGGATTTCCGCAAAGTGGTGGAACCCGTTTTGCAGCCCGACGAAGACAGCACCATCCTCTATATCCCGCTTACCGACTCAGGCTTCAGCCTGGGCGGCAGTTGCTTTGCTCAAATCCTCAACCAGGTAGGCCAGGACACTCCGTCCATCAGCCATCCGGAACAATTCGTTACCCTGTTCAACCTGCTTCAGGAACTCATTAAATCGGGTAAAATGCTGGCCGGTCACGATATCTCTTCCGGAGGTCTTATTACCGCCTTGCTCGAAATGTGTTTTGGACGTAATGACGTTGGCATTGATGCCGATATTTCAGCCCTTTCCGACGACGATACCACCCGAAAACTGTTAAGCGAGCGCCCGGCTGTGCTGGTTCAGGTAGCCGACCAACAGGTGGAAGATATCCTGGAACAATTCCTTTCCGAAGGGGTTCAGGTGTACGAGATCGGTAAAGTGAATATGGACAGAGCTTTAACCATAGCGAATGAAGACCAGGTGGATAAATTCGATATTGATTCACTTCGCAAAACCTGGTTCCGTACTTCCTACCTGCTCGATAAACAGCAAACTCAGGGCAACTGTGCCGATGAGCGTTTCGAAAATTTCGACCAACAGGAGTTAACCTATAACTTCCCGGCCAATTATCCGGGCAGTCTGGCACATTATGGCCTGCAATGGAAACGGCGCAGTACCAGTGGCGTTCGGGCAGCCATCATTCGCGAAAAGGGCGTCAACGGCGATCGCGAGATGGCCTACAGCTTGTACCAGGCAGGGTTCGATGTTAAGGACGTTCACATGACCGACCTGATCAGCGGACGCGAAACCCTGGAAGAAGTGAACCTGATTGTTTTCGTGGGCGGATTTTCGAACTCCGATGTACTGGGCAGTGCCAAAGGCTGGGCCGGTGCCTTCCTGTATAACGACAAGGCCCGTGAAGCCCTTGAGAAATTCTATGCCCGCCCCGATACCCTCAGCTTAGGAGTGTGTAACGGTTGCCAGCTGATGATGGAACTGGAGCTGATCCGCAAGAATACCAACAACACTTCGTACATGAGCTTTAACTTCTCCCACAAATTCGAATCGGCTTTCCTGAATGTATCCATCCCGGAAAACCGGTCGGTTATGCTGGGCAGCCTGGCCGGCACACAACTGGGTATTTGGGTAGCTCATGGCGAAGGAAAATTCAACCTTTCGCTGCCCGAGGATCAGTACCATATTGCCATGAAATACAGCCAGGAAAACTACCCCGGCAACCCGAATGGTTCCGATTATTCGGTTGCAGCCTTGTGTTCCGACGATGGCCGTCACCTGGCCATGATGCCCCACCTCGAAAGAGCCATTTACCCTTGGAACTGGGCCAATTATCCATTGGAACGTAAGAACGACGAAATAACCCCCTGGATTGAAGCATTTGTGAATGCCCGCAGGTGGATCGAGTCAAAATAGCAAAACCTGTTGATGGAATACTGAACCCGGATAAGAAATTGTCCGGGTTTTTTTCTATTTTAACCCAAATCAAATTCTTTAGCCTATGCCTGCATCGTATTCCTCCCTAAAAGAGTGCCATTGGTCAATTGGTGAATAACATTTTTACGGGTTAGGTGACAACCCGTAAAATGAACATATCTTCACAAATGAATTTCCATGAATTTCAAAGTAGCTATTAACCCAATAACAAATTCAAGACTCATGAATTTCACCCTTAAAATTACAGGCATAACGTGTGCCTTATTTTTCTCTCATCTGTGCTATGCCGAACTGAATCTGGAAACCGATAAGTACCGGCGCAGCTCGCTCCACACTATTCTGATTGAATCCGATGCTTTTCCGCAAAAGGACATCATTATGGCTGCTTACGATTCGGCTCCTTTTCCGGAAAAGTACAACAACCACACGGTGGATGTCAAAACGATGAATCCGAAGAACTATGCGTTGACCAATGCCGAAAAAGAAATGTATGGCCTGTCCTTTGATGCCAAAGATTCCGGCAACATCGACAATTTGCAAAAAGAATTGCCCTACATCATCGAGAAGTTTATGAACGAGTCGAAGCTGGGCAATAAAATGGTGGCCAAATGGTTCAATCGCTCCGCCAACGGCAGTTTCGACATGTCGCTGATTATGGATCGTGGCTTTTACGATGCCACCGAAGCTGCTGCCAACCTGGCTAAAAGTACAGTTCGCGGAGTAGCCTCGCTGGGCGATGCCGGTGAAGAACTACTGGGCAATACCTTTGTGGTGATGAATAAGATGAGTTTTGTGGATAACGAACTTCCAGCACTGGCTGCCTACGAAATAGCCAAGGCACTGGCCTACAAAATTCAACAACCCATTGCCCAGCAAGCCGCACTGGCTGCCGCCAAAGTGGCTTACGAAAAAGCACGCCAGGGCTACTCCCTCTGGACGGTTTCCTTCCTCTATCAGCTGGAATGGACCGATTCGGTAGCTGCAGTATTTTACAACGACTACTGGGTGGACAGCACCTATTACGATGCTTCGAAAGCAGCTGCATTTGATACCAGCAACTTGTTCCGTTTTAAATACATTGGCAGCCAGAAGTCAAAAAGCCTGGTCATGGGTTCGCTTACCGAACAACGTTCCGATGCCGATATGCTTACCATTGTTACCATTCGAAACATCGACAAGGTATATGCCAACCTGCAACGCGAGTACGATGTGTTTAAAACCAAATCGCCCCTGATTTCTGTGGATCCGCTCATGGCAAAAGTGGGAATGAAGGAAGGTATTGAAAAGGGCGACCGGTTTGAGGTGCTTGAAAAACAACTCGACCCCGAAACAGGCCGTACCTCTTACGCCCGGAAAGGTATTATTTTTGTAGACCAGAGCAAAATATGGGATAACCGCTACAATGCCGGACAGGGCGAAGATGAAAAGCCCCAGAACATTGATGCCACCTATTTTAAAGGACCCAAAAAACTCTTTTACGAAGGCATGCTAATTCGACAAATCAAATAAATTTACCATTCAATCTTTTAAACACTAAAATCGATGACTAAAACCGTAAAATTTGCATTTGCAGCAGGTTTGCTTATGATGATGAGTACTATGCTAAATGCCCAGGCCGGCCGTAAAGCCGATAAGGATACCGAAGAATGGCGCTACGAA
Source organism: Bacteroidota bacterium (assembly GCA_003252385.1). Taxonomy (GTDB): domain Bacteria; phylum Bacteroidota; class Bacteroidia; order Bacteroidales; family UBA10428; genus UBA10428. The sequence goes on along the minus strand of QKEH01000082.1, from coordinate 12,121 downwards.
ATTGAATGTGCCGGAACCGGTGCCGAAGGAACCTATCTGATTAAAGTATGGTCGTTCTCTAAAAAACCCCAGGTGGCTATGGAACAATGTAAGAAAAATGCTGTGCACGGAGTTGTTTTCAAAGGCTTTGGCGGTGGTCAGGGCTGCACCTCGCAGAAGCCCTTGGCTCGCTCCACCAACGCTGATGAGCAGTTCGAACGTTACTTTGAAAATTTCTTTGCCGACGGCGGCAGCTACATGAAGTACGTATCCCTTACCAGTCAGGGTACCGGTACCGAAAAAGTGAAAGTGAGCAAAAAAGAGTACAAAGTAGGTGTTGTGGTAACTGTTCAGAAAGACCTGTTACGCAGAGACCTCGAAAATGCCGGGATCATTAAAGGATTGTCCAGCGGATTCTAATTCAAAAAAAAATAACCATCATGAAAAGAATACACATTCTTTCCATTGCCGCCATACTCCTTGCGATGCTGGCAGCATGTACCCCGCAAAAACGTATCGCTGGTAATTACACCTACGAAACCGAATGCATGGGCGTAGAACTCGACGGCTCGCAAACCTTAAAAGCCTATGGCTATGGAAAAGACCGCAAGGATGCGGTGGAACAGGCAAAAAAGAATGCCGTGCGCGATGTCATCTTTAAAGGTATCCGTAACGGAAAAAACGAATGCAATACCAAACCCGTACTGGTAGAAGCCAATGCTCAGGACAAATACCAGGACTACTTCTTCACCTTCTTTGCCGATGGCGGAAAATATGCCGATTTTGTTTCGATGAAGGACGAATCGCTGATTCCGAAAATTGCCAAAGACTACAAATTTGCCGGCTCCGAAGTAACCTATGGAGTTATTGTACGGGTGAAACGTCAGGAATTGCGTCAGCAACTGATTGCCGATGGCATTATTAAAACCAATTAGTAACCAACTAAAATCAATAAACTAATGAAGAAAATACTTTCTGCGCTGTTCCTCCTGGCTCTGGGTACCGGAATAGCCTTTTCGCAAGCCAAAAAACCAACCCTTATGGTGGTGCCCAGCGATGCCTGGTGCAATACCAACGGATACATGATGGAATTCGACAACCAGGGAACCACGGTTAAAATTCCCAATTACAAAAAAGCGTTCCAGGAAAATCCGGATCTACTCCTGGTAATCAGTAAAATCAACGGTATAATGGCCGAACGGGGCTTCCCCCTTAAAAACATGGAATCGGCCATTAAATCTCTCGAACAAACTGCCGCCGAAGATGCTATGATGACCTCCAAGGAAACCGGTGCCGAAGCTGCCGAGAGCCCCGTGGATAAACTCAAAGCCATTGCCAAAGCCGACATCATTATGCAGCTCACCTGGACAGTTAATGTTACCGGCCCCAAAAAATCGGTCACCTTCAACCTGCAGGGACTTGATGCTTACACCGATAAGCAAATTGCTTCTGCCTCCGGAACCGGAGCTCCCTCCTTCTCTTCGGAGTTGCCCGTACTGCTCGAAGAAGCCGTTCTGTCGCACATGGACAACTTCAGCAACAGCCTGCAAAACCATTTCGACGATATGTTCGCCAATGGCCGCGAAGTAATTATTCGCATTAAAGTATGGGATGACTGGGGCGAAGACCTGGAGTCGACTTTTGGACCCGATGACGAAGAATTGGGCGTTCTGATTGAAGACTGGCTGGCTGACAACACCGTAAACGGACGTTTCAGTACCACCGATGCCACCGCCACCATGATGCTGTTCGAACAGGTACGCATACCTTTGTATTACGAGCGCAATGGTAGCCAGCGTGCTATGGACACCCGTCGCTATGTTAAAGATCTGAGCGACTACCTGGCCAATCAGCTAAGCATTCCCAACAAACTAACCACCCAGGGCTTAGGACGTGCAACCATTTACCTGGGCGGTAAATAATACCCGATGCAGATGAAAAAAAGATGGATACATCTGACTCTGGCCGGAATCCTTTCAATGGGATTCCTTGGCCTTTCGGCTCAAAACGATAAAGGAAAATACGAGGATTTAGGCCGCATTGTAATCAATCCCTATGTGTCCGATCAGGTAGAAGGTTTACCGGAATCGGCTAAGAACATGCTCTCCAACAAACTGGGACAGGTAGTTAGCAAAAACGGCATGGCCGGCAGTTCGCTATCGCCCCGTTTTATAATTACACCCAACATTGTTGTGCTCGATAAGGAACTAACTGCTACTGCCCCTCCCATGACCGCTATGAACCTGGAGGTAACCCTCTACATTGGCGACGGGATCGACGGCGTGCTGTTTACTTCAACTTCCTTACAGCTCAAAGGCGTTGGGACCAACGAAACCAAAGCCTATATGGAGGCATTGAAACGGATTAATCCGTCCGATCCTCAGCTGCAAAGTTTCCTGGATAAGGGTAAAACCAAAATTATGGAGTACTACAACACCCGTTGCGACTTTATACTGAAAGAGGCTGAAACCCTGGCCGGAATGAACAACTTTGGTGGCGCCATTCTGCGACTCACCTCGGTACCTGAGGTATGCAAAACCTGCTACGACCAGTGTATGAACAAGGTTCCCGACATGTACACCCAGTACATTAATCACGACTGTCAGATCAAACTGAACGAGGCTCAGGGAATCTGGAATGCCGGTCAGGACATTGCTTCGGCCGAGAAAGCTGCCCAGATCCTGGCTACTATCGATCCGGAAGCTTCCTGCTTTGGCGATGTACAGAAATTGAGTAATGCCATTGCCAAAAAGGTGAACGAGATTGATGACCGTGAATGGAAGTATGTGCTGCGCAATCAGGAGCAGGAAAGCGAACGCATTCAAGCTTATCGTGATGTGGGTGTTGCCTATGGCAATAACCAACCCGAAACGGTTACCTATAATGTAAGAGGCTGGTGGTAGACCGCCCCCCCTCTATCCTATCACGCAGGCTTTCGGCAAATACCGGAAGCCTGTTTTTTTCTATCGGGTGCCGCATTTCCTTCTTCAATCCCTGTTTACCGAATTATTTGGGACATCGGCCGAATATTCCCTTTTCTATACCAGCAATCCTTCATACATTCGCAGTACTAAAAAAATAATACACTATGAAAAAATCGAGTATCGTTTTAATCGTCATCGGAAGTATTTTTGGCTTTTTCCTCCTACTGGCCATTATCGGATTTACCTATTATAAAAACCTGTACAACAACGAGGTAACCCTCAATCAAAGTGTAAAAAGTCAATGGGCCAATGTAGAAAGCAGCTACCAGCGCCGTTCCGATCTGATCCCAAACCTGGTGAATACCGTAAAGGGCTATGCCGACTTTGAAAAGGAAACCCTTACCGGGGTGATTGAAGCCCGCTCGAAAGCCACGGCGGTAAACATTGATGCCGGTAACTTGAATGCCGACAATTTTGAACAGTTCCAGAAGGCGCAATCCGGATTAAGTTCTGCCCTTTCCAAACTGATGGTGGTAGTGGAACGTTACCCCGAGCTGAAAGCCAATCAGAACTTCCTGGAACTGCAGGCTCAACTGGAAGGAACTGAAAACCGGATCAACGTAGAACGCACCCGATTTAACGAAGCGGTACAAGCCTACAATGCATTCACCCAAAAGTTCATGGCACAATTGATTCTGCGTAAGTCTGAAAAACCCTATTTCGAAGCCCAGGAAGGTGCCGAAGTAGCACCCAAAGTTGAATTTTAAGGTTTTGAAATTATGGACAAAGCGGAAAACCTGTTCACCCAGCCGGAAAAGGATGCCATAGTGGCTGCCATTCAGGAAGCTGAGCACAATACTTCGGGCGAAATACGGGTACACTTGGAGAACTACTGCAAAGGAGACGTTCTGGAACGTGCCACCGTGGTATTCGAGAAACTGCAGCTGCATAAAACACAATTGCGCAATGGGGTACTGTTCTACGTAGCCATTGCCGATCGTAAATTTGCGATACTGGGCGATGCAGGTATCAACCAAAAAACACCCGAAAATTTTTGGGATTCTATAAAGGAAACCATGCTGAGCTACTTTCATCGGCAAGAGTATACCCAGGGTCTGGTACAGGGCATTCAAATGGCCGGCCAGGCACTCAAACAACATTTCCCCTATCAATTAGACGACGTTAACGAACTTCCCGATGAAATATCTTTTGGAACCCATTAGAAAGCCAACCCGCAACCTGGCCTTGGTAGCCGGGCTGTTGTGCACCCTTTCCAGCTGGGGCATACAAGTGCCCGACCGTCCCCGTCCGGAACGACTGGTTAACGATATGGCCCAGATGCTCAGCCCCGACGAAACCCGGGCATTGGAGCAAAATCTGGTTGAATTCAGCCGAAGTACCTCCACCCAAATTGTAGTGGTTACCGTACCCACTCTGGAGGGGATGGATAAGGCCATGTTCGCCACCGAACTGGGTCATAAATGGGGCGTTGGGCAAAAGGATAAGGACAATGGAATCGTAATTCTGGTTAAGGAGAAGAGTGCTTCGGAACGAGGAGAAGTATTTATAGCAGTTGGCTATGGACTGGAAGGGGTTATACCTGATGCTATTTCGAAACGGATTGTGGATCAGGAAATGATCCCGCACTTCAAACAAAACGACTATTTCGGTGGTATCGTAAAGGCTGTTAACACTTTGGAACAACTGTCGCTGGGCGAATTTTCGGCTCAGGAATACCAGGAACGATCTCAACCTAAAAAAACACCTCCCGCAGGTATACTGGTGCCCATTTTGTTATTTATAGTTCTGTTTGGGAATATTTTTAGCCGGGCCAACCGGGTGCGACGCAACTCGCTGGGCCGCGGACTATCCTTCTGGGTGCTGCTTTCGCTACTTTCGTCCGGATCACGGGGTTCGGGAGGCAGTGGCTTTGGAAACTTCTCATCCGGTGGCGGTAGCTTTGGTGGTTTCGGAGGTGGCGGTTTTGGCGGCGGTGGCGCCGGAGGAAGCTGGTAAGCCCATGCTTCCCCGACCCATCATGGTCGCCTGATTTTACTGAGACACAGAAGGCCTACAGCTTAGAAACCTGCTGTACCCACCGGTTGCCCTCCGGGGTATGAGTAACTACTAAATAATTACCCTCCGGTAATCCGGTAGTGTCCCAGTTCAGCCATCCCGATGACTGGGCTTGTAATTGAGCTACCTCGGTTCCATCCATTCGGTATACGGTACAAGTTACTTCCGATCCGGAAGTCGGACTTAAAGGGATATTCAGCGTCTCGTAAAAAGGATTCGGAAAGGCCAACAAAGAAGGATCCAGTTGTGACAGTTCAGCAACAATAGTGTGAATTGTTACCTGTTTTCCGGTAACCCGGCTTACTGTACCGTGATAAGTGGTTGGATGGTTGGAAGTAACATATAAGGTTCTCCCATCGGGCCCTCCGAAACAGCAGTTGGTAGGATGAATAGATTCATTTGCTGCGTTTTTTATGGGGATGCTGCGCACCACCGTTCCGGTTCCCGGATCAATAACACTAATACCCATGGCATTGGCTACATAAAGAAAACCGAGCGAGTCCACGCTCATGCCATCGCAGTATTCAAAATCCGGATCGGACAGTAGCAGGCGCTTATTGGTGATGTGGTTGTTTCGTTCCACATCAAAGCAATACACTTCACCTCCGGTAATATCCACATACAATTTACTATAATCGGGCGAAAAGGCAATGCCGTTTGGGTTCTCCAAACTTCCATCCAAGAGCACCAGCTCACCGTCGGGGGTAATGCTATATACTCCGGTGAAGTCCAGTTCGGCATCCAGGATATTGGTTAATCCATGCGTAGGATCGGTAAAAAATACGCTGCCATCGGAATACAGTGCCAAATCGTTGGGACTGTTCAACCGATGTCCCTGATAGGTGGAGGCCAGCGCTTCCACGCTGCCATCGGCACTTCGTCGGGCAACATCTCTTTGGCCATGCCGGGCCATAAGCAAACGTCCCTGCTGATCGTAAAGCAATCCATTGGCATTCCCCGAGGGCTGAATGAGGGGCGTAAGGCTTCCGCCTTCCTTCCATTCATAAATAATACTGCTGGATATGGCACTGAAAACCAAGCTGTCGCCACGCCAGACCGGCCCTTCAAAGAAACCCGAACCGGAACCAATGATTTCCACCTCAATAGAATCGCCCAAAAACTGTCCCGAAACGCTGCCTACCCCAAAAAGGCAAAAGAGAATACCTAAAATTTTTTTCATCTGCTGGATTTATTAATGTTTATAAAGCGTTTTTCATCCTTGGGCAGGCGCTGCCAGATGCTTCTCTGGTTTGGACTTTATCCTGAAACACCACCCGTTTTTCAAGTTACTCCTTTGGATAACAGGTGTGCACCTGGCCCGGAAAAGACCATTAACTTTCCAAGGACACCTGCACATGCCTTTCCAAGACATCTATCAGGGTCTTTGGACGTAGAGGTTTGGCAATATAATCGGAAAAATTTTTTTCCAGCAGATCTCGTTTATTGGATTGCTGGGCATAAGCCGTAACGGCAATAATGGGTATTTCGGGGCATAAACGGGCTATTTCTTTGGCCGCATTGATGCCATTCATCCGGGGCATTTTAATATCCATCAGCACAATCAGCTCTTGTGGTGCCGGCCGGTTGGTTTTAACATAGTCCACAGCTTCGTGTCCGTTCTTTGCCCAAACTACCTGCATTTTCTCACGTGTAAGAATCTTTTCAATCAGAAAGAAATTGGTACTGTCATCTTCGGCAACCAACACGGTTCGGTTCTTAAGAGCCGCCGACCGACCCTGGAGTTGGGAATTTGCGAGCTTAGAAACAGGAGGCGTATAGGTCTCACTGCCGGAAATGTGGAATTGAAATATGGAACCTTCACCCCGCCTGGAATGCAGCCAAATACGTCCTCCCATCATCTCAATAAGTTTGTTGCTGATGGACAAGCCAATGCCGGCTCCCCGATAATATTGATTGTTGTTTTTCTCCAGTTTATGGAAGTAGTTAAAGATGTTTTCGTACTCCGTTTCATCAATGCCAATGCCGGTATCCTTCACGTAAAATTTCGTCCCTTTTTCACCGGGTTCGTACCCAAAGTGTATGGAACCTGCTTCGGTAAATTTGTAGGCATTATTCAACAGGTTGGTGAAGATCTGGCGAAAACGAATCGGGTCACTGACCATTTCCAGCGATCCCTCTCCCTGGTTATCAAAAACAATCTCCAGATTTTTCGAATTATTCATTCGGAAATAGTATTCCAATTCGGAAAGGATGGGGTGAATGTCAAATTTTTCTTTCTGCAAATGCAACTGATTGGCTTCAATTAACGAGATTTCCAGAATGTCGTTGATCAGCACCATGAGGGCATTGCAGTTATTGGTAATAATCTCATTGAATTCTTTACGCTCCAACTCGTCAATATCTTCGCTGTTCAATAACGAGGCGAAGCCTACTATGGCATTCATGGGAGTGCGTATTTCATGGCTCATATTGGCCAAAAAGGCCGACTTCAACCGGTCTGCATCCTCTGCCTTTTTCACGGCTCTTTGCATTTGCTCGGTACGCTCCGATACCAGTTTTTCCAGATTTTCCCGATGATGGTGCAGCTGCTCATTCTGCATACTGATTTCCTCCTGTTTTTCTTCCAGAATTACATTTAACCTGTACATTTCATGAGCCCGGTCATCGGCTTTTTTCTGCAGCAACCGTTTTTGACGATGGCAAGCCCGCACCACTACGCCAAGTACAACACCCCATATCAGGGAGGTTATGCCCACCACCGGCCAGTTCTTCGATAAGAACTCGATTAACCCGTTCGAGGCAGATGGCAAAACTGCCGAAAGGGCACTTTCTATTGATGTATTACATGCATGAAGTGAAAGGAAAACGGTTGAAATGGCACAGAGGCCGCTGGTGATACCCATGAGATAATCGATTTAATCGTATTGAACACATGCCTGATAACGCGTCCAGCCCTTCTCCCCACGCTACCCCTCCACTACTTTAACATGAAGTTATCCGCTTCCCCGAAAATCTTAAAACCTCTTTACTGGTGGGGATTTGGAGGATATCGTATCAGATTGGAACGTTTTCTTGCTGCATTAAATATAGGGAATTTGTATTACGATTGAAGTGAATTCATAATTAGGTTGTTAACAAGTAGTCAGCTGCTAAAAACCATAACGCCAACGCCGCATCCGTGGATTATTCCACACAAAGTCCGAAATTTGCACCTCAAAAACAATCCGAATGAAAACCATTCTTATTACAGGTGCCACATCGGGCATTGGCAAAGCCACTGCCGGGTTGCTGGCTACCCAGGAAAACACCCTGGTACTCTGTGGCCGGCGCGCCGAACGTTTACAGGAACTCAGCGATGCATTAAGTTCAAAGACCCGGGTGCACACCCTGTGCTTTGATGTAAGGGACCGCAACCAGGTGTTGGAACAAATAAATTCCCTGCCTGAAGATTTAAAACAAATCGATGTATTAATTAATAACGCGGGAAATGCCCACGGCTTGGATTTTATCCAGGACGGCAGCCTCGACGATTGGGATGCCATGATGGATGGCAATGTAAAAGGACTGTTGTATGTGACTAAAGCGGTATTGCCCGGCATGATTGCCGCCCGGCAGGGTCATATTATCAATATTGGTTCTATAGCGGCCAAGGAGGTTTACCCCAGGGGAAATGTATATTGTGCCTCCAAGCATGCCGTAGATGCCCTTACCTCCGCTATGCGCCAGGATTTGCTCGAATACGGCATCAAGGTAAGCGCTATCCATCCGGGACTGGTAAATACCGAATTTTCTACGGTACGTTTTAAAGGCGACACCGATAGAGCCGATGCAGTCTACCAGGGTATGACCCCACTGGTTGCCGACGATATTGCTGAAATCATTGCCTTTGCCATCAGCCGGCCGCGGCATGTTAATCTTGCCGACTTGCTGGTACTGCCCCTTGATCAGGCTGGCGCAACCCTGGTTAAACGAAAAGAATAGGTTTTTAGGTTCAACCCTAATGCTGCTCGAACCAAAAGGAGTCGAGTCCCATTTCCCATGGAATCCGAGAAAGCTGTTCCGAACGGATCGCTATGAATTTTGCTTTCGGGTATGCCGCGTCTGTAGCCGGTTGTTTCGCCGCTTTTCCCGTTGGGTCAAATGGAACGAGGTACGGTCGTGACTTTTATCCTGCCGAAGCGTGCGTCGGGCTGCACGCTCATAGAACGCGTTCATTTTTTGGTTGTAACGTGCTATTTTCCGGCTGTGACGAACAAATGCCTGATGGGTTTGATAGGTATGCCGGTCCTGTAGGCGCTTCATTCGCTGATTGTAGTGGTCAATGGCCTCACTTTGCTGATCCACCACCTGGCGCAGGTTCTCCTGCTCTTTCTCCTGTTTCTTCAGTACCGCTTCGTTGTCGTTCCGGATGGCCTGCCCATCCTCCTGTGTGGCTTTTTGCTGTTGCTCCTGCCTTTTTTTCTGCACCGATTCATTGTAGCGTACAATTTCTTCACTCTCACGCAGGTTGTCGCGCTCGCGCATCAATCGGGCCTGTTCTTCCAGGTTGCGTTCCCGATCGTTATCGGAAGAAATGGTACGGCTCTGCTTATCCAAAACTGCCAGGCGTTTGGCATACGCACGTTCCCGGCGTTTGATTTCCTTTTCGGTTTCCCGTTCCAGCATATTTTGCTCCTGCTCATAATCAGCACGACCTTCCTCATTCTGTTTCCTGCGCTCCTGTGTTATCCGATCGTTGTATTCCCGGGTTTGAGCTATGCCTTCCTGCTGTTTTCGGGTTTGTGCCTCCCGGCTTGCTTGCTGTTCCTTCAGAATATCGGTGTTATCAGCCTGCAAACGAGCCTGTTGTTTTGCATCCAGTTGCTGCTGCTTTTCAGCCAGTACGTGTCGCTGGTGCCTCTCCCGATCCTGCAAACGCTGCAAGCGTTTCTGGTAAAGGGTTTCCGTATCCGCCTGCCCGCGCAAACGTTCTTCCTGTTCCTGAAGCTGGCGGGTATTGTATCGATCTGTTTCCTGAACACTTCGTTGGCGATCGGCTTCCTGCAATTCCTCCTTCCGGGTCTGTAAACGCAGTTGTTCAGCATTAGCTGTTGAAATGGCTTTACTTTCCTTCTCCCAGGCCGCCATGCGCTTCATCCAGGCTTTTTCGCGATGCTTCATCATACGTTGCTGTACCCGGGCTAACTTTTGCCCGATACGGACCTGCTGCCTGCTTCGTTCTTCCAATCGCACTCCATGCTCCCGAAGTGCATCGGCATTGTGCTGCTGAATAGCAAGGCTTTCCGATGCCTCTTCCTGCTGTTGCGCCAAAGCGCGCTTGTCGTAATCCTCCAGCATTTCCTGGTTGGCTTCTTCAATTCGGGCCGATTCCTTAGCCCGTTCGTCTTGTTGACCCTGAAGGTCACGAACCTGTTTTTTACGGATTTTGGCATTCTCGGCTTGCAAGCGAACCTGTTCCGTTTCTTCCATCACTTGCAGTTTGTTCTTCAGGCGGTTCATTCGTCGTTCCTTTTTTTCCTGCAGATCGGCCTGATGCTTTTGATATTTGGTATCATCTGCCATCAGCTTAAGGATATATTTCTGCCGATCTAAAAGCACCTGCTCGTTGTACCCGGCTATAGCCTCGCTTTCTGCCCGGCCTTCTGCCTGCCGATCGGCCAATTCCTTCTGCTGTTGTTCGCGCTGCGAGGCATTGTACACCCGGGTATCGGCAACGCCGGCCTGGCGTTCGCTTTGAGTAGCTTCGCGTACGGACTGCTGTTTTCGCAGGGTGGCGGTATTGGCCTCCTGCAATTCGGCCTGTTCCCGTGCTTCGTCTTTTTGCCGGCGCAGAGCTTCATCTTTCTGACGCGAGGCTTCGCGGGCATTCAATCGGTCGATTTGTTGGTTGTACTTCGAATTCGACTCGCGAAGATCCGTCCGGTACGCCTCCTGTTCGGCCAGTACATGCACGTTGTACCCGGCTATCGCCTCACTTTCTGCCCGGCCTTCTGCCTGCCGATCGGCCAATTCTTTCTGCTGTTGTTCGCGCAGCGATGCGTTATACACCCGGGTGTCGGCAATGTCGGCCTGGCGTTCGCTTTGAGCCGCTTTGCGTACGGACTGCTGTTTTCGCAGGGTGGCTGCATTGGCCTCCTGCAATTCGGCCTGTTCCCGTGCTTCGTCTTTTTGCCGGCGCAGAGCTTCATCTTTCTGACGCGAGGCTTCGCGGGCATTCAATCGGTCGATTTGTTGGTTGTATTTCGAATCGGCTTCTCGCAGTTGTGCAATGAGCCTGGCTCTTTCCTGCACTACCATTTGGTTATGAGAAGCCAGCTGATCCGACTCCTGTTCCGAGGCTCTGTGCGCCGCTTCACGCTCCTTTTCCTGGTGGTTTATCAGTTGCTCATTGAAATCGCGGGTTTCAGCTACAGCATGATTTCTTTCTTCCTCCGCCTGGGTACGTTCCTTCTGCTGATCTTCAAGGGTGGCTTCGTTTTGAGCATTCAACCGGGCATTCTCCCGGTCATTACGATGCTCCTTGCGTTCGTGTTCCCGGGCTTTCTGTGCATCCTCACGCTGGTGTATTATGTCTATCCGCCGGTTGTATTCCGAATCCGCTTCACGCAGCTGTTCCATCTGTGCCCGGCGCTCCTCCCGCTCCATTTCGTTGTAGAAGGCCAGCTGATCCGACTCCTGTTCCGAGGCTCTGTGCGCCGCTTCACGCTCCTTTTTCTGGTGGTTTATCAGTTGCTCATTGAAATCGCGGGTTTCAGCTACAGCTTGATTTCTTTCTTCCTCCGCCTGGGTACGTTCCTTCTGCTGATCTTCAAGGGTGGCTTCGTTTTGAGCATTCAACCGGTCATTTTCCCGGTCTTTACGACGCTCCTTGCGTTCGTGTTCCCGGGCTTTCTGTGCATCCTCACGTTGGTGTATTTTTTCTATTCGCCGGTTGTACTCCGAATCCGCTTCACGCAGCTGTTCCATCTGTGCCCGGCGCTCCTCCTGCTCCATTTCGTTGTAGAAGGCCAGCTGATCCGACTCCTGTTCCGAGGCTCTGTGCGCCGCTTCACGCTCCTTTTCCTGGTGGTTTATCAGTTGCTCATTGAAATCGCGGGTTTCAGCTACAGCCTGATTTCTTTCTTCCTCCGCCTGTGTACGTTCCTTCTGCTGATCTTCAAGGGTGGCTTCGTTTTGAGCAT
>QKEH01000069.1 GCA_003252385.1 Bacteroidota bacterium | reverse complement strand
CATCTGATCTAACGGAAAATGCACCAGTTTTTGAAGTATTTGCAAGGCTTTGGGTCCCTGTAAGGCAATCAGCGCCATACGATCCGATGCATCTTCGAGCACCGCTCCAAACCTTTCGTTGTGATGGTTCAGCCATTCCCAGTCTTTTCGGGTATTCGAGGCATTTACTACCAACATATATTTTTCAGGCGCCACGCAATAGACAATCAGATCGTCAACAATACCACCTCTGCCATTGGGCAGGCAGGAGTATTGCGCTTTACCCGGAACCAAGCCACCAACATAGTTGGTAGTTACGTATTCCAATAACGGTAGTGCATTGGGCCCTTTAACCCAAAATTCGCCCATATGCGAAGCATCGAACATTCCGGCTGTCTGGCGCACGGTGAGGTGCTCGTCCACCACTCCGGTATATTCCAAAGGCATTTCGTACCCGGCAAATTCCACCAGACGCGCACCTGCCAGCTGATGCTGTTCCAGTAAAGCTGTTGAATTCATTCCCGTATTTTCTTAGAAAGGTGTTTTAAAGGCTGCAAAGGTAGAAATTATTGACCACGAACAAGAACAACGCACCGGACTGTTAACAAAAAAGGCTCTCCGTGCATTTGGAGAGCCTTATCAGGTGAGGTGATCCTGAAGTTAATCCTTACTTACTCAGAATTTTAAATTCGACACGCCGGTTCTGAGCCCGCCCATCTTCCGTCGTATTGGGGGCAATGGGTTGAGAAAATCCATAGCCCTGATATTCCAGATTCGACTCCGGAATACCTTGTTTTACCAGATAATCCACTACAGCCTTGGCACGATCGGCCGATAAGCGAATGTTGGTTTTTGCAGAACCAACATTGTCGGTGTGCCCTGATATCTCAATCCGCAGGGTTTCGTTGCTCTGCAGTAATTTTACAATGTTATCCAAACTCACAAACGATTCAGGCTTTAAGGTGGATTTGCCGGTCTCAAAGTAGATATTCTTCAGAATAACTTTTGCCCCCACTTCAACACGTTCCAACTTAAAGTTCTGCACCACTACTTCATCATATGTAATGTGCGATAAATCAACCATGTCGAGGTATAACAGATACCCTTTGGCCAGAATTTCCACTCCGTACATTTTGGCTTCGGGTAATTTTACACTGTAATTACCAGTCTGATCGGAAATGGCCGTTGCTACGACTTTACTTTTTTCCCGGTCAATTATTTCCAGCTTGGCCAGGATGGGAGCATCGTTCTCCGAATCGCTGATAAAACCACGCACCAACACCGAAGTATCTACCACGGGCTTTTCAATCGGGTTAAAATAAATGGAGGGATAAGGTGGCTTGGCTCCAGCCAGGTTATCAAGTATATCGCCTGACAGAACCTCCTTTTCGGCTCCCAGGTACATAATTTTAAAAATATCCATTCCTCCCAGTCCGGATTCGCGGTTCGAGGAATAGTAGGCAGCCTTTTCGCCGGGTGCATCCACATAGAACACATCGTCGTTGGGGGTATTTACCGGATAGCCCAGATTAACCGGCTTCGACCATACTCCACTTGGACTTAGCGAACTTTGAAATACATCGTAGCCTCCCATGGAATTATGTCCCTTGGAACTAAAATACAGCACACTGTCGTTGGCACTCAAACTAACCCCAAGTTCATCGTAAAAAGTATTAATCACATTACCGGCATTTTCAGGTCGCTGCCACTTTCCTTTACTATTCTTTTTACAGATATATACATCGGAACCGCCGTATCCCCCCATGCGCCGTTTTGGGTTGGTGGATACAAAGTACAGGGTCGATTCGTTGGAAGATAAACAGAAAGAAGTTTCACGAAACTTGGAATTGAATTTCTTAACTGCCTTAGGCTTGGTCCAATCACCTTTCTTGGTGTCGCTCACATAAATATCGCCACCTTTGTCCTTGCCTTTATACAGATAAATTTTATTCTTATCGGCCGAAAGACCCACTACAGCAACGTTCGAGGTATTCTCCTTACCCGTCAGTTTAGGTTCCAGCCTGCGGGCACGCGACCAACTTCCATTTACAAGTTTGGAAGTATACGCATCTTCAAAAAATTTATCGTCTAAAATGCTCTTTTCGCTCTTCCTGGAATATTTCCGCCTCGTGGTAAAATAGAGCTCCTGACCATCGCTGGAAATCACCGGGCCGTATTCATCGAAAAGAGAGTTTACGCCTTTACCCAGATTATTAATAACCACTCGCCGGGGTTCTGCTACCAAGAGTTTTCCGTTTTTGCATTGCTGGATCAACCGGTCTATTTTTTCGCGGTACATGGCTTGTGTTTTGGGACGCAACTCATTGATAAAATAGTTGTACTCCTCAATGGCATGATCGAAGTCAAAAACCTGATGATAGGCCATCCCCAACATCAAATGTATGTCGTAATTCACCTCAGGTTTGAGATCGTAGGCCTTTTTAATGTACTTTATCGATTCAAATTTATTATCGGTAAACAAATAGCATCGGCCCACCATGTAATTCAGTTCTGCATTGTCGGGGTTGTATTCGTAGGCTTTAAGATACAACTCACGCGCTTCACGGTAGGATCCGGGACCCAGAATAAATAAATACTTGGCTTCCTTAAGGTTTCGCCAGGCCTCCTTGAATCCAACCTCTTGCTTTTTAAATTCCTTTCTCTTTATCTTCAATGGATTGACCTGAGCTTGAACTCCGGATAAACAGATACTTATTGCCAGAAACAGAGCAATAGACAGGATAGTTTTAACCTTCATGATCGGCATCGTTTACTTAGTACATTCTTTAAGATATTCTTCGGCTTCGGCCACCCCATATTTTGCAGCGTTTTTCCAGTCGGCACACGCATCAGATAGCATTCCCTGCATTTCGTAGGTCAATCCCCGGTTCAGGTACCCTATGCCATAGGTCACATCAAGTTCAAGTCCCTGATTGTACCAATCAATGGCTGTTTTATAATCGCCGGACTTTGACAGAACATTTCCCATATTACAGCGAATGGTACAGTTTGCCGGGTTAAGTTCATAAGCTTTACTGAAATCGGACTGAGCTCCTTCTACATTTCCAAGTACAAACCGGGCTCCTCCCCGATTGTTATAGCTTACAGAATTAACCGAATCAACAGCAATAGCCTGTGTGTAATCCTCTTCGGCTCCCTGATAATCGCCCAGCCTTTTTTTTGCATCACCCATGTTAACATAGGCCATCAGCATGTCTGGTGCATAATTCAAGGCTAAACGGTAATCGTAAACCGCTCCCTGATAGTCGCCCAAATGGTACTTTGCTGTTCCCCTGTCGTGATAGGCTATGGCAAAATCGCCTTTTTTCTCAATACACTGGGTAAAGTCGGCCACAGCTTCGTTGTATTTTTTCTCAAGTACCTTGAGTAAGCCCCTATAATAATACACCTGATAGGAAGTATATCCACTCACAATGGAACGATCAAAATCGGAACTGCGGACACTGGCTGTATCCTGGGCAAAACGCACATACGCCTGGTAAAAAAGAGCTTCGCCATGAGCAGGTTCCAGGCTCAATGCCTTCTGGAATTCAAGCAAAGCATCTGCTTTACGCTCTTTGGTAAAATAAATTTTTCCTCGCTCCAGATACGCCGGAACATAACGGGGAGTGAGCAGTACCACGCTATCGAGAAATTGGAGTGCTCCATAATAATCCTTAGCCTCAATTGTCCTTATGGCATTTGCATACAAACGCTCTGCCATTCTGCCCTGCCTGTAACTTTCGGCATTAAAAGTTTCGCTCTGAGCATAAATCCCATAGCAATGCAGGCACAGCAGCACTAAAAAGGTTGACCACTTCATAACCACACGTTGTTTGATCGTTAATTCAAATTAATAGAATCGCCTCTATTCGCTGGCGACTACAAGATGTAAATAAAAATAAAAAAATAAATTAATTTAGTGGAGTATTTATGCACAAGGCTGAATGGTATGAAAATAGATTTGAGTTATTTGAGGGAAATGTCGGCTGGAAATAAAACCCTCGTCATTGAGATGATTGATATTTTTAAGGATCAGGTCGTTGAATTTTCCACCGGACTGGATGAGTACTATGCCAAAAAGGAATACGAGAATTTGGGCCGACTTGCCCATAAGGCGAAATCATCCATAGCTATCATGGGGTTAAACGAACTGGCAAAAGAATTAAAGACTTTTGAAACCCTGGCCAAATCGGGCGAAGAGGTGGATCGTTACCCGGAATTTATCACCAGCTTTAAACAGGAAACTCAGGAAGCCCTTATAGAATTGGAAGATGTGGTTCAGAACATCGATATTTATATTTAAACACCGGCACCATGCTCAAAACTGAGAAAATTACTAATATACTGATAGTGAAGTTTAACGGAGTCGACCGTTTTAACGCCATGTTGGTCGACCCGGTAAAACACGAGATTAATGCTTACTTTGACAAACCCAACACCCGTCTGATTTTAGATCTTGACGGAATTCGGTTTGTTGACAGTTCGGGGTTTGGTGTTTTTCTTTCGATACTGAAAACAGCCCATCAAAATCAGGGTCAGTTTAAAATTTGTAACGTACGCCCCGAAGTTTACGATTTATTCAAACTGTTACAGCTCGACACCGTTTTTGCCATTTACGACAGTCGCGAAGCGTGTGTTGAAAGTTTTAATTAAACTTCGTTAACAAACTCCAGGTGCCCGTTGCGGCAATCAATCCGAATCTTTTGGTTCGCTCCTACGGTTCCTTTCAGCAATTCCTTGGAAAGCGTGTTAACAATTTCGCGCTGAATAACCCTTTTTAATGGCCGTGCCCCATAATGCGGATCCCAACCTTGCTCTGCCAGATAGGCTATCGCCGATTCGCTTACCCGAAGCCGGATATCTTTTTGTTCGAGCTTGTCGGTGAGATGTTTCACCTGTAAGCCAACAATATCGGTAATTTGTGCCTTCGACAGGGGTTTAAACATGATCAACTCATCAATACGGTTCAGGAATTCGGGCCGAACGGTTTTTCGCAGCAACTGCATTAGTTGTTCCTGCAATGTTTCCCATACCAGGTCATTCTCTCCTGCTATTTGCCGATCCAACTGTTCCTGAATGATATGAGAGCCAATATTGGAAGTCATGATGATGATGGTGTTTTTAAAGTTAACCACCCGTCCTTTGTTATCGGTCAAACGTCCGTCGTCCAATACCTGCAACAAGATGTTAAACACATCCGGATGCGCCTTCTCGATCTCATCCAGCAGGAGTACCGAGTACGGTTTCCGGCGCACCGCTTCGGTGAGTTGACCGCCTTCGTCGTAGCCTACATATCCCGGAGGAGCTCCAATCAGACGCGATACGGCATGCCTTTCCTGATATTCCGACATGTCGATTCGGGTCATGAGGTGCTCGTCGTTAAAGAGCACGCCAGCCAACGCTTTGGCCAATTCGGTTTTACCAACACCAGTGGTTCCCAGGAAGATAAATGACCCAATGGGTTTGGATTCATCCTGCATACCGGCTCTGCTGCGGCGTACCGCATCGGCCACAGCCTGCACAGCTTCATCTTGTCCTATCACCGAACGATGCAGGGTATCCTCAAGATGCAATAATTTATCCCGTTCTCCTTCCAGCATCTTGCGAACCGGAATACCGGTCCAGTGCGATACAATCTCAGCAATGTCTTCGGAGCTTACTTCTTCCCGAATCAGGGCTTGCGACTTCTGTTTCGATTCCAACTGAGCCTTCAACCGGATAATTTGCTCCTCCGATTCCTTTATTTTTCCATAGCGTAATTCGGCTACCCGGCCATAATCCCCGGAACGTTCTGCCTGTTCGGCCTCCAATCGGTAGCGTTCAATATAACCTTTGTGTTGCTGTATCTGATCTATCAACGCCTTTTCCGATTTCCAGCTGGCACGTAACCGATCGTTTTCTTCTTTGAGGTTTGCAATTTCGGCACTTAATTCGTTTAGTTTTTTTGTGTTGCCCTCACGCTTAATAGCTTCCCGCTCAATCTCCAATTGTTTCATCCTGCGCTCCAGCTCATCAATCTCAGTGGGTACCGAGTTCATTTCCATGCGCATCTTGGAAGCGGCTTCATCTATTAAGTCGATGGCTTTATCGGGCAAATGCCGCTCGGTAATGTAACGGTTCGACAGCTCCACAGCTGCAATAATGGCCTCATCCATAATTCGAACTTTATGATGGTTCTCGTAGCGCTCTTTCAATCCGCGCAATATGGAAATGGCACTGAGTACATCGGGTTCATCCACCAATACAGTTTGAAAGCGACGTTCCAGTGCCTTGTCTTTCTCAAA
>QKEH01000088.1 GCA_003252385.1 Bacteroidota bacterium | reverse complement strand
AACGACCCCCAACCCATAACCCTGAAGATGAATACCAGCGATCCCTCCAACTTTGTGGTAGAAATTGTGGGACCCCGCTATATGGGCACCACGACCACTCCTGGTGGCGATGGCCCTTTTGAATACTGGATCGGGCCGCACACTTCGCCTGGTAGCTTTAATGCCGCCACCAAGGAACTGCATATTAAATTCTATACGTATTACGAAGGGCCAACTGTACTGAACGATGTGGGCGAATACACCATTAGCCTGTCAGATGCACACTAAAAGCAATCCCAGCACATTACTGCCATAAATCGCAAACCATGAGAAAGATTCAACTCCCCTCCTATACCAAAAGCCTTATTCCGATGGTGCTTCCTCTACTTTTACTGGTAGCTTGCAAAAAGGAACCGGTGTATCCCGACCTGCTGCTGGGTACATCCGAAGCACCGGTAGCCAACCTGTTGCTGCCAGCCAACGGCGTGCATGAAGACTTCGCGTACATCATCCTGGAATCGAACATGGATGGCGATATACATTATGTGGTACTTCCTCAAGGCGATACCGCACCACTAGCTGAGGAAATTATTCTGGGCAAGACCCAGCCGGTGGCCAAACATATACCCGTAAAGGCCAGCCTACCCGATACCATCAAGCTGATGGATTTAACATCCGGTGCATCGTACGAAGTGTATGCCGTAGCCACCAACGACCTGGAAGGCAAGCCCGGCGAAATGGTGGGGCCGCTGCTTGTTGCCTGTCCCGATAATACTCCTCCCACGTTGGTATCCATGAATCCGTCAACCGGTAGCACACGCATTTCAGTAGCTCTGAGCCAGATTGTGTTAACCTTCTCCGAAAACATACAACTGGCCAACGCCGGCAAAGTTCGAATCATCGATGTTTTTGACGGGACAACCCTGCCCCAATTGGGTACCATTGTGGTAGAAGGCCACCAGGCAACCCTGAACCTGACCGATAGCCTTCGGTACCTGACCGATGTGGCCGTGGTACTCGATGAGGGTGCTTTTACCGATGAAGCGGGTCTGCCACAGCCCGAATATGCCTTAAACGCAACCGGAGACGATTATCGGTTGCGTTTCCAGGTGGAGGATCGGGTGACCCTGGAACTTTTTACCGGCGCCTACCGCTGTACCATGCACGATGTGTACTATGCCGATAACGATTTGGAATATCAGGTAGTGTTGAAAGGAAGAAAGGAAGCCGAACACTACTATATTGATGTACTCAACTTTTACGACTACAATCAGGGTGTGGCCACGCTTACCCTCGATGCCATTGCCGACACCCTCGGTTTCGAATTGCAAGCTACCGGAGCACTGTTCCAAGATGAAGAGATTGAAGCGCATACTATCGACAACTATGAACTGGCCACACCGGGCTATTTTCCGGGCTCCTTTGCTGCCGACGGATCCGTAATCCGGATTTGGGCTGAGTTGTACACAGCCTCCTATGCGGTTGGATTTTACGAGATCACCTTTACGCGTTACAATGCGCTCACCGCAAAAACTCAACTACCACCTATGGGAGCCTTCAAAAAATAAAGGCGCATATGTTTTTCCTGCCTTAACCGGGTCGATATACCCTTGGCGAACGGTTGCCTAACTTCCCGGGCAAACAGATTCTAACCCACGGAACAATACCAGTGGATCCAGGCAGATCGACCGTGCCAATTAGGCTGCATCAACCCAAATACCCAATAGGAAAAATTAACTTTAACACACGTCTGGAAGGCTACAACAGAAGGATTACAAGGCGTTTATACGCTCTCTAGGATCTCCAATGCTTGCCATAGGAGACCTCTTATAAATCGACCATTAGCATTTCTCATGCTTATTCTGGGTTTTATGGAACTTGAACCATTCTATACAATATCCTCACCATTCTGCCTCCATCCTAGTCATTCCCAGCCATGGGGTTACATAAACGTAACCCCATAGCTGTATATCATATTGCCCTACGTCCCTTCTTTTACAATTTAGAGTAATTCCAAATTGTAATCCATCCACCTTAGTTTTGTTTTTTTTTTTACATTGCACCACCTTACAAAATAAAAGTTAACTTGTAAATCTCACGTATGATCAACCTCAACCTCAACCCAACCCTTCATTGTATGATTCTTCGGATTACAGCACCCCCGGGCAATGCTACACCAAGTAACCGGCACATTTCATAGCGCACACACTACAGTTTCAACCATGTAATTACCGTGGCTGATGTAACAGAGCCTGTTATAGTTCCTACCCTTTCGTTGCATTGGTTGTACCAGGTGTATCCCTATGGTATTTCAAATTGTTTTTCTCACGTATAAACCTACATAAAATGAAAAGCTCAATTTAACAACTGGGGCTACTGGCAACTGCCTGGCTCCATACACCCAACATGTTTGCACAAGATACCCTGCAAACCGATCCGGTGATCACTTCATCTATTACCTGTTCATAACATCCGTGACTGATATTGATCTACCAGTATTTAATTGAAAATTAACATCCTTCTATTATATAAAACGTAGTTTAAATTTTACATTTTAAAAAAACATGACAATGAAAAAAATCATTCTTATTGGCTTAATCGGATTAAGTTCAATTCTGAGTATGGATGCCCAGAATTCACCATTTTACATTTGGGGAACAGGGCTTAATGGTAATACCTATCAAAAGTCGGCGTTTTATACCGACATTAGCAATGGTCTTTTAATTGAAGGCCCTTTAAATTCAGCCAACGTAAAACTGCCAATTAAAATCAGTTGGCGAGGCGATGCAAATCCTTTAGTTACTATAATAAACGGGAAATTTGGCATAGGCACTCCATCACCAGCAGAACTACTTCATGTTGATGGCACTATGCGATCTAAGGTATTTGTGTTAAGTGATGGGAATAGCACCGTGTTCCGACCTAACAATATAGAATTCAACTCAATCAATGGAACAGCTTACATCTCAAACAAAGCCTCAAACGGCAGCTTGGCCTTAACAACCAGCGGAGGCTCCAGCAATATTCGAATGTTTATTACGGGCTCAGGTTATATTGGCATGGGTACTACCACTCCTTCTTCACCGCTTGAGGTTAAAACAGAAAGTATGAGTAATGGAACCATTCGGGTAAATTCCAATTCAAATACTGGGTATTCATCCTATGCACTATTGACCAATAATGTATTAAAATGGTCTATATACAACCACCCCGGGCAAAACCATTCCTTGGTAATTGCAAATGCCAGCGGACAGGATAAAATTATTTTTTCACAAAACGGCAACGTGGCCATAAACGGCAAGCTCGAAGCCACCGAAATCAAGGTTACAACCACTCCCACCGCCGACCACGTCTTCGCCTCCGACTACAAGCTCCGCAGCCTCCAGGAAACCGAAGCCTTTATACAAGAAAACCAGCACCTGCCCGAAATTGCCAGCGCCAATCAAATGCTGGAAAACGGCGTAAATATGGCCGAATTCCAAATTCAGTTATTGCAAAAAATTGAGGAACTTACCTTGTATGTGATTGAGTTGGAGAAAAAAAGTGCACAGCAGCAGGTTTTAATTGATGAATTAGTACGTAAATAATTTGGTATGAAAAAATACATATACCTACTTATATTTCTGCCATCTTTGATCCATGCTCAAACTAATGAGCAGAGGATCCAGAAAAACCTGCAAAAATACTGGGACTATAGAGCTCGGCTTGAGCGTTATTTTGTTGTTGTGGACGGTAGCAACGCGCGTTGTACGAATATCCCGGGATTGGATATCCGTAGAGATAAAAAAACATTATATTATGGAGATGCTAATGGAGGACTGCAATACTATATTGGCATGCTGGCTACCGAATATAAATTACTACAACTGAATGGAGGTGATTACATAAGCACTAAGAACAAGCTTAAATGGGCCTTGGATGCTGTTGAAAGGCTTGATCTTAATGCCGAAAGCCATTTCCGGCAAAATCATGTGATTGATTATGTGCACGATAATAATGGTTTTTTTCTGCGCGATGATGTCGATGATGAAATTAAAAATTTTTCAAATTTTCCAAGTGAAATAACTACAATAGTATCGTGCTATAATAATCCCATTCACCATCATGATAACTGGAACGATACTGAGCCTGAGCAAAGTGGCGACTTTATCAATAGCAGGGATAACCTTTGGCATTACATTTTTAATCTTGCGCTAGTGGTAAAGCTGGTTGATGATCCAACAATAGTTACTCAAGCCCAATATATAGTATGGAGAATGGTGAATCATTTGCATAACTGGTCCGCGGATGGGCTTATCACCTGGTGGATAGTTGAAAATCCGGTAAAGGGGTGGTATCAGCCTCATGGAGGTGATGTAGAAACAAGGGTTGAAAAGGAATTAGATTTTAGAGGTTTGCGCTATGGAATAGCAACGGCTGGGAATAGCATAGCCTATGGTTCTGGATTGAATAATTTATGGCAAGAACCGATACAAATTTCCAAAATGGATGTCAGAGCTAAGTATTACGATCCACGTAATTGGATACGTGATTTCTTATGGATAAGTGTAGATGATCGTCTTTCAAAATACCTTTTGGAAACCGTAAAAGGGGATGGGGATTGGTATCTTGCCCACAATCTTTTGAGATTAAAATATGTGAAAAATACCTGGGACATATATGAGCATCTTCCTTTGGCCTACCAGGTTCTGCATGGAAGTGAAGATGGTGGTTTTGACCCCAATGATTCCGAAGAAATTAATAAATATCTTACAATTTTGGATGAGCTGCCTGCAGTAAATGAACCTCCAGATTGTAATGGAAGGTGGTTTCATGAAAACCGTTTAGTTGATATAGTGGCGGCAGACAAAACCGCCGCTGAAAGGTGCAATGGGGCTCATATTGATTATTTACTCCTTCACAATCTCTTTTGGTTGGTTTACGTCCAGAACCTGGAAGACTGTAAAACCTACAACTCCTTTTCCCAAATATTTTGGGAACGTCGGGCGAATAAAATATTGATCGATAAAACTCCAATCCCTGCCAACAGCTTTGCAAGCGATTATGCCGGAAGTTGTATCATATTGCAACCTGGTTTTCATGCTCCCAATGGTTCATTATTTAGTGCCAGCGTTGGAAATGAACAAATCATGGAATTTGAAGGAATCGATCATCCATTACCCGATTTTCCTTTGTTTAATTGTTCAGAACAATTAACAAAGGAGATAGATGTTACTACTCCTCTTTCGTATGAACCACCTTCAGATTCAGATGATCAAGTGTTTGTTACTCCAAATCCTACAAAAGCTATTTTCAATGTGGAGTTAAAAAGCAATATATCAAAAATAACGTCTATTGAGGTTTATTCAATCTCTGGTCAACTAATGATTAGCAAAACACAGGATATTTCATGGCTAAACCAGTTTAACACAAACAATTGGCAGGCTGGTATTTACATTGTCCGCGTAAACACCAGCGAGGGCTATGTAGTAAAGCGTTTAATAAAGCAGTAATTCTTCCTGGATACATTTGAGAGAGGCTGTCTATAAAGGCAGCCTCTTTTTTATGCTGCAAAACTTAAAAATGGAAAATGAGGAAGTTTTTTTTGATTCTCCAGTTCCAGTTTTAGGTATTCCATACATCGGTTACTTGCCCTGTGCCGTGCAAACTGAGCCTGGGCTCCCGGTTGGCTATTTGTTCACGAAGCCGTTTTAGCCTGCGGAACAAAAGTGCCCTACGGGAAACGGTTTGCCCAAAACCACCTATTTTTCGGAGATCAAGTACAGTCGGTTATCCTCCACGCGATACATTAGGGGTACAATGGTAACCTTGGGGTACCTGATGCGCATGCGTACCACTTCTTTAAGGGTGAAAGTCCCGGCACTTTCTATTTCGAACATCGGGGCATATTCGTTAAAGTGAGCTTCTGCCTGTTCAGCATCCCAGCCAGCATTTTTTATCAGGCCCGAAATAAAATTTTCCTTTCGATCTGCCAGCCCCACCATTCCGCAATTGGTATGCCCAATAAGCGCAATGTGCTGCACATTGCCCACGGCAATAGCATAGGAAACTTTGAACTCGGCATATCGCAAGTTGGCGCCCCCCGTACGTATAATGAAAGCAAAGTTATCTGGAATGTGTAGGTACTTGCGATTGTCCATGCACATGCCTACCAACATCTGTGCCGAATCAAAGCTGTCGAAAGGGCGGTTTAAATTGTGATATTCAAATAATTGACCAATGGGGGTGTTTCTGAATTCTTTTGGGATATCGGCGTTTTTCTCAACTGCTATAAGTTGACTCATATTCAGTGGCTCTTTGGTATTTCTATCGGCAAAGATAGCATTTGTGAAATGTTTTTATGCTGTACAGCATATTAATATTCAAGACAACCGCGTGCCACATCAACTTCGTCATTCATTTGGCCAGCAACTGCCAACCTGTGGATTTCCAAATTGGCATTTCGTTCATTTAACGGTACGTGAATGAATCGTATTGGATTTCGGGGCTCATTGGTATCAAACCGTCATGAATTGGATATAAGACACTGAACTTAATTCTACTTTAACACATACGGAAAACCCAACAATTTTTTCCCACAATCCCAAAAGGAAACTGTTGGATTTTCTTCCTAACACCTCATAGCGTCGGGGTAAATAAACAGGAAAATCAGAACAATTTTAAATCATTTAAAGTAGAATTACGATATTCTGTGAATACATTATGACGATTACTCATGGTGGATCGTTCGTGGTTTTTCAATTAATTTGTTTCAACATATTTTTTAAAGTTATTGAGTATCGCCTGCCAACCAGCTCTTTGCATCTCAATTGGATTTTCAGTTTCAGGATCAAATAGAATAGTCACTTCAGTCTGTTCTTTAATGTTTGCAAATCGAACATTTGCTTCGCGTCCGCCAAATTGATAGGTGAATTCCTTTTTATCAATTATCTGGACATAAACGGCCTCAAAGTCAAATCCATAACTTGCATCTTTCGCTTCCATCCGAGCTTTATAAGTACCACCAATTTTCAAATCATTTTCGGCTCTTGGACAATGCCAGGATGGGTCGGCGTAATTCCAATTCATTATATGAAATGGAATAGTATAATAATCCCAAACTTTTTTAGCACCTGCATTAATTTTAGCACTTACAATAATTTTATTTTCCATACCATAGATTTTTTCTGTTTAAAAAGTTCCTTTTTACAGGCACTTTTGCTCTCAATGGAAAATGTTCCATTCTGTGAATTTTACCTACTGGTTCATTCTCAAAAAATTCTTTCACTTCCGGTTTACTACGAACGGCACGTATACCCAGCCAGTAAACAGATTTATGATTGAACAATAATTTATAAGCAGGTCCATTGCATAAATTTAGAATTACTGTCCAGTCAACTACAAGGTTGATCCTAATTAACAATTCACCATAACACAATGTTTATGAGAAATGACATCTTATTGGAGGCCAATACAAAACAAAATATTTCTTCTCCCTGATTTCTGAAATTTTATTTATGGAGTATTAGGCATAACCTTTTTGAACTCATTCTTCCTACCTTACAGCACATAGTCTTTCCATGAAAAATTCCGACTCTTGCAATCCTTATTTACATCAATATAACTACCAGTATTTCACCATACTATCCAAGTACAACCGGATACAATCGAATATAAACGTATCGCAAACGGCTATAAATGGTTATCCTTCGGCTGGAGCAAACGTGGTGGCCTTACTTTGTGGGTATATTTCATTTGTTGAATTTAAAATCCAATCGTATGAAAGATTTAAGGAACAGAGTTCAGTTAATCGGACACCTGGGCATGGATCCCGAGGTAAAAAATTTTAAAGGCGATCGTAAGCTGGCCAAGTTTTCGGTTGCCACTTCGCAAAGCTACATTGGCAGTAACGGAGAACGTGTACAGGACACCCAATGGCACAATATTATTGCCTGGGGCAAACTAGCCGAAAGTGCCGAAAAACATCTGATGAAAGGAAAAGAAATTGCCCTGGAAGGAAAACTGGTCTATCGCCAATACGAGGCTGCCGATGGGGCTAAAAAGTATATCACCGAAATTGAACTGAACGACTTCACCATTCTCTCCAAAAAACAAGCTGTGGAAGACAAAGCTGTTGATATGGTGTAATGGGGCTTATCCCAAACAGGTCACTGCCAGTGTTTCGTTCTGCATACGCGGAAAATCACTGGTATTGAAACCACAAGTAACGTGAGGCTGGAGTGCCGGCATACTACTTTTCTACGCAGGCACCTCCATTGGCCTTGCTTGCCAGCTTTGTTACTTGATATCAAAGATTAAGACATAACTCTCCTTCACCCGAATGTGGGCAGGCAGACCACAAGAATACCTCCGGAAACCGGTTTTACGGCACCTGCGCCAAAACATTGGATTTATGAAATCACCTACCGGCAGATGCAGTGACTAAGATCACCCACCTTATTCCCGTAAAATCATGAAATTGAGGTAAATTTATGATGCATGGAATCATTCGATCGGGTTGCTATGAAAATCAGCTTAAATAACAAACTGCGAGGTACGGGGCATGTCTATTTGCTTTTGGGCTTATTTATTTCCTGCACACACCCACCTCAGCTTCTGGATGAGTTACCATCGGTCTGTTACACCACCGAGCTGCTTCCTCTTTTGCAGACTTCATGTGGTATTTCCGGCTGTCATGCCACCTCCGGTCACGAAACAAGTTTTGGAACCGACAGTTACAGTTCCATACTTTCCATTGTGGAACCGGGCGATGCACGAAACAGCAAACTATACCGGGTAGTGTCTGACATTACTACCGAGGAGATGATGCCTCCGGGCAAACCACTTACCCGGGCTCAGCGAACCACCATTATGGTATGGATTGAGCAGGGCGCAAGTAACGTTAGTTGCGATGAGGACACCTCCCAATTCGACCATTCCATTTGTTTCTCCAGAGATATCCAACCCCTGCTTTTTTCAAGTTGCGCCAACACCGGGTGTCACAATGCGGCGTCGGCCAGGGAAGGGATAGTTCTGACGGATTACAACTCCATATTGGGGTCTGAAGAAATCGTGGTGCCGTATCAGCCCAACCGGAGCGAACTTTATACCGTTCTTAGCCAAGGAGGAGAAGACCGCATGCCCCCGTCGCCTCTGCCCCCAATGAGCGATTCCGACAAAGAACTCATACGGTCCTGGATTACCGAAGGTGCTCGAAACACCACTTGTTCAGATGCTGCTTGCGATACCCTAAACGATATTTCATACACCACCATTATTTCCCCCCTGATTCACCACTATTGTGGAGGGTGCCACAGCAGTACTTCGGCCAGTGGAGGGGTAGTGTTGGACAATTACCCATCCTTGTCCGGCATAGCCTTGACCACAGAGAACAATCAGTCGTTGCTGGTTGGTGTGGTCAGGAAATTGCCCGGATACAGGGCAATGCCCCCATCGGGCGAACTTAGCGAATGCAACATCCGGAAAATCGAATTATGGATCCAACAGGGGACGCAACAGAACTAACGTGATGAAAAGAAACCATACAATACTCCGTTTTCTGAGCCTGCTTTTTACAGCCGGAGTTGGACTTTTTTCCTGTACCAGTTGTTACTACGATAGCGAGGAATACCTATTTCCCGAATTCGCCAACCTATGCGACACGGTTTCGGTTTCCTATTCGGGCGGTACAACCGCTGTTGGAACAATTCTGTCTGTCGTGTCATGGCAACTCGGTGGCTTCGTCCCTTGGGGCATCCATTCGATTGGAAGAATACTCCGATGTGCTAATCCGGGCTGAGGATGGCAGTTTGCTTGGGAGCATTTCGCATACCGGAAACTTTGCCGCCATGCCCCGGGGAGCTGCACAACTTAGCAGCTGCAGCATTGCCGGTGTACGAAAATGGATTGATGCAGGAAGCTTAAATAACTAGTGGCGATCGGCAAACGTGCCCTTTTGAGAATTTGCGCACAATTTCCGTAAAGATAAGATTTTGCAACATTTCACAGATTCCTAGCTTCCCTATAAACAGATAATGATGAGAGTAAAAGTGACTTGAAGTTTTACAGGCACTTCCTGATAATACTAACCAAAAGTAACACATTCATGAAACGGATAATTGCATTCGGGTTCCTGATTTGTTTTGGCCTGGGTGGGCTACCCGGCCAGGATGTCGATGATTTATTAAACGAAACGCTTACTCCCGGTTCCGAAGAAGTAATTGCCACCTTTAAATCCACCCATATCATTACAGGCCATTCGATTGAACGAATGAAAGGAGGTCAGCTCGATTTTCGGATCGCACACCGTTTTGGTACGCTGCAATCCGGCGCCTATAATCTTTGGGGGCTCGATCAGGCCAATATCCATCTGGGACTCGATTATGGCCTTACCCATTGGCTAATGATCGGGTTGGGAAGAGGAACCTACGAAAAAACCTTCGACGGTTTACTAAAAATATCTCTCCTGCGACAACATAAAGGATCGTTAAAAAAGCCAGTTAACATCTCCTGGCTGAGTACTGCTTCCTATAACAGTCTGAAATGGGAGCAACCCGGAGAACTACCAACGTCCGATCGGTTTTCGTATGTCCATCAGTTGCTGGTAGCCCGCAAGTTTAACGATCGCCTTTCGCTCGAGCTAAATCCCACTCTGGTGCATCGCAACCTGGTTGCCACGAAATTGGATCCGAACGATACCTGGGCTTTGGGAGCCGGTGGACGCTGCAAACTCACCCGCCGCATCTCAGTGAATCTCGAATACTATTATGTACTTCCTCCCCTGCCCGATTACCGGTCGGTGCGGGTAGTCAATCCGCTGTCAATTGGATTCGACATTGAAACCGGAGGTCATGTTTTTCAGCTGTTTCTGTCCAATTCGCTGGCCATGATTGAGAAAGGTTTTATTACCGAAACCACGGACAAGTGGATGGATGGAGGCATACATTTCGGGTTTAATATTTCGCGGGTATTCACCCTTAACTAAAAACATGTAATACACCAGTTATGAAAATTTCGATTTTTACAATCCTAATCCTTTTTTTGGGGTCATCTGTCCATGCCCAAAAACTAATCAGTAAAACCGGGGTCGTCTCCTTTCACTCTCACACACCAGTGGAGGATATTGATGCCGTAAACAACCAGGTAGTCAGCATTCTTGATCCCAACGAAGGTAGTATTCAAATCAACCTACTGGTGCGCTCCTTCAATTTCAAAAAGGAGTTAATGCAGGAACATTTTAATGAAAATTACATGGAATCGGATCAGTTCCCGAAATCGGCTTTTAAGGGCGCCATCCAAAATAATGCAACCATCGACTACTCCAAGGATGGCACTACAACCATAAAGGTAAAAGGCGAACTGACCATTCACGGGGTTACCAATCCTATTACGGTTAATGCCACCTTGGTCCGAAAAGGAGGAAAGCTTACAGCACAATCGAAATTTGTGGTACATCCGGCCGATTATTCTATCGAAATTCCGGATCTGGTAAAAGATAAAATTGCAAGTGAAATTGAAGTTGCCGTTGAAATACCCTACGATTAAGACGATGAAAAGTAAAAAAAACTACTACAAATATGCTGTAGGACTAATTCTTGCCGGTGTTCTGATGGCAATAATCCTGGTACGCTACACCTTCCGAAGTGCGGAGGTATCGGTAGCCAGCCTTGAAGCCAATTTTAGGCTTAGTGCCGAAGCATTGGTTGCCGAGTTCGAAAACGATGAATCCAAGGCAAACGAAACCTACGTCAATAAAGTGATTGCCGTTTGCGGAGTAATTGCCAAACTTGATACCATGGGCCATTCTCTGAATGTTACACTTCGCCAACCCGACGATGTATCGGGAGTAATATGTGGTTTTTCCGATCCGAAGATCTCTCCTAAACAGTTTCGTATGGGGGATACTATCTGTATAAAAGGCAGTTGTAACGGTTATCTGTTGGATGTGGTGCTGATTCAGTGCGCTTTGGAGCCATAGCGCAGGAATATTGCTTTGCAGAGTTTTCGGGGCAGCAAAAAAAAGCCTTCCGGGCGGGGAAGGCTTTTTGTATTTGGCGGTCTGGACGGGACTATTGTATTAGCCTCATTATCTTGTTTTTAATGGTTTCCATTTTAAATTAGTTCTGCATTTTTTCTGCATTCGGCTGTTTTTTGTAAAATTACCGGTTGCAGCCGGTTTGCTTAAACAATAGTAAGAGATAAATTTGTAAGACCAAAACTATTATAGTAAATTTGCTGTATATACACAGCAATATTGTTGCTTATGCAAGTAAAACGGTTTAATACCCAAAAAAGCTTAGGCCGGGCCCGGGAAGTGGAACAGCATGGAAGCTCAATAAAAGCGGGGAGCAAGGTGTATACCTGGCATGATCGTATGGAGCGGGTTCGTATAGTTCGCGGAGGCATACTTTATAGCTCCGTTGAAAGTATTAGCGATAGCCTGAAACAACCGGTTAAGGGGGTGCTATCTTTAGTAGGTATACCGCAAACCACATACAATAAGAACAAAAAGAATAAAGTGTTGCTCGACAAACAAATGAGTGAACATATTATACTTATAAAAGAATTGGCCGATTATGGCAACATGGTATTTAATAACGAGAGGGATAAATTTCAGCGTTGGCTACATAAGCCCAATATTGCCCTGGGCGGCAATACTCCGGTTAATATGCTCGATACCCATACCGGCATTAATATTGTTAAGAATTGTTTAAGCCGTATTGAATACGGAAATATGGCATAATGAAAGTGTACCGGATTGACAGGGAGAAATACTTATCGGAAACCCTCACGGGCAAAGGTGCTGCTAAAACCAATGCAAACCGATGGAACAGCATGTATACAAGGCTTGTTTACACCTCGGAAACCCAGGCATTGGCCAAATTAGAAATTAGTGTTCATTTAGATATTAACGAGGATTTGCCCACCGACAGGTATTGTTTGGAAATAGAAATACCCGATGATATTACAATTGCCGAATTATTGTCTGAAGACCTACCCGACAATTGGGATTCGCGCCCACCTACCGATAGTACCCAATTTATTGGCGATGATTTTGTAGAATTGGGAGATACCGCAGTGCTTAAAGTGCCTAGTAGTATCTCTGATTCTGATTTTAACTACCTTATTAATCCGGAACACCCCGATGCTAAAAGAATACGGGTTGTGCGCAGTGAGCGGTTGAAGTTTTAAAAAAAGGGCTGCAAAACTGCAACCCTTTAAAATATCAACTTATAGGTTTACTTTTATAATACCGGCACTACATCGCGCCCACCAAAGCGGCTTTTCTCTGCCCAGGCTTTCATGCCCTCTACCTTAATAAGTACATCAACATCGTGTGCCAGTTCTTCTTCGCCCCGGAACTTTCCTTCCTTAGTGCATTGATTTACTACTATGAATGATTTATTTGGGTACTTCTTATAAAGGTGCTGCATAAGCTCGGCATTTATCTGAAGCGTGGTAAGCGAATCGAGGATAATAACATCGTACTTACTAAAGTCAGTCTTTAGGGTATCGGTAATATCCAGGTTAGCATCGTAGGCATTGAGGCGGCTAAACTTCTCTTGCAGGGTATAGCCAAACTTTTCCTCGCCCGATACAAATATGGCTCGCATAGCATGTTGCGCTGCTAAGTACTTTGCCAGTTTAATGGTAAGGGTTGACTTACCGCTACCTTTCTGCCCGTATATCATTACGCGGAACGGTTCTGCCGGGTCGCCTATTAATCGCTTCCAATTACCGGTAAAGCCCATTGTTTTAAATTCTGCGTAACGGAAGTCCGCACTGGATATAATTTTACCGGGTGCAAGGTTTATTCGCTGGCGTTTTGGGCGGGGTATGTTAGTGGTACCTCCCAGTCCGTTAAGCTGCTCAATGGTTAGGTTAAGCTTTATCTTATTAAGGTTAACAATATCCTTATACTTGGCAACATCGGCATCGGCCATTTTTATGACAGCATATTCGTTATCGCCAATGGAGTTAAATAGTTTTTTTATCTGCTCGTGTATGTGCTTAATTATAGCCTTTTCATCGAGGTTGCTACTTTGCATAACTTTTTCGGCTCTTTTGAGCAGGTTGGCAAATTGCTTTTTGGTTTTCTCTTTGCCGTTTAGCAGGTAGTACGAGTTGATAAGCTTTATTTCCTCGTCCATTAGGTATACGCGCTTTTGCAGGGCTTTAGCCTCTGGTATGGTTTCGGCTTTGCTGTTTTTTTTAGCGGGCGAAACTTTTATGACCGTTTTTTTCTCTTTTTTAGGTGTGATCTTTTGGGGTGCTGCTTTTTTGGGTGCCTTTTTTTTGGGTGTCGCCTTTTTTGATTTAGCTTTTGTATCGGGTTTCGAGGTTGGATTACCCCCATCATTTTGTGCATGTTTATCAACAAGTTCGTTCAGTTTCTCAACGTAAAGGTTGATACGCTTATCAATAACCTCGCTTTTGCCGTAATGAGGTAGCATCTTTACGGTTGAATCGTAAGTATCCTTCAATGGTTGAGGGATACTTACTTTCAGTTTCGGATACTGTTCGGTTAGGTTTTTGTGTGTGATTGTCATGGTTTTGTATGTTTAGATTTTTAATAATTCCAGCATTTCAATTTCGGCCAGTGCTTCGAGTTCCAGGAGTTCGAGGTTTTCTTGCAGTTTCTGCGTTGCACTTGCAATGCCGTTTTTCAGGGTTGCAATAACATCGTGCTTATCGCCTTTAATGGTTACGGGAAAATGGCGCGATGTAGTTGTTGCCTCTCGGCCTGCAACCTTAAGCGGGTGCATGGCAAACCAGGTAGAGAATGAGCATAGTTCTACAAAGGACAAAGGGCTGTCGCTTTCATCTTTTGCAAACTCTGAAATTGCTTTTTCGTTGGTTGCTTCCGGGGTAATTGCAACACCATTTCGCAGGTAGGCAATTGCATCGGTATTGCTGTGTTTATTTGCAACTGAAATTGCATCGCGGAAAAATGCAATGCGCCCACGGTAATATGAATTGCTTCGTAATTTCATTACATTTCACTTTCAATTTGCGCAATGCAGGCACCAGGGGTAATGTTGTCGGTTATCATCATGTTAATTATCCTGCTTTCCATTCCCTTATATCCTTCGGGGGTTTGTATGGCTGCAAATACATTGGGTGTAGTGCCGGGTTTCACCTTACGTAATTGTGTAAGTATTTCGGTTCGAATGGCTTTTTCTAAGTGGTTCATGGTATTGTGGTTATTTTCGTTTGAATACTATAATATCGGTTGGTACCTGGCTGTTTTTAAATACAGGAGGCAGGCGGTAGGCATCGGTAAGTTCTACCAATTCGCCTAGTTTTTCTTTAAAAGGATTATAGGTAATACCATTGCGCAGGTAGTTGCTACTTGTAAGGTATACCAATAGGCCGCCAGGCTTTAATAGTTTGGCTCCGTAATACATGAAGAACTGCTCTACCTGTGCAATTTTATCGGCCTTGAAATAGCTGGAATACCAGCTTGCAAACTTACCGTAAGGCGGGTTGCCTATTACCAGTTCAAAGGGGTAGCCTTTTAGCCAGGTAAGTTTGTTTTTTGGTAATTTGGTATTAAAACGAGGTTGCTGCAAGAATGCAGTTTCAAAGTAGCTTCCGTGTATGGTAGCCTCCGGGTAGCTGATTTCTGCAATGCGTTTGGTTATTGGGGTTACTTCAAAAGCTGTAACTTTCTTTTTATCGGGGATAGGTGCAATTAACCTGCCGGTTGCACATGCCGGTTCCAGAACTGTGCCGCCTTTATAACCATGTGCTACGGCAAGCTGGTACATTAGGGAGCAAATATAATCGGGGGTATAAAATTCATATAGCGGATTATTCCCTCCCTTGGCTGTTGATTGCGCCCCTTGTTTTATTTGGCCGCCTGAACCTTCGTATTGTTGAATGTACTTAATATCTTCCTGGTTGTAAGTATCGCGGTTGGCATCCTTAGATCGGATAAAGTTTTCAATTTCGTTATTCAGTTCGTATTGGGTCATATAGGATATTTTTGTATCTTTGTAATGTTGGGCTTAGAACGTTAAGGACGTACAGCGGTTGGCTCTTTGGAGTAAAAAGGCACTAAGACAACATTGAAAACGTTCACTCTTTGGGTGAGCG
>QKEH01000118.1 GCA_003252385.1 Bacteroidota bacterium | reverse complement strand
AAAAAAAGCGAGCTTCGTTGCCGAAACTCGCTTTTTTGTGGGCACTACTGGATTCGAACCAGTGACCCCTTGGGTGTAAACCAAGTGCTCTGAACCAGCTGAGCTAAGCGCCCTTGTTGCTTTTGTTGACCAGCACTCTTGCTGTAAAGCGGTGCAAATATAGTGGTCTTTTACATAATGCCAAAAGATTTTTATACTTTTTTCGAAGCCAAATAATCGGCTACTACAAAGGTACTGCCGCCAATAAAAATCAGATCAGAGCTATCTGATTCATTTACAGCTGCAATTGCGGCTTCCGGAGCATGTTGAAAAGTGGTGAAATTCAGTGCTTCGGCGCGAAAATATTTTTCCAGGGTCTCCTTTTTTAAAGCACGGATGACCTTGGGCTCGCATAAATAGTAACTGGCCTCGCGGGGCAGAAGTTGCAGAATGGGCGCCAGATCCTTATCATTTACAAAGCCAAGAACCATACGTAGTTTCTTGTAAGGAGTAGACTCCAGTTGTTTGAAAACTTCGCGGAAGCCATCGGCGTTGTGGGCAACATCGCCAATTTGTAATGGATTTGTTCCCAAAATCTGCCATCGACCCTGCAATCCGGTGAGTGCCGCAACCTGTTTGAGCCCATCCCGGATATGCTCTTCCCGAATGGTGCAGCACTGCAATTGCCGGAGAATGCGCAAAGTCATGAGTACCGTTGCCAGGTTTTTTTTCTGATAGGCACCTTTTAAATCGGTGGTAAGGGTGGTGAAGGGCCAGTAACTGCATGTGGTAAAGTGCCAGCTCGCATTCAGTTGGGCATCCTGAAGCGCATAATCGGTTTTAAAATACGCATCGGCAAACCATAGGGGACAGCCTTCCGCCTGCGCTTTCTGACTAAACACATGGGCAGTTTCCGAGAGTGTCTCGCCTACTACAACCGGAACCCCGGGCTTAATAATGCCGGCTTTTTCATGGGCAATAGATGTTAGCGTGTCCCCCAGAAATTGGGTGTGATCCAGACCAATATTGGTAATAACGGATACTAACGGGGTGATTACATTGGTGGCATCCAAACGGCCACCCAGTCCCACTTCCACGATAGCATAATCTACCTTCTCCCGGGCAAAATATTCAAATGCCATGAAAACGGTCATTTCAAAGAATGAGGGTTGGATCTGTTCGAAAGTACTTTGGTGCTTTTCGGTGAATTCGATAACAAATTGTTCGGTTACGGGGCATCCGTTAACGCGGATACGTTCCCGGAAATCGATCAGATGGGGCGAAGTGTACAAGCCAACTTTATAGCCAGCCGACTGCAATACCGCAGCCAGCATATGGCTTGTGGAGCCCTTACCGTTGGTTCCTCCTACATGTATGCTTTTAAAACTCTGGTGGGGATACTTAAAACAGGCATCCAGTTTATGCGCGTTGTCCAGCTTGGCTTTATAGGCTGCTTGTCCAATATTCTGGTACATGGGCAATGCGGAAAACAAGTATTCAATGGTTTCCTGATAATTCATAGCCAAAGGGAATTTACCATTTTTCAAAA
The DNA here is from genome assembly GCA_003252385.1 of Bacteroidota bacterium. Classification (GTDB taxonomy): domain Bacteria; phylum Bacteroidota; class Bacteroidia; order Bacteroidales; family UBA10428; genus UBA10428. Next base: position 32,698 of record QKEH01000118.1, on the reverse strand, counting down.
TGGATGCGTTCGGGTCTGAACCGATCCGGAACCGGCTTTTCTTCGGCGGGGTACCCCAGGGCAATTAAAGAAAAAGGCACTACGTGCTCCGGCAGTCGGAAAATCTCCTTTAAGGCCTCCACTCGCGCCATACGGGGGTAAATTCCGACCCAACAGGCTCCCAGACCCAGGTCGTGTGCACAAAGCAGCATATTTTGTGTGGCTGCAGAACAATCGACTGCACCATATCCTTCATCGTGCTGCAGTTGCTCATCGTAACAGACCAGGATACTCACCGGCGATTGGGCGAGCATCTTCGAACTGGGGTGCACCGCTATAATTTGCTCCTTTATTTCTTCCCTGCTGAACACAATAAAATGCCAGGGTTGTTTATTTACGGCCGAGGGGGCATACATGCCAGCTTTGACGATAGTTTCCACCATTTGGGGGTCGATGGGCCGGGGCTCATATTTTCGGATACTCCGTCGTGTGAAAAGTGCTTCCTGAACGTTCATGGGCTTGCCGCTGTTGATGACTATTGCGCAAATTTATAAGAATAATTAGTAAATTTAGAAGCATACACCAATAGGAGGAGCGGATTATGGCAAAAAAGAAAAACAAAATCTTTGTTCTGGACACCAACGTTCTATTGCATGACTACAAATGCATTTATAATTTTCAGGATAATGATATAGTGATTCCAATTACCGTACTGGAAGAATTGGACAAGTTCAAGAAAGGCAACGACTTAATTAACTTTCACGCACGCGAATTTACGCGCGAGCTGGACAAACTCTCGGGCGATGGCTTATTCGATGCAGGCGTTTCGCTGGGTAAAAGCCTGGGGCATCTTAGCATCGAAACCGGCAAGGTATTTTCGCCCCAAATCCGGGAGTCGTTCCCCGAGAATACCCCCGATCATAGGATTCTGGCTATTGCCGAGTATGTAATGCTTAATCATAAAAGCAAGCAAGTTACCCTGGTTACGAAGGACATCAACCTGCGCATGAAAGCGAAGTCGATAGGGGTGCTGGCAGCTGATTACGAGAGCGATAAAGTTCAGAATATCGATGAGCTCTATAAAGGCATCAATACCATTGAAGGGGTTCATGACGACGTGGTTGCAAAAGTGTATGAAGAGTCGGAAGGAGTGCCGGCGTCACTGGTCAAATTGCCATCGGAACCGGTATCCAATCAGTATTTCGTACTTAAGGGTACCCGTTCCAGTGCCCTGGTGCGGTACCACCATCCAACCAAAGTTTTTGAACGGGTATTAAAACAAAAAGTCTATGGCATTGAACCCCGTAATGCCGAGCAGACCTTCGGGCTGGATGCTTTGCTGAACGACTCCATACAGTTGGTTACGCTTACCGGTAAAGCAGGTACGGGTAAAACCCTGTTGGCACTGGCAGCGGCCATTATGCAGCGTCAGAAATTCACCCAGATTTTTCTGGCCCGACCCATTGTTCCGCTGTCGAACCGCGATATAGGATTTCTTCCGGGCGATGCCAAAGATAAAATTGGCCCCTATATGCAGCCCTTGTTTGATAATCTGGATGTTATAAAAAATAAATTCAGTGTTACCAGTAAGGATTATCAGAAAATTGAAGAAATGCTCAAAGACGATAAATTAATTATTACCCCTTTGGCGTATATTCGCGGGCGCAGTTTGTCGCGCGTGTTCTTTATAGTTGATGAAGCCCAAAATCTTACTCCTCACGAAATAAAGACCATAATAACTCGTGCAGGAGAGGGAACGAAGATGGTATTCACCGGCGATATTGAACAAATAGATACGCCCTATCTGGATATGAAGTCGAACGGGTTATCCTATTTAACCGACAAAATGATCGGCCAGGATGTGTTTGCGCACATTAACCTGATACGGGGCGAAAGAAGCTATCTGGCTGAACTGGCCAGTAATCTATTGTAAACCTATTTGTTTTAAATATGACTCAGAAGAAGGAATTGTTTGTGATACGTCACGCAAAATCAAGTTGGGATATTGAAGGAATTTCGGACCGCGACCGACCTCTTAAACTGCGGGGAATTCGAAATGCGTATGAAATGGCACGGCGCCTGAAGATTGATCTGCTCGTGCCCGGAAAAATCATCACCAGTCCGGCTAACCGGGCGCTGCATACCGCTTCGATATTTGTAAATGTATTCGAAATGCCTTACACCGTGCTTACTGTCGATGACCGTTTATATGGTGGGGGCACCCTGGAAACCCTTCGGATTATTAAGGAACAACCCGACGAGTTGGAACGCTTGATGATTTTTGGTCATAATCCCGATTTTACCGAGGTAGTACGGGTATTTACCAAGCAAACCATTCTGGAGTTGCCCACCTGCGGAATGGGAATTTTTACTTTTGAATGCGATCGTTGGTCCGATATCGGTGTTGGAAACCTGGTGGACGAGAAGATTGAAATTCCTCAAAAATAACCGATTCGGGCCGGCCTTATAGATGAAAGCTAATGGCGAAAAGGCTGCCAAAGTACATAAACCGCGAGATTAGTTGGTTGTCGTTCAACGACCGGGTATTGCAAGAAGCTCAGGATAAAGAGCAGGTACCCTTGTTGGAACGTATACGTTTTTTGGGGATCTTCTCCAATAACCTTGATGAGTTTTTTAAGGTACGGGTGGCTACCATTAAAAGGATGGTTGATGTTCAAAAAGGGCATCATACCGTAGAAGGTGAAAAGCCGCATCATGTAATGCGGATGATCCAAGAGAAGGTACTCCGTCAGCAGAATAAGTTCGAATCTACTTTTAGGAGCCTTCTTTCGGAGCTCGAAGAGCACGATATCTTTATTATCAACGAAAAAGAACTGAATCCGTCGCAGGAGATCTTTGCCCGTAAGTTCTTCAAGCAAAAGATCATGCCGGTCATTTCGCCCATTATGTTGCAAAATCTGGCGGCATTTCCCACCTTGAAGGATAGGTTGATCTATTTTGCCATTAAACTGGTTTCCCATGCAAACCCCCAATACCCTAGTTACGCATTAATCGAATTGCCCACTGAGGTTTTGCCCCGTTTTATTGAACTGCCTTCCGATTCAACACGGAAATTTATCATTCTGCTGGAGGACATCATCCGTTTCTCACTCGATGATATTTTTACCATCTTCAATTTTGACTCCTGCGAAGCCTGGACAGTTAAATTAACCCGCGATGCGGAATTGGATATGGATAATGACGTGTCCCAAAGTTTTTTAGAGCAAATTGCGAAAGGAGTGCAGGGGCGCGACCGCGGGCAAACCGTTCGTTTGGTCTACGATAACCACATTGCCGGAGATCTGCTGGAATATATTATCCGGCGATTGCATCTCGACAGGGCTGGTAACCTGATACCGGGGGGGCGTTATCATAACTTTAAGGATTTCCTGAACTTTCCCGATATTGGCACCGCCGGGTTGAGTTATGAACGCATTGCTCCGGTTTGGCATAAGCGACTCGAATATCAGAATAGCATTCTGGCTGTAATGAAAAACAAGGATTTCTTGCTGCATGTGCCTTTTCAGGATTTTAACCTCTTCATTCGTTTGCTGCAGGAGGCTGCTATTGACCCGCAGGTTACGGAAATTGCACTTACTATTTATCGCGTTGCGGAGAACTCTAGAGTGATGAATGCATTAATGAATGCGTGCCGGAATGGGAAAAAAGTGGTGGTAGTCATCGAATTGCAGGCAAGGTTCGATGAACAGGCCAATATCTATTGGTCCAGGAAACTTGAGGAGGTGGGCGCCCATATCTATTTTGGCATCCCCCAGTTAAAAGTTCATGCCAAATTATTATGCATTACCCGAATGGAAGCCCGCAAACCTGTACAGTATTCCTGTGTCAGTACCGGTAATTTTCACGAAGGCAATGCAGCGGTATATACCGATATGACCCTGTTTACCGCCGATACGCGCATTACACGAGAGGTAAAACGAGTGTTCGACTTTTTTGCCAACACCTATCTGAATCAACATTACCGGCACCTGGTGGTTTCTCCCTTGTATATGCGCAAGCATTTTAAGAAGTTGATTGATAACGAAATTAAAAATGCACGATCGGGTCTGGAGGCTCGCATTACCATAAAAATTAATACCCTGGTGGATAAGGATATAATTAACAAACTCTATCAGGCCAGCGGGGCAGGCGTGCAAATTGTATTGATTGTACGGGGAGCCTGCTCGCTTATACCGGGTATTGCGGGTATGAGCGAAAACATTCGGGCGGTTAGTATTGTCGATAAATTCTTGGAGCATTCGCGGGTGCTCATTTTTCACAATGCCGGCAAGGATCTCTTCTACATCTCGTCGGCCGACTGGATGGGCCGGAACCTGGATCGGAGAATTGAAGTGGCGGTCCCCATTTATGATGCCGATATACAGCAGGAAATCCGCGACTGTATTGCCATTCAGCTGGCCGATAACGTAAAGGCCCGCGTTATTAACGAAGATCAGGACAATATGTATGTGGCCACCGATGCTAAATATCCGGTTCGTTCCCAGTTCGAACTGCATGAGTACTACCGGAGGAAAATTTTTAACTAAGCCTCGTTTGCACTGATTTTATTATCCTAATTAAGCCCTTATATTTGTTCTTCTAAATAAAGCTTTTATGAAACTGGAACAGTTGGGGATCGAAGCCTGTGGAATAGTTAAAGAGGTGGGCGCTTTTATACGGAACGAACGTATCAATTTTTCGCTGGATAAAGTGGAAAGTAAAGGGCGACATGATTTTGTAAGTTATGTCGATAAAACCGCAGAGCAACGCCTTGTAGCCGGTTTGGAGCGTATTTTACCGGTGGCCGGCTTTATTGCCGAGGAAGGCACCAGCACCAAAAGAGGTGAGGTGTACAATTGGATTATTGACCCCCTCGACGGAACCACTAATTTTATTCATGGGGCACCTCCCTATTCAGTCAGCGTGGCACTTATGGAACGCGACAAACTGGTTATGGGCATGGTGTACGAAATTACCCTGGACGAGATGTTCTATAGCTATCTGGGGGGAGCTGCATATTTAAATGGAAAGGAAATTCGGGTTTCGGGTATAACTAGGGTGTCCAACTCGCTTATTGCCACCGGATTTCCCTACGATAACTACAACCGTATGAAACCTTTCATGAAATCGCTCGACTTTTTCTTTCAGGAATCTCATGGGGTTCGTCGCATTGGCTCAGCGGCTACCGATTTGGTGTATGTAGCCTGTGGCCGTTACGACGCGTTCTATGAGTACAACCTGCAACCCTGGGATGTGGCAGCAGGAGCATTTATTGTGATGCAGGCCGGGGGTAGGGTAAGCGATTTTAAAGGTGGCGATTCCTTTCTTTTCGGCAAAGAATTGGTGGCTGCCAATGCGGCAATTTTTAATGAATTTCAGCAACACGTTGCAAATTATATGAACGATTAGCATGAAAGGCCGCATACTCTCAGTTACGGATAAATTACTATTATCGCCAGCATGGTTGCTGGCCCTTTTACCCTTGAGAGTGCTGTATCTGATTTCTTGGGGAGTGTACATGGTGCTGTACTACCTGGTTGGCTATCGACGAAAGGTTGTAGCAGACAATCTGAAGGCCGCTTTCCCGGAGAAAACGGATCAGGATCGTCTGGTAATTGAGAGGAAATTTTTCCGGCACCTGTGCGATTATTTTATGGAAAGCCTGTACATGATACGCATGAGTAAACACCAGGCTTCCAAACGATTTGTTTACACCAATCCCGAGCTGATTAATCGGTTGTATGACGAAGGAAAAAGTTTCATTCTTCTTACCAGTCATCAGGGAAATTGGGAATGGGCCATTCGCTTCAGCCTGCTGTTCCGGCATGCGTTGATCGGAGTCTATAAGCCCTTGTCCAACGACTTATTCGACCGGCTGTTTGTTTACCTTCGCTCGCGGTTTGGGGGCATACCCGTTCCAATGAAACATACCTTGCGCATCATCAGTGAGTATCGGCAACGAAAAGAACCTTTTGCGCTGTATATGTTATCCGATCAGCGTCCGGGGATGGAGGACATGAACTACTGGACACCTTTCATGAACCGCGAAGTTCCGGTTATTACCGGGATGGATAAATTGGCCCGACGATATAATTTACCCGTGGTATTCTCCCGGGTGATGCAAAAGAAGCAAGGGTTTTATGAAGTTGAATTTGAACTGTTAGTGGAGCATTCCCAAGAGTTGGGCGAATATGAAATTGCCGAAAAATACATTCGCGCGGTTGAAAGAGGCATTTATTTACAACCCGAAACCTATCTTTGGTCCCATAAGCGTTGGAAGTATAATCCGGAGCAATACAAACTTAACAAACAAAAGTAGATGGATGCCAAACTGGCCATAGTAATTCTTAACTGGAATGGGCGCAGGCATCTCGAAGCCTTTTTGCCATCGGTTATCAGGTATTCATCGCGACCAGATTATAAGGTTGTGGTTGCCGATAATCATTCAATAGATGATTCGGTAGAATTTTTGCAACGTGAATACCCTCAAATTGAGCTGATTCGCTTTAAAGCCAATTATGGATTTGCCAAAGGGTATTCGCTGAGCCTTCCTCAAATACGTGCCGAATACTACGTATTGCTCAATTCCGATGTAGAAGTTACCCCTGACTGGGTTGAACCCATTATCCGGTTTATGGATTTACATCCCGAGGTGGGTGCTATGATGCCGAAAATACTGGCACAAACCAACAAAGAGTTCTTTGAATATGCCGGTGCCGCCGGCGGATATATCGATAAATACGGATACCCGTTTTGCAGAGGGAGGATTCTGACCCATATTGAGAAGGATCATGGACAGTATAACGATTATAAGCAAATATTCTGGGCTTCGGGAGCCTGTATGTTTATGCGAGCATCGGCCTACTCCCGAACCGGAGGCCTCGATGGCGATTTCTTTGCGCACATGGAAGAAATTGATCTTTGCTGGCGTTTAAAACGTTTGGGATATACAATATGGTACTGTCCCGAATCAGTAGTGTATCATGTTGGAGGAGGAACCCTCCCTAACGACAACCCCAGAAAGCTGTATTACAACTATCGAAACAGCTTGTACCTACTGTTTAAGAATCTGGAGCGCAAGCAGTTCTTCACCATTCTTATTCCCCGAATGCTTCTCGACGGGGTGTCGGCGGTAGTTTATCTGTTGCAAGGGAAGATGGCTTTCTTTATGTCGGTGTTCCGTGCGCATATTCGTTTTTATGCCAACTTGTCCATGTTAATAACCAAAAGAAAAGTTTTTAACAGTATAATTGCAAAAAACGAGGTGAGCCAGATATTTCCGGGAAGTGTTGTTAAACGATTCTTCCTGAAGGGAATGAAAACATTCGATCAGTACAACTACTAGTACTCCGGAACGGACAGTGGCCGGTTATGCCCTATCTTGGCATAAATGGTAAAGCTTTGGCTCATATCCAAAATATTGCCCATAATGTGAAAACTGAATTCAACTTTCCCGCTAACCTGTTTGGTTCGGAATATTTTCCAGATCAGGTCGATGCGCTGGTAGCTGGGTGCACTATACAGTCCGTCGCCTGAGATAAAGGTCTGCCCGTTTCCAAGATATTGACTGGCTCGAATGCCAAATCCATGCAGCTCCAGGTAAAGGTGCGAAAGGCTTCCGTGATGAATGGAGTCGTACACATTGCGCAGTCGGTCGTAGTTAAAAACGTAACCGGTACCCAAAGAAACCGAATCGAAAATGGAATGGGAGTACTGCAGTCCAATGCCGGCAAAAGCCCCGCCATTATCGCGTATATGATCGTCGGGGATTGGAATGGCTGGTCCTGCATAATGCGTCATTATAAAATGGTGGCGATAGTAAAAGGCTCCTTTTTTCAGATAGCCACTGCCTCCAATCTGAAAGATCTCGCGTGTTACATCGGTCTGTCTTGAGGTCCAGTCGAGCCATACGTTTTGGGAACCCCAGCTTTTATGGGCTTCAAGGTAAATTCCTTCCACGTTCGGACGATAGTACTGCAGGGTATCGCTTAGCATAAACAGGGGTACTGTCACCAGCTGATGGCGAGGGAAGGCTCCCAGGTACATGTTAAAGAAGTCTTTTTGAAGATTGAAGTAGACAATGGGCTGTACCGATTTTTCCTGAACTGTTCCTCCAAATTCATAAAGGAAGTCGGCGCCAGCAACGAAACGTTGGTGGTTGTTAAGGGCAATACCTCCGGCAGCGAATGCATGCGACCCAAACATGGTTTGGGGTTGCACATAGGGATTAAAGTATTCCCGGTTATCGAAGAAACCGTTGAAACCCGATTCCCAGGTTAAGGACTGTGCCTGTACGATGTATGAAAAAAAAAGAAATACCCATACGGGTATTTGGGAATACTTTGTACAACTCATGATTTTGGTGTTGCTATCAAGCTACTGCGTTAATATTGGCTAAATATATTATTTTTGATCTGAATAAAGGCCTGCAGCCTTAGTAATAATCATATGCGATACTACTTTCGATCAACTATAGACCGACCAGAAAGGGAAAAATGGTACTTATTTCTTTTCCTGTTGATTTGGCTTGGGGTTAATCTGATTCAGGCGGCTTTTACCGAGTTGATTCACGATGAGGCCTACTACTGGATGTATTCCCGGAATCTGGCCTGGGGGTATTTCGATCATCCTCCTGTCATTGCGCTGTTAATTAAAGCTGGGTATAGCCTGTTCCCCAACGAATTGGGAGTGCGTCTGTTTACAGCTCTTATGGGAACGCTCACCCTGATGTTTATTTATCTGTTGCAGGATAAGGAAAAGAGGTCGTTGTGGTTGTATATCCTGCTAACCACATCCATCGTGTTGGTTTATAGCCATGTGGGAGGATTTTTGGCCATACCAGACATTCCAGTGGTCTTTTTTTCTGCCTTTTTTCTGCTGCTCTATAAGAAGTACCTGAATCAGGACAGTCTGGTTCTGGCTGCGCTTCTTGGTATTGTAGCGGCTTTGATGTTGTACAGTAAGTATCATGCCGTATTGGTACTGGGTTTTACTCTGCTGGCCTATTTGAAGATTGTAAAAAGAAAAACATTTTGGATCATACCCCTGGTAATCATTCTGGTGCTCATGCCTCACCTGTTCTGGCAGATTCATAATGGATTTCCGACTTTTCAATATCATCTGGTAGGTCGTTCCTCTTCCTATCAGTTTGATTTCACCTTTAATTATCTGTATAGTCAGTTGCTTATTGCCGGACCGTTGGTTGCCATTACTGTTCTTTATGCTGCAGGTAGTTATCGGCCACAGAACACCTTTGATCGTATTCTGAAGATTAATTTCCTGGGGGTATTGCTTTTCTTTTTTCTCGCCAGTTTTAAGGGCAGGGTAGAAGCACATTGGACTGCAGTAGCTTACATTCCCCTGCTGGTACTTGCTCAAAAAAGTTGTTTAGGCAATCCAAAATGCCTGATGTGGTTACAACGGTTGTATTTGCCTGGTATATGCCTGTTTATCTTCTTGCGTATTGCACTGATTGTTCAAATATTCCCGCCTAAGCTGAAATTGGGGCAGGAGCTACATAATTGGGATCAGTGGGCAAAACAGGTCGATTCGGTAGCTGGTGGGCGTATGGTGGTTTTTGCCAGTACATTCCAACGGCCGGCAAAGTATTCGTTTTATACCAAGGGTAAATTTGCCCACTCCTTAAATTCAGTACATTACCGGAAAAACCAGTACGATATCTGGCCTTTTGAAGATTCGATTCAACATCAGCGGGTAATGCTTATTCAGGGAGTTGCCCCTAAACAGACCATGTACACCGTGGTAGGCGAGAAATATGGCTATGAATTCATTGATGATTACGGAATACACATTGAAATCCGGAGATTCCCTCACCATTCCTATTATCCTGCGAAATACCCGACCAGACAGTATTGAGTTTCGGGAGGGCGACAATATAGTGCTTACTTTCTTCCGTCAGGAGCATCATTACCAAACCAGGTATGCGGTTGATTTGAAAGGAACAATTCTTTCAAGCGGTGAACAAAAGGATTTCCTTCTGCATGTGCCGGTTTCTTTCGATGCCGGCAAGTATTCCTTGTATATCTCGGTATGTCCGGGTTATATTCAGCCTCCGTTTAACAGCAAACGGATTACAGTTCAGGTGTCTAAAGGGGAATAGCTCGTTCGGTTTCGGCTCGTTAACCTATACCGCGTATTCATGGTGGTTGTTTTTATTTCTTCTTGATGGGGATCCAAATTTCTTCTTCCGATGTTGGGTCGTTGTTTTTGTATTTGTCGCCTAATACTTCAAAATGTGGTCTGTCGTCCAAAGTGAACTGCGAACTTGGCAACCACATTCCCAGTATATATTTGAAAATTGAATTATCTGTGTTCAATCCTTTGTAGTCAAAAACTGCACAGAGTCCACTGGGCAAAACAAAAGTTTCCATTTCGTTTGGTACGTTTTCAAAGTCCATGACTTCAACGGCTGCCCACTTATCAAATTCGTCTGTTGATTTGAAGTCCTCAAAATGTTTCGATTTATAAACAGAGATTGAAATGAGTTCGTTGTTCGCACAATTGCAGATTTCATTTCGTTTAGACAGAAAATCCTTCCAAAGTTCACCAGCTTTATAGTCTGCAAAGCTCATTTTTAGACGCTTCCCGACTAATTTCTTTTCATTTGATATTTCAAATCTAGGGGTCATTTCTTAATGTCAATATCGCATTGGGCTATAAAGATTGTGAACGTTAAGCCGGAATAATTTGCTTTTTTTGACCGGACAATTGCAAGATCTAAAGGATAGCTATAATAAGTCCGATAGCCGACTTGCCATCAACCAGTGGTTATATGAAATACTTGACAAAGCATCTGCAACCATCTCAAGCGTTTTTGTCTAGTTTTGTTTGTAGATAGTTGCCAATAGCCTCCAGTTTATTGGAGCGAGAACCTTTTATTAATAGGGTTGTGTTATTCAGATTTGTTGATTCCAGTATTGAAATGATTTCATTATGCGATTGACACACTTTTCCGGAGGGATTTGAAATATCCAAAAATTCATCTCCATAAAACAGGACTAAATCAAATCCCAGTTGTCTGACCTGGTTATTGATATTTTGATGTTCTTCCTGGCTGAATTCGCCCAATTCCTTCATGCCTCCAAGAATCCCAATTTTCTTTCCGGATGGGTGTTTGCCAAATTCGTCAAGAGCCAGCTTCATACTGCTTGGGTTGGCATTGTAGCAATCGAGGATCAGAGTGGTACTGCCTAAACGAACCATCTGCGAGCGGAAATTCTCCGGGACGTACTTTTCAATGCCGGCTTTGATCTGATTTGGTTCAACACCCAGATCGAAACCTATGCTGGCAGCTGCAAGAATGTTTATTAGATTGTATTCTCCATAGAGATTACTGTTTACTAGTATACTATTGCCATTTATCCATTCAATTCTAACAGACAACAAGGGCGAGGATGCAAGCAGGCTACCTTTGAATTGTGTGTTGTTATAGGCGAGCGTATTGGGGTACTTGCCTATAAGGTTGCATAGTATTGGATCGTTGGCATTAAAAAAAATTTTTCCATGATGTTCTTTTAGGTAATCATACAGTTCACCTTTGGCTTTTTTTACTCCTTCAATACCACCAAATCCTTCCAGATGAGCTCTTCCAATATTGGTAATCAGCCCAATCCGGGGTTGGGCAATGGAACACAAATCTGCAATTTCGCCCTGGTGGTTGGCTCCCATTTCTACGATGGCATATTCCGCATTGGGATCAACGGAAAGTAAGGTTAGTGGCACTCCAATGTGGTTGTTTAAATTACCCTTGGTGGCGTAGGTTCGGAATTTCTCCTGCATTACGGCATGAAGCAATTCCTTGGTGGTGGTTTTTCCGTTGGAACCGGTAAGGCCAATCACCAGAAACGAACTTTGCTTTACATGTTCTCTTGCCAGATCCTGCAGAAAGGTAAGGCAATTACTAACCTGTATAATGTCCGGGTGAGCTTCGGCTGGATCTTCATCAACCACCACCACAGAGGCTCCTTGTGTTAAGGCTTGCGCGGCAAAACGGTTTCCGTTAAAGTTCTCGCCTTTGAGGGCTATAAAAATGTCGCCGGGGTGTATTTTTCTGGAGTCGGTGGTAATGATTCCGGGTCGGTAGTATTTCTGATAAAATTGCTGGATCTGCATAGGACGAATGAAAAAAGGCTGCCAAAGAAAGGCAGCCTTAAAGGTATTGTTTTTCTGTTAAAATATTATTTGGCACCGGCAGGACTTCCTACGCGAATCATGGCGCAGCGGAATCCAAGGTCGTCACGCGATGCATCTTCTTCCAGGTATCTGCGGCTTCCGGGGCTCATCCAGTATGCTCTGTCCCGCCAGGAACCTCCTTTGTAAACGCGCGATTGATCCGTAATCAGTGAACTCTCATCACCGATATCTTTTTTATACATTCGGTTGGAACCTCTTTCCTGAGAGGCGGATCCTGAGTTCCAGTCACCACCTGCATCGCTAATGGAAGATTCGTAGTCGCCATCCATATAGTTGCGGTAATCGGCTTTCTTGTAGTTCCAGCGATTAATAGCCTCGTCTGTGCTGATTTCAACATATTTAAGGCGACCCAAACTGTCTTTTTCAGCTACATTGCCTTCTTCGTCGGTGGCAAGTTTTTGGAAAACGTTGCCGCGATAAGGGTTAAATTCATCCACATCCTCGAAGGTCAGTGGGCGATACACGTCCTGTACCCATTCGTTAACGTTGCCGGCCATACAATACAAGCCAAAATCGTTAGGCCAATAAGAATCAACAGGTGCCGGAACGGTTGCGTTATCGTTAAGGTCTCCGGCAACCCCCATCATATCGCCTCGTCCGCGAACAAAGTTGGCGCGCATCTGGCCCCGATTGGCAGCTTCATCCTGGCGAACATTGTGTCCGTCCCAAGGGTATATTCTGCGTTCGTAAACGCGTTCTTCAAAGGAATTTCCAATGAGCGCCAATGCTGCGTATTCCCATTCTGCTTCGGTAGGAAGTCGGTATTTGGGTAAAAGAATGCCATCTTCCAAACGCACCCGACGGCTATCTTTATTTGGATCCAAATCCGGCAGGTTTTCGTTTACCAATCCTTCATACTGTCCGGCCAGGTAGGCTTCGGTGTTGAAGTTTTCCTCATTGATTTGATTGGGATCGTGATTGAGAATTTTTTCACGGATCAGAATACCTTCGTTGACTCGGTCGGTACGCCATGCGCAGTAGTCTGTGGCCTGCAGCCAGTTTACTCCAACCACAGGGTATTCGTTGTATGAAGGGTGACGGAAATAATATTGTACATAGGGCTCGTTAAAAGCCATTGGTCTCCGCCATACCAAGGTATCGGGGAGTGCGTTGTTGTAAACTTCGGGATAATCTACAAATACCCGACTAATCCAGTGCAGGTATTCCCGGTAGTCTACGTTGCGAACTTCGGTTTCGTCCATATAGAAGGAACTCACAGTGACACGACGGGGAACGTTGTTCCAGTCGTATAGAACATCTTGTTCTACGCGTCCCATGGAATAGGTACCACCTTCGATCAGTACCAGACCCGGGCCAGTTTCCTGCTCAAAGCCACTCTTCACTTCAAAACCACCGTTATCAGGGTCGTTATAGCCCCATCCGGTTGTTGTTGAAGCGGTTTTGTTACCACCACCACAAGAAGCCAGTACAAACGCCAGTACGACTAATTGTGCAATTACAGACAGCTTAAAATTCATGGTAAAACGATTTTATTGATACTAGTACGAATTATCTTATACTAAATTTAGTTAATCTTTTGTAATAAACTAAAACTTGGGGCACTTTATTGCCCCTTTCTTTTTACTTTTTCCGTTATACTTTAATCGATAGGAAAAAGTTACCTCATGTGCAGCCAAACTGGTAAACTGAGAGCCTGCATTAGACAAATTTATATCATAACAATAAAAAACTGTCGAATTTCCAAAACGAGTTCCTAACAATATGATGGCAGCATCAAATTGAAGCCGTAAATTATTTCTGAAATAGAGTCCGGCGAGTATTTTATTCATATCGAACCGGGTGCCAGACAACATCACAGTGGCTGAAGGACGCCATTGTAAATACAGGCTGGGTTCCAGTCGGGTAGGAATTCCCTGGAAACTGCCGGCTAAACGTATGCGGCTACGGTAGTGTATGTCAATAGCGCGTTCGCCTGGCAGTGTTGTGGCAAGGTCGCCGGTCACCGGGTTTTGGAAGGATAAACCGTACCACGCCTGATTGTTGAAACTCAATTCGATGCCGGATGCGAAACCAAAACCCATTCGCGATTCGTTCGAAAAAGACGCTGAAGAATTGTTATTTTCAAAGGTCAGATTGCTAAACTGGGTGGTGTAAGCCGAATAACTCACTTGTAAACCGCAGCTTGCCTGCCAGTATCTGGCAAATGGGAAACGATAACTGTATAGGGCGGATAACATAGTATAGGCAATAAGACCACTACCTTGCACATCGCGAATGGCGGTGAAGCCGGCAGCACTTCCTGTTCGACCAAAACTTACAAGAGCTGAGGCGCTGTAACTGACAAAATCCGAGGTGCCCGGCCATTGATTCCGGTAATATCCCATCAGGTTAATATCACTCCAGTTTGCGGCAGTAGCCGGATTTCGATTGATGCTGTTTTCAACCCAGTTAGAATAATTGATATTCTGTGCCGTAAGTGTAAGGGGCCGAAACCAGACAGCGACTAAGAAGAAAAGTATTTTAACACACCCATGTTTCATCCTGTTTGAAACGGCAGATTATTAAATTAATTACTCTATTTTCGGAGCAATATTAGATAAAAGCGTGCGTTCTGAAAGAAAAACTTTTAATAAGTCGTTAAAATGATCGTCAATTGCTTTAAGCGTGAAGGCTTAGTATTCGTTTTACAGTTGATTGTTGCTATTGGGCTGGCACAGGAAGGTACCTATCGGATCTGCTGGACAGCCAATAAGATTTTGGTATTGGAGGAGCACGATCAGAAAGTACGGTACCCCTATCTGGCATTTGAAGGGATGACCCTTTCCTCGGACGGTATTCCCCGGTATCAGAATTCATTTATGTTGGAGGATCCGAGTCAAAATTATCAAGTAACCAATGTGATCTATGAACCTGTACCGGACAGCCTGCTTCGGGATGTTACGCTGCCCGATGTGCTTTCCACCGAAGATTTTCGTGCTGCGGTTTATTCCGGCGGGCCAGCGCAGGTATATCTCGATGTGCAATTTCAGGCAATCCGTAAGGGGCAACATGGCTCCTGGGATCGGGTGGTCGCTTTTGATTTGGTTGCCACCGGGCGGGAATCCGTTGCGAAAGAGAAATTGCAGAAAACGATTTCAAATTCTTTGCTCAGTAGCGGGTCGTGGTATAAAATAAAGGTGAAAAACACGGGTATTTATAAACTATCCTATGAGGATTTGGTTTCCATAGGCCTAAGTGCTCCCGACCGGGTTCGGGTTTTTGGTTACGGTGGCCGACCATTGGATATGACGGCAGGACCGGATCGACCCCGTGATATGGCAGAAATAGCCATCTACATGAACAAGGGAAGTGATGGTGTTTTTAATGCCGGGGACTACATTCTATTTTATGCCGAAGGGCCTGTTTCCTGGCATTACGATGGGTCAATTGGAATGTTCCGGCAGCACATTCACGGTTATTCGGATGCCGCGTATTACTTTCTAACCAGCTCGCAAGGAGTGGGAACACAGGTTCCAACTGTCGATAACCGGAGTTTAAACCCAACGCATACCACCGAAAGCTATGATGCGTATGATTACTACGAAGAAGAAAAATACAATTTGATCGGTTCCGGTAGAACCTGGTACGCGCATAGCCTCAATTCAGTGCCGTTCGAGAAGACATTCTCCTTTGCAGACTTCATTCCTCAAAGTACGGTCAAAGTGTATACAACAGCGGTTGGTCGTTCGGTGAACAGCCGAAGTGCTACTTTATCCATAAACGGAGGTGTGGCACAGAATCAATCATTCAACCCTGTTAATACGGCGTATAGCTGGAATCTTTTTGCAGAAAGCAAGAGCTTTTATCATGCATTTACAGCCAGTTCAGGTTCTGTTTTGGTTGGCATGACCTTCGGAATAGGCGACCTGGCAGACAAAGGGTATTTGGACTATTTCACAATAAACGCCCACTGTTCAATAAAAAATAATGGCAGAGAGTTGTTGTTTCGTGATATGGGGACTGTTGGTGCCGGTAACATTACGGAATACCGGGTACAGGGAGTCAATGGCAACTTCCAGGTTTGGGATATCAGCAATATCAATTCCATTTTTTCAATTGAGGGCGAGACTTCGGGGAGCACTTTCTCTTTTAAGGCTGCCAGCGACGAATTGCATGAGTTTGTTGTTCTTAATCTTGATTACGATTATCCCCGGCCGATTATCGATAGTGGAGAAAAGGGTGTGGGGATGATTTCCAATCAGAATTTGCACGGAATGAATCCGCCGAACTACATCATTATTGCTCCGGATGCTTTTAAGAGTCAGGCCGATCGTTTGGCAGATTTCCACCGGAACCACAATGGACTTCGGGTGGAAGTAGTGTCTCCTGAGCAGATCTACAACGAGTTTTCGTCAGGAACTCCCGATGTAACTGCGATACGCGATTTTTTAAGATACCAATACCTGAACAGCCCGGTTAATGACCCGTTAAAGTACGTTTTACTGTTCGGAGACGGATCGTTCGACAATACCAACTCAAGTCCGGGTAATACCAATTACATTCTTACGTATCAATCGCTCAATTCACTTAAGCCTACAGAATCATACGTTTCAGACGATTTTTTTGGTTTGCTGGACGATGGAGAGGGCGATGTGAACGGGGTGTTGGTTGGGAAGCTGGATCTGGGCATAGGTCGTTTTCCGGTGAAATTGGTTGATGGAGTGGCAACCGAAGCGGAAAATGCCGTAGATAAAGTGATTCGGTACCATTCAGCTCCTTTTACCGATTGGCGGCGTCGCTTGTGCTTTGTTGGTGATGATGGATACGATCCGGGGGGCTCAACTGATGGGGTGGGGCATATGGCGGATGCGGATACCGTCGCGAACTATGTGGGTGCAACCTATCCCGGATTTGAGTTGAAAAAGATTTACCTTGATGCCTATCCCCAGGTGAACAGTTCCACAGGACAAAGTTATCCGGATGCTAAACAAGAACTGGACAACCTGTTTAAGCGGGGCATGTTGGTCTTTTTCTATGCCGGACATGGTAGCGAAAACCAACTGAGTGGAGAGGCCATTTTAACCCGACAGGATGTGGTTAGCCTTAAAAACACCGATGTATTGCCTTTGTTTATAACTGCAACCTGTCAGTTCAGTCGTTTTGACCATGTGAGCTACGAGAGCGAATCGGCAGGAACCTTGATTGCCGAAACATCATCGGGTGAACAGGCCTTCCTCAATCCACAAGGGGGGGCTGCAGCGTTGCTCACCACAACGCGTGTAGTCTATTCAAGCCAGAACAGGGCTTTGTCGTTAAAGGTTATGGCAAATATCTTTCGCGAAGATGTTGATGGAGTGCCGTATCGGTTGGGCGAAATCATTCGAATGGCAAAGAACCAACTCAGTGATGACAATAAGTTAAACTTTACCTTATTGGGCGATCCGGCCATGTGTCTGAACTATCCGAGATATCAGGTGTTTACTGACAGCATTAACCTACTTTCGGTAAACGATGCTGTGGATACCCTTAAGGCTTTTAGTAAAGTTACGATAGCTGGGCACGTGGCGGGCAACGATTCGGTATGGCTTTCGAATTTCAACGGACTGGTGTATCCAAACGTATACGATAAGGTGCAGCAGATAACCACTTTCGGGAATGATGAACAGTCTCCCTTTCATTTTAATCAGCAAAACAATTTGTTATACCGGGGGAAAGCTACTGTGCAAAACGGCAGATTCCGGTTCAGCTTTATTGTTCCCCGGGATATTAGTTATAACGTTGGCAATGGAAAACTGAGCTATTATGCCGAGAATGGCTCCATTGACGCACGGGGAGAGTATAACCAGGTGAAGGTTGGAGGTACGGATACCCAGGTCGAAATGGATTACTCCAGTCCGGAAATTGAGTTGTATTTGAACAACGAATACTTTGAGGACGGGGATATGACCAATCCGGAACCCTTCATTATAGCTAAACTATTCGATGAAAACGGCATTAACACGACCGGAGTGGGCATTGGGCACGATATTGTAGCGGTGCT
The DNA here is from genome assembly GCA_003252385.1 of Bacteroidota bacterium. Taxonomy (GTDB): domain Bacteria; phylum Bacteroidota; class Bacteroidia; order Bacteroidales; family UBA10428; genus UBA10428. Next base: position 14,526 of record QKEH01000118.1, on the reverse strand, counting down.
TGACGATGCAAATAAGAAGCCCTATGTGCTGAATGATTACTATGAGGCCACAGTGGACGATTATCGATCGGGATCCTTACGCTATCAGCTGTTCGATTTGGACGAAGGATCCCACCTGTTAATGGTGAAGGCCTGGGATGTATTTAATAACTCGGGAGATGCCCAGATTGGTTTTGTTGTAGAAGGTTCCGATGGTTTGGTTCTTAAAAAGCTGATCAATTATCCTAATCCCGCCAGTGAGTATACTTATTTTCAATACGCACACAATGCTCCCGATGAGGTACATCAAATCACACTCGAAGTTTTTGATATTTCGGGGCGGCTGATGACCCGATATCAGACCAGTAACTACGAGTCAGGGTTCATCTCGGAACCTGTTCTTTGGAATTTAAATACTACCGCAGGCGGAAGGCTTTTGCCTGGGGTATATCCCTACCGTTTACGGGTTACTACCTCACTGGGCACCTCTTTTATCGATCAAAAAATGATAATAATACGTTAAAAGCACCGTTCTAATATTAATTTTTATATTTGCGAACCACTAATTACAGTATAAAACCATGAAAAGAATTGCAACCCCGATATTTATTTTGGCGTGCTTTGCACTAATTGCATTACCGGCTCTTTCGGCTCCTGGCGATGATGAGAATGCGATTGGTCAGGAATTGAATGCTATTTTGACCACGGTTCCTTTTATGACCATTGCTCCCGATTCGAGGGGGTCAGCCATGGGTGATGCGGGGGTAGCAACCAGCCCCGACCTTTATTCACAATACTGGAATGCATCCAAGTATTTGTTCATGAAGGAACGTATGGGTTTTGGAACCTCGTACACTCCCTGGTTACAAGCCTTGCAGGTAGATGATATTAACCTGCTCTACCTGTCGGGATTTTATAAGCTGGATGACCGTCAGGCGGTAAGTGCCGGTTTACGCTATTTTAACCTGGGGTCGATCAACCTTACCGATAATACCGGCGAATCTGCCGGAACCCGTCATCCTAATGAGTTTGCCATAGATGCGGGTTATGGACTGAAACTTTCCGAATATCTGGGCGGAGGATTGGTATTGCGCTTTATCTATTCCAACATTGCCGGAGGTGCCGGCGCGATCAATAATTTGGATTACAACCCCGGGGTATCTTATGCAGCCGACCTGTCGACCTATTACGAGCGCCCCATTCGGATTGGTGGTTACAATTCCGAAATGGCCTATGGGTTGAATATCTCCAATATTGGTTCTAAAATGGGTTACTCCGAAGGGGATTCCAAGGAATTTATTCCGACCAATATGCGTTTGGGCGGGCGGTTAACCATGGAGCTGGATCAATACAATTCCATTTCGTTTACTACCGATCTAAACAAGCTATTAGTGCCAACCCCTCCTGAGAGAATTGGAGACAGTATAGTGGCCGGGCGTACGGACGAAGTTGCTATGTTGCCTGGTTTATTCCAGTCGTTTTACGATGCCCCCGGGGTGTTGGAAAGCGATGGCAGCCGGAATGTGTTTAAAGAAGAAATGCGCGAGATTATGATTAGCGCCGGGCTTGAGTACTGGTATTTGGAGCAGTTTGCTTTACGCGCCGGTTACTTTTACGAACACCAAAGCAAAGGCAATCGAAAATTTTTAACCATGGGGGTTGGGTTGAAGCTCAATGTGTTTACTCTCGACTTTTCCTATCTGAGTTCTCTGGGTCGCCAGAGCCCGCTGAACAATACCATGCGTTTTACCCTGGGCTTTTTATTTGACTAAGCATGGGTCCCAGTTTTCGCATTGGATTTGGGTACGATGTTCATCAACTCGCCGAGGGTATACCTTTTGCTTTGGGGGGTATAGTTGTACCTTATGAAAAAGGACCGGTAGCGCATTCGGATGGCGATGTGCTGATTCACGCCATTTGCGATGCCCTTTTAGGGGCTGCGGGAATGGGCGATATCGGGCTGCATTTTCCGGATACCGATCCCCGGTACAAAGGAATTGACAGCAAGCAGTTGTTAAAACATGTAGTTCGCCTGATACTGGATAAAAAGGGATACAACGTGGTAAACATGGATGCTACGGTATCTTTGGAACGTCCTAAACTACGTGCTCATATTGAACAAATGCAGCAGGCTTTAGCGCATTGTATGGGGGTGGATCCCGAATGTATTAACATAAAAGCAACCACTACCGAAAAGCTGGGTTTTGTAGGTCGTGAGGAAGGCGTAGCTGCTCAGGCCGTAGTTCTGCTTCAACGCTAAACCAACTGTTATTGCCCACTAAGGGCGAGCGGGTAGCTGTTCGGGGTGAACAAGGAAACTCCTGTTGTGTTATACGGTGAAGTTTAATCTGATGGGATGGGAAAAATTCTAATCATTGGAGCCAGCCCGGATTCGTGGCGAAAGTCGTACCAGGCCATAGGGCGTTTAATCCACAAAAACCGTGAGGTTATTGCCGTGGGGCGCAGAACCGACGAACCGGTTTTCGGGATTCCGGTTTTACCCCACATACCTCCCGGTGAAGAGGTCGATACGGTATTGCTCTACATCAATCCAACGCACCAGCCCGGGTACTATCAATCCATTGTCGACCTGAAACCCCGACAACTCGTTTTTAATCCGGGTACCGTAAACGACGAACTGGCTGAATTGGCCCAACAAGCGGGTATTAAAGTGCTACATGCCTGTGCGCTATATCTGATTCAGATGAATAAGTTGTAAAAAGTTCCTGTGCCATGTGGCACGAATTGGAATGCCGGTTTTTAAAGTCTCTGGCGGATAAACTTCATGCTTACGGAGAAATCATTCAATCTGTCAGGAATGAAACACCAACAGGGGAATATTGGTCTGGTAAAACAGTTTTTTGGTCAGGCTGGGTTTCAGGTACTTCTCTATGATATTGCGCTTACGTGTGGTAATGGATATGATGTTGATGTTTTTTTCCAACACATATTGGTTGATGGAATTGATCTTCGAGTCCGTTTTATTTAAAATATCACATTCTACTTTTACCGTGTGATACGTGGTTTTAAAATATTGCTTCAGACCATTCATTTTAAGTTCGTCCCATTTTTCGACTTGGGAGCCTATATGCAAACAATAAATGGACATATTCATCAGGTGGGCAAATCCCATCAATTTCTTAATACTGACGAAGTCCGACTCGTCGTAGTCGGTTAGAAAGAGAATGTTGTTAACTTTCTCGTGGCCGACAAAAGAATAATGCACAGGTACGGAAAGAATCGGGTAAGGCAGTCGCTTAATGGCGTATTCCGTAATACTGCCCAAGATGGATTTAGAGTCATCACTTCTTCCGTGAGAGCCCATTACCACTAAATCGGGGCGATATGTGGCACAAAGTGCCGGTATTTCTTTCTTTGCCTCTCCCGCATGGATATCGGTAAGCAATTGATCCGGCGAAATTTTTTTTGCTTCCGGAAAATGCACGATTCGTTCCCGGAATGCCTGCATGGTAACTTTCTCGTTCACCATCAGTTTTTGGGTAACTTCTTCGCGGAGTTTTTTTTGTGTGGATTTATTGCCTGAAAGTTCAATCAGATCAAATGCCGGGGAGTAGAAGGCGTGAAAGAGGAAAAGTTCAGCTTTGGCTTTGGATGCAATTTTCAGTGCATAACGACAAGCTTGTACACTGGACTCGGAGTAGTCGACCGGCACCAGTATTTTATGTATGTCAATACGTTCTTCCACTGGGTATGTGGCTAATTGTCGTAGGAAATGTACAATATTTTCAGGAGATCTTCAGCATGGCCATCATTCAATTTTGGTGAATTCCGCATGGACTTCAAGTTCAGTTCCGCTTCCGTCATCGACAAAATAGACCCAGGTGAGATGCTTGTAATCAGAGGCAATGGTTGCAGAACCATGGATCGAGAATCCATCGATCTCCTGTTCCGGTACTTCCAGAGTCATGTTGTTAATATCGGCGTAGATGCTGTTATCGGAGCTGAGGGCATAGAAATTATCGATCAATATCCGGTCTTCATAAATGGGGTGGATTTCAATTTCAACATGGTACGAATCGTTTACGGATTTTAAATGATCTTCTTCTTCCACCATCCAGCGACCGGCCAGGCGTTCGGCTTTGGTTTCCGGGTCGGTGGGGTCTTCGCAGGCAAGCATGCTGGTTAGTAGTGCAATTCCGAGTAAGAATTTCTGTGCTTTCATGGTTCGTAAAGTTTACCTGGGTGAAGCTAAAATGGTGCCAAAAAAAATTCACCCTTATTACTGGGGCTACATTATATTTGTGTTATGGATAAAGATAATCAATTTTGGCATACCCAAGGCCGGGTGTGGTTTTGTGTCGGATGGATCGTCTGGCTGGGTTCCGGTCCCGTTCTGTCCCTTCGGGCTCAGACGATGGATTCCGCTTCGGTTGAGGCGGATAGGCCGCATTTAACCCTGTTGTTTGCCGGCGATATTATGGGACACGACAGTCAGATTCGTAATGCCTACGACTCCTCTTTGCGGGAGTATCAGTATCGACCTACTTTCAGCCTGATTTCCGATTACGTACAGGCGGCCGATATTGCCGTGGCAAATCTGGAGGTTACCCTGGCAGGGCCACCGTTCAAGGGGTACCCTCAGTTTTCGAGCCCCAACGAACTGGCGCTGGCCACCCGGGATGCGGGCTTTGATGTGCTGGTTACGGCCAATAACCATGCACTCGACCGGGGAGCTCAGGGAATGCTGCGCACTTTAGATCGGCTGGACAGTATGGCAATTTTACATGCCGGCACCTATCGCGATTCGGCGGAGCGGGCAACCCGGCATCCGCTGATTATAGAGAAGAACGGCATTCGGGTAGCTTTACTGAATTACACCTATGGCACCAACGGCTTGACGGTGAGGGATCCGCTGGTGGTGAACCGGATTGAGCGCAATCGGATGGAAGAAGAACTGCAACAGGCACAGGCAGCCCAGTCCGATTATATTATTGTATGTATCCATTGGGGTAAAGAATACGAGCGACTGGAGAATTCGGAACAGGAACAGCTTGCACTTTTTTTAATTGAACAAGGCGCTGATGCTATTATAGGTTCGCATCCACATGTGGTGCAGCCGGTTCGTTTCCTGCAGCTGCCTGGAGATTCCTTAACCCACTATCCGGTGGTGTATTCGCTGGGCAACTTTGTGTCGAACCAACGCGATCCCTATACCGACGGGGGTATTATTGCCGAATTGCACCTGAGCAAGGAAGGGGAACAAACGGTTCTGGATAGTTTGCAGTATCTGCCGCACTGGGTATGGCGCGATGATTACCGCATACCGGGCCGGTCGGTATTTCAGATTTTGCCAGTGGCGAAGTACGAGACTACTCCGGATAGCTTTAAGATGACACCCGACAACCGCGTTCGTTTGGAACGTTTTATCAGGGATACCCGGGAGCATCTTGATGCGATCCCCGAGAGTTCCTTCTACAGGCCGCACGCCGGCACGGCTAGTGCTCAGGAAAAACCTTGAGAGCTTTTCATGAAAAAAGAAAGCCATCCCGGGAAAGGATGGCTTTTATGATAGATCTTAACTTGCTATTATTCTTCGGCGGGACGAAGTTCCAAAATGTCGTCATCGACCAGGATACGGCCGCAATATTCGCAAACAATAATTTTTTTACGCGATTTGATATCCAACTGTCTCTGGGGAGGGATTTTGTTGAAGCATCCGCCACAGGCATCGCGCTCAACCATTACTACGGCCAAGCCGTTACGTGCATTCTTGCGGATTTTATGGAAAGCAGAAAGCAGACGTTCTTCAATTACTTCTTCGTATTTGGTTGCGTTGGAAAGCAACTCGTTTTCTTCTTTTTGGGTGTCGTTAACAATCTCGTTCAGCTCAGCTTTCTTATCATCAAGATCTTTGCTGCGATCGTCGAATATGGCTTGTGATTCCGAGATGACTTCTTTTTTGTCTTTAATTTGCTGGGTAAATTCCCGAATGCGTTTATCGCAGAGTTCAATTTCCAGCGTCTGGTATTCAATTTCTTTTGAAAGAGAATCGTATTCCCGATTGTTGCGTACGTTGTTTTGCTGGTCTTTGTACTTGGCAATTAAACCTTCCGCTTCAACAATCTCGTTTTTTTTGGTAGCAATGTTCCGTTCCAGACTGCTAACCTCTTCTTTAAACTTGTTGATACGCGTTTCCAAACCAACGATTTCATCTTCAAGATCCTGTACCTCCAAAGGAAGTTCGCCGCGCAGGGTGCGGATTTTATCCACTTCGGATGAAACCTTCTGTAACTTATAAAGGGTGCGGAGTTTTTCTTCTACCGATATGTCTGTTAACCCAGAAGATTTTGCTTTAGTTTCTGCCATTTTACACGTAATATTTTATCGGATTAGTGACTATGCTTGTCAAATGAACGGCAAATGTACTGAAATTTTTTGTAAGTAAGCTATAAAATATTTTCGGGGTAAATTGCTCACTTTCATAGTGTCCGATGTCGCAATAGAGCAGCCGGTCTTCGGACTCGAAGAACTGATGGTACTTGATATCGCCGGTAAGGAAGGCATCGGCATTTTGGCTCAGCGCGTTGCGCAGCAGAAAGCTGCCCGAGCCCCCGCAAAGTGCCACTTTTTGAATGGCATCCTCCAAACGGCCGGCATGGCGTATCACCGGAATACCAAAGGTGTCTTTTAGTTTTCTTAGAAATTCATCGGATGGCATTGCCTTGGGAAGATCGCCAATAATTCCGGCACCTACGCTGTTCAAAGTGTTCTTTAACGGGTATACGTCGTAGGCAACCTCCTCGTACGGATGGGCAGCCAGCATGGCATTAATACAGGTAGAAAGGTGATAGTCGGGGACAATGGTCTCGATGCGTACCTCAGGCTCGTGGTGGATTTGGCCCCGTTGGCCTATAAAAGGATTGCTATCCTCCCCAGCCCGGAAAGTACCGGTTCCGTGGAGGTTGTAGCTGCATTGATCGTATTTTCCAAGGTGTCCGCCACCGTTTGTCAGAATGGCCTGACGTACCCGGTCGGCTTCCTTTTCGGGAACAAAGGTAACCAGTTTGTTGAGCCTATTTCCCGAAGGGGCCAGTATGCGTGTGTTGATCAGACCCAATTGCCATGCAATGGTCTGGTTAACTCCATTTTGAATGTTATCCAGGTTGGTGTGGGCCGCATAAATGGCTATGTTGTTCTGAATGGCTTTTATCAGGATGCGTTCCGTGGCATTCCGGCCGGTTAAGGTTTTTAGCGTACCAAAGATTACCGGGTGGTGAGACATGATCAGGTTGGCCTTCAGGCGCAGGGCTTCATCGATGGTTTCTTCCACCACGTCGAGCGTGCAAAGAACCCCGGTGATGTTCCATTTTGGATTGCCGGTAAGCAATCCGGCATTGTCGTACGATTCCTGCAGGCTGAGTGGTGCCAGTTCTTCTACTTTTCGCAGTACGTCCTGGATCTGCATATTCGGTGTATTATATAGGTGGAGTTGAGGCCTAAAGGTTATCCTTGATTTGCAGAAGGAGATTCTTGATTTCGGTCAGCGACTGGATGACTTCGAAATTATTCTGGGTGTCCTCTTTGTTTTCTTTGAGTTTCTTTTTAGCTCCGGAGAGAGTAAGTCCGCGAACTTTTACCAGGTGATAGATCAGTTCAATGTTGTGGATGTCCTGTTTGGTGAAGAAGCGGTTGCCTTTTTTGTTTTTCCGGGGTTGGATAACATCGAATTCTTTTTCCCAAAAACGAATAAGGGAGGTGTTGACATCGAACATGTTGGCTACTTCGCCTATGGAATAGTACAGTTTTTCTATTTTTTTCTCCTTGTATGGCATATGTCCTGTAATAATTCGTGGGTCTAAAATAGAGAATAAAAGCTAATCTGCCAACAGATTACAAATTTCACCTCAAGGTTTGAGTGAGGTAGCCTAGTGTAAGTGGTTGATTGCGTAAGCCGGACTAGCTTAGATATCCGGATCAAACTCTACCTGAAATTCGTCCTGGGATTCCTCGGATTCTTTTGTGGTTGGCAGGTCGGGGCGTTTGATTTTAACCGGAGTTCTGGCAGTTGCAGTTTCCGGCTGCACCGGGTGGGTGGCTTTCTTGCGGCCTCTGAGCAGTAGCTTTGAACCTGGCTCCGGAACGGAATTGGTGGCAAGCTGGTTACGCCGCGCCAGCACATCGAGCCGGATGGCATACTGTTGCGAAATATCAAGCAGGCTTTCGCCGGGTTGAACGGTATGGAATTTATTTCCGGCTTCGGCCTTGCTGCGTTTGGGTTGCAGGTAGACCATATCGCCTTCGGCGAAGGTGTGGCTTTCGGGCAGGTCGTTGTATTTGGGAAGTTGCCACTGGAAGAGATCCAACTCCTCGCTAAGATCCTGAAAGGTTTCTCCCTGTCGGGCGCAGACGTACTTTACCCGATTTTTAAAAAAGACCTTACGGCCTCCGGCATATTCGGTTTTATCGTATTCGGGTTTTCCCTTCAAGTGTTCGTTACTACGTGCCAGCACTTCGGAGTCGTACTGTTGCAGGTTGTTGGTTTCAATAATACGTATAAGCGCTTCGGCATACGTGGGACTGGTTGCATAGCCTGATTTTTTAAGGCCTTTGGCCCAACCCTTGTAGTCGCTGATCTCCAGCGAGAACAGGTCGGCGTAGCGGCTGCGCGTGGTTAAAAACTCCGAATGGTCGTGGAACGACTCTTCGGCGGTTTTGTACTTTCGGAAGCATTCGTTACGGGCATCGTCGTCGTGAGTAATGCTTTTACCATTCCAATCGTGACATTTTATTCCGAAATGATTGTTGGCCCGGCGAGCCAGCGTGCTGTTGCCATGTCCCGATTCAAGAATTCCCTGAGCCAGGGTGATGCTGGCCGGTATTTTGCTGCGCTCCATTTCGCGCATGGCAATCTCTTTATATGTGTCAATATACTCTTCCTGGCTTATTTTTCGCCCGGTATTCGCGGATGCTATTCCAAATACCCCTGCCAGTAGTGTTATCCAAATGGTCTTCAAACGCAATTCAGTTTCTTGGTTTACTCTTGTGCTTCTCGTCACTGGCCAGAACCAGTAACTGACGCACGGTAGCCGGGTATTCCATGAGCCGGATTTTTTCATCCAATTCATGCAACCACGAGCAGCGTGCGCAGAGCGCTATTTCGACAAAAATACAAGCAAAGCATCGTGGATAGGAGGTTTGGGATGCGTAATTTTCAACAAAAGACGATTTGCCTGGTAAAAAGAAGATTCAAGGCGGAATGTTTTTTTACCGTCGGGCTTGGGTTATGAACATATGTTCAATATATTTGCATCCTCATTTCAGTAGATGGCACGTCCCCGGCAAATAAGTAAAATACAGTCTCCTCCACGGGTGAAGGGGTTTATGCCTTTGGGGCATTATACCCAGGAGCCCGAGCGTATTGTTATGCTTCATCTCGAAGAGTATGAAGCCATACGGTTGTTGGATTATGAACACCTGTCGCAGGAGGAAGCATCGGGGTTTATGCAGGTTTCGCGTCCTACGTTAACGCGGATTTACGAGCGAGCCAGGTTTAAAATAGCTTCGGCCTTAACCGAAGGGCGCCAGGTGATAATAGAAGGTGGAACCGCCATTTTCGAAGGCCGGTGGTTTGCCTGTTTGGCGTGTCGAAGCAAGTTTAACGATCCGGTTGGGAAGGGGGCGGAGTGTTGTCCTTTATGTGGGAGTAACCAGTACGAGCGGGTTAAAGGATGAGGTATGAAGTTGGTGGTCCCTATATCAACATACAGTTTGGACAGCGCGTTAAGCATGCAGTTTGCCCGTAGTGCTTTCTTTGCGATTCTGGACGGAACCCTTCCGGTATTACTGGCCAATCCGTATGCCAATAACCCGTTGCATGCCGGGCGAAAAGTTTTTAATATGCTGGTAAACGAGATGGGGGTAAGTACTTTGGCTGCTTACGAGCTGGGATTAAAAATTCAGCAGATGGCATTAAAGAATAAAGTGCAGATTATTGTTCTGGACGCCAAAATCCGGAACTTGCAGGATGTTGTTTATTATAGAAACAGAAATAAGTAATACTATAATATGGAAGAGAGGGAGTTTAAGGAGCTGTATAGCGATTCGGATTGGAAAACCATGCAGCTGGCAGAAGATTCGATAAACCGGACAAACGACCGGGTGGATGAGCTGGTGGTTTTTGCACGGGCAGCCGGCATGAAGCGCATAGGCATTGCCAATTGCATTTCGTTTGAGAAGGAATCGGTGGCACTGGAGAAGCATTTGGAGCAGGAGGGATTTGAAGTGGTACGGGTGCATTGTAAAGTTGGGAAGATACCTCGTAGTGCCATCCGCCCCGAAAGCCAGGGGACATTATGCAATCCGGCGGGACAAGCTGCTGTGCTCAACGGCAGTAATACTGAAATGAACCTGGTGTTAGGTTTATGTGTAGGTCACGATATTGTTTTCAACAAGAAATCCGAGGCTCCCACATCGACCCTGGTGGTTAAAGACCGCAAACGGAGACACCACACCATGGAACGCCTCGATTTGATGGTAAACGGCCAATAGGCTTTGTTGCAGAATATGCCTTATAATATCTTATACTTAAATAGAAATGAAAATAGCAATACCCTCCAGAAATCAGCAGGTCGACGACCATTTTGGTCATTGTGAGTATTATACCATTTATTCGGTATCGGATACTAAAACCATTGTTAACGAAGAATTATTTCAGGCACCACAGGGATGTGGCTGTAAGTCCGACATTGCCACAGTCCTTCAGGAAAAGGGTGTAAAGGTAATGCTGGCCGGTAATATGGGCCAGGGGGCAGTGAATAAAGTTTCGCAGGCCGGGATTCAGGTTTTTCGGGGTTGTACAGGACCGGTTCGTTTGTTGGCGGAAGCGTATTTAAGAGACTTGGTTAAAGACTCGGGCGAAACCTGCTCACATCACGGCGACGATCATCAGTGCAGCCATTAACTGGTTTCCAAGGCTATTAATTGAGACCTTTCCGTTTGTTGTTTCGTTTGGTATCCAGGGAAGGAGCCCTCTAACAGTATTCATTCTGTGTGCACAGCGAAACGTGCAGGTGCAATCTGCTAGCTTTGGTTCTTGACGAAGAAGTCCCAAAGGGTATCGTTATTAGGAGGAGGAGCTACAATCTCGACCAGTTCCGAGGAAACCGGATGGATAAATGAAATCTGCCGGGCATGTAGCGAGATGCCCCCATCGGGATTGGAGCGCGGAAAGCCGTATTTCAGGTCACCCTTGATGGGGCATCCCAGCGTAGCCAGCTGGGCGCGTATCTGGTGATGACGGCCGGTCTTCAGGTCAATTTCCAACAGATGGTATTGATCGGAGCTGGCCAGCAGGCGGTAGTCCAGTTCGGCACGTTTGGAATCCTTTACTTCGGAGGCATGGCAGTACGATTTGTTCTGTTTGGTGTTTCGCACCATAAAATGAACCAGCGTACCCGACTCGGGTTGGGGGCGGTTTTTCACCAGAGCCCAATAGGTTTTTTTTACGTCACCCGAACGGAACAATTCGTTCAAGCGGGTCAGGGCTTTGCTGGTGCGGGCAAACACCACTGCACCACTTACCGGCCGGTCGAGCCGGTGCGGGATACCTAAAAACACGTTGCCGGGTTTGTGGTATTTGTTTTTCAGGTATACTTTCAGCAGGTCGTCGAGGGCCAAATCGCCTGTGGCATCTTTTTGCACCAAATCGTTATTGGTTTTGTTAACCACAATCAGGTGGTTGTCTTCATACAAAATATGGAGTTCTTTGGCCATGGTTACCTTTTATGTGCGCAAAGGTAGCAAAAATACAGCATCACGGATTATTCGTGGACCCGATCCATTCCATTGCCTGTGTGGCTACTGCCTATTGGCATAGGTCAACAGGCCATAATTTGAAAAAGTATTTTAGCTTTGCGACGTATTTTAGGTGTTGTTGCGGATTGCAAAAAAAGGACGACTCACCTTTTGGCTTGTTTTTTGTAAAGGGATACCGGTTTTAAACCACGAAGGTTAGCAGAGGGCGAAAAGTGTATGTTTAGCGGCAGGTGTAAGAATCAATATTATTGGAACTTGTAAACAAGAATGGCATAAACTTTATCAACCATCAAATATTCACTAAAATCTATTTCAATGAAAACTAAATGGTATGTGCTGGCGGGCCTTTTGTGTCTGATGTCGGCAAATGTTTTTTCACAATTCAGCTTTGGAGTGTCCCCTGGTTTATCTTTTAACGGTGCCAGTTTCGGTTATCAGATCGATGAAAAAATGGTTGTTTATGGCGGCCTGCAATATGGAAAGATTAACTACTCGTACAAAGTCGATTACGGCAGTAGCGATTCCAAGGCGAAAGTAAAGGGGCAGCTGTTTGTCCCGAATATCGGGGTTAAGTATTTTGTGTATACCCAAAATCAGATTAAGGCGTACACCACGCTGACCCTTTCAAAACCCATGGTTACCGCCAAGTTCAATCTGGAGGACGAAGATGTTGAAGATGTATTGGATTCGCAGGTGGAAGGCTTAAAATTATGGGGTGGCGAACTGGGCTTTGGCACCGAGTACTTTTTTGATGACAATTTTAGCTTGGGAGGTGAATTTGGCTTGCGTTACATTCGAGTGAAGAGCAATTATTCTTACGAAAGCAATTATAATGCTCACGATGTAGAAGAAGACCTCAAGTTGAGCTTGAGCCCAACCTATACTAAAATCTCATTAAACTACTATTTCTAGGTAGTAACTCACGGAACTATTCATCAGGGTTACTCTCACCGGGTAACCCTGATTTATTTTACCGGCTTCAAGCCAAGAGCTTCGGCTTTGGTGAGCATATACGACCAGGCTTCGTCAGGATTGTTTTTTATTTCACCTTCGAGTATGGCTTCCTTAATGGCATTTTTCAGCAGGCCTACCTCACGGCAGGGCGAGAGGCCAAAATGTTCCATAATCATTTCGCCGGTTACCGGGGGCTGAAAGTTGCGCACGGCATCCTTCTCTTCAATTTCTTTCAACTTATGCCGAACCAGTTTAAAGTTATCGAGGTAGCGCTTTACCTTGCGGTCGTCCTTGGAGGTGATATCGGCTTCGCACAGCACCATCAGATCGTCCACGTCGTCGCCGGCATCGAAGAGCAGGCGACGTACCGCACTGTCGGTTACGACATCTTCGGCGAGCACAATGGGACGCAGGTGCAGTTGTACCAATTTGCCCACGTACTTCATGGGAGTTCCCAGCGGAAGCTTTAATCGTTTAAAAATGGAAGGAACCATCTTGCTACCAAGGAATTCATGGCCGTGGAAGGTCCATCCGGTGTTTTTGTCGTAGCGTTTGGTGGCCGGCTTGGCAATATCGTGCAGTATAGCGGCCCATCGCAACCAAAGGTTATCGGAAACAGCGGAAAGGTTGTCGAGCACTCTCAGGGTGTGAATAAAGTTGTCCTTATGTCCCCGTCCATCGCGCAGATCCACTCCTTTGAGGTGGTGCATCTCCGGGAAAATGAGTTCGAGCAGTCCGGTTTGGTCAAGCAGGTAAAACCCCCGGGAGGGCGAGGGAGAGGCAATAATTTTATTCAGCTCGTCCGTTATGCGTTCCTTCGAGATGATGTCGATGCGGTGGGCGTTCCGGCCGATAGCTTTGAGTGAGTCGTCTTCAATCCTGTAATCCAGCTGGGTAGCAAAGCGGATGGCACGCATCATGCGCAGGGGGTCGTCGGAGTAGGTGGTGTCGGGGTCGAGCGGGGTGCGAATCAGACGTGCCTCCATATCCTCCAGTCCTCCAAAGGGATCGATCAGGTCGCCATAATTGTCGGGATTCAGAGAAAGTGCCAGGGCATTAATGGTGAAGTCGCGCCGTTGCTGGTCGTCCTGCAGCGTGCCGTCTTCTACGATGGGTTTCCGTGAATCGCGCCGGTACGATTCGCGCCGGGCACCTACGAATTCAATATCGCTATCCCGGAATTTAAACATGGCCGTGCCAAAATTCCGGAAAACGCTCACCTTAATTTTACCCATGCGTTGGGCGGTTTCAGTAGCCAGATCAATACCGCTGCCAACCACTACAATATCAATATCCTTGGAGGGCCGCAGCAGGAGCAGGTCGCGCACAAAGCCTCCAATTACATAGCATTCCAGGTTTTTCTCGCGGGCTACTTCGGCCACTACATTAAATACCGGGTGAGTTAATTGCTGTTTTAAATTCATAGCGGGGCAAAAGTACGGGAAACAAGCCAAACGGGCAAAGGTTTGCTGGTACAACCGTGAAACCCCAACCTGAGTACAGGCTACCCCCCCCCTGGGAACAGGGGATAATTGTGCCCTTTCCTGTCGTTATGGACAGTATGCGGGCGGACGAAGTTCCGGAAATTACTAACGGCATGGGACAGGTGCTACGGAACCGGATGGGTGTGTTATCCTTGGGGAATAAGGGTTATCGGATAGTGGATGGGTAATCCGGCTAAATATTAATTTGAGGTGCTGGAGAAGTATTGCTTACTTTGGAGCATGGAATCACCTGAATTAATAAAAAGCCTGCTAAGTGTATTTTTCCCTGAGGACATTACCCAGCATTTTGAGATCAGCTCAGTAGATGAAAAGA
>QKEH01000128.1 GCA_003252385.1 Bacteroidota bacterium | reverse complement strand
GAGACCCAGGCATAACATAGGGCGAATATCGAATGTTTATCCAAGCTGTTCTCCATACGCGATATGGTTGGTTGCGAGGCCAGTTCGCCATCCAAGATGTCTTTCAGTATGGGGTCATTTTTCAGGTAGTGTACATCGTTTGCGTCCTGGTAGCCCTACATTAAGGTGTAGACCCGTTGCTTTAACAGTTTTTCCATGCTATGGGTAATGTACAACGGATGCCGATCATCGGGAATGAAGCGGCTAAAATAACGGATTAGCTTATGTTTGCGCTCTAATTTATCCAGCAGTAGTACCGCCCCATCGCTACTGATTTCTTCTGCTGAAAAATCCAGCTTTATCGCTGTTTCACCTCTATAGAATACTGTATCTTTATTGCTCATTTTTGGGTGTAATGAAAATCGCTAGATTTGATTGTAACTATTTCAAATATAGCTCATTACACCCATTTTTCAATGCATTCCTGTGAATTTTTCGGGTTAAAAAGGCAGTATAAAAAAGATTGTATATATACTCTCTATTTTATACTCTCATTTTATACTCCCAAACTAACCATTATAAACGCCTCAGTTATTGCTTAACCAGCTTCCCACTTTGCAAATGCCCATTGAGCTGAAGTGTGTAGATATAAAGACCATGAGGTAGTTCCTCTAAGCTAATGGTTGAAAAGGCAGGTATATCTTTTTCAATCAACTTGTTTCCATTCAAATCAAAAAGTTTAAAAGTTGTTTTACCAGTTATATTATCTGATTTGATGGTAATATTATTAGTAAACGGGTTCGGGTAAATCGCACATTCCAAATTAGCTATTTGGTTAATTGACGAAACATGAGGTATCAATTTGTATCTAAACCATTTCCCATCCAACTTCCAGTTGTTTTGTTCCTCATCCCATGAATAGCCGATATCAACCTTATGGTTTTTATTTTCATCATAAAGATAAGTATACTTGTATTCACCTTCCCATTGATTGTTTTGAGTAAGACGATACCATGCTTCTGATATTACATACCCGTCCGAATCGTACTTCGCTACATATTTATCATTCAGGTAACAATCTTCAAGAGTTCCGCCGGAGTATGCTTTGTAACCCAATTGCAAAGTATCATGGCCATTTTCATCATAATAGTACACGTCCTTATCTTTGAAAATCCAATTGTTGTTTTCAGTATCCCTGTTATAACTCACCCACAAAGTTATATTTCCAATGGAATCATAGAAGTAATCCTGTTTATTTGCCAAATTCCAAGCTCCCATGGAAAAACCATATGTTAACATGGATGTAGCCATACCATTTGAATCGTAAACATACTCCCACTTATACGTAAGCACCCATTGATAATTAATCGATTCATACCCTATTTGATATGCCAACTTGCCATTCAAGTTATAACTGTACTCTGACTTAAAAAATGTACTGACCTCTTGTGTTATTTTACCATCATCGTTAAATCTTCGGCTATAAACAGTTCCTAAATCTAACTGCCATCTACATTCATCGTTAGTGCAAGACCACCTATACCCTTTAGATTCAACCAACCTTCCATTTTGAGTATGTCGGATTATTCGCTTACTACCCAATACAGAATCCCGATCACTGTGATACCAATAAATCATTATTGAATCCAACCACACATTCGATTCATCTGATTGCAACTTGTCGAGATTTGTTTTGGAGTTTTCATGAAATAAATTTTCACGGGACAAATGGCTTGCATGAAATGTATAATTTCGTTCCAGGAACTGAAATGAATCGGTAACCTGCTGGTATCGAAAGGCATTGTCAGTTAATACAGATGTATTACTGCTAATCTGTTTATTAAAAGGAATGGTGCTATTGATCTCCGCTCCCAGATCAGTTTTTATCTGACCAAATACCAAAACAGCCTCCAGGATAAAAGGAAGCACTAGTGAAATTTTTCGTTTCATAAATGCTAAATATTTAAGGATTATTACATAGTCATGCGGACATCTTTGAAAACCACTGGATGATAAATGCAATCGCCAACAGAATCATATATTGCCCATTCACAACATCCAGTTTAAAATTCTAATTTGTTTTTATATGGCCATCTGCAATAGGTCAGATCACTTGGATATCTCCTCATTTTTAAGAAGTATTGGTTGTATCTCGAAGAAATAAAACTTTGCAATATGTCGGGCCAATAGTTTTTAACAGCTTAAAACTCAAAATTTAGACATCCTCTTAAAAATCAGAATTACTCCAATGCCCCGGTTGTATTATTTTAACATACTTTCATTAGGTAACAAACGAAGGAACTACACCCGTACTGTCACTTACACATACGAGGTTTTTGCGCTATGCAGGGTATTTGCGAATCCATATTACAAAACCAGGCAATACGTCCTAAAGGCAGCATATCGCTGTGCAGGGACATGGATGCAAGCGTGACATTTGCAGTATGGTGTACCGAAAAAGCCCTGTGCTGCCAACTAACTTCACCCCCTAAGTGCCTGAAAATGCCAGGCACGCACTGTGTTCGATGAAATATCTTAATACCTTTGCGCCACCACAAAAGAACGCGTCGTGTCCGAAAATCAGAAGCCGCATTCCGGCATGTATTATTTCACCGGTACGGGTAATAGTTTATGTATTGCCAGAGTGTTGGAGGAAGCATTGCCCAACAGCCAATTACACCCAATCGTGAACTGCTTGAAAGAAGCGCAGACTGTTGTTCCCTATCGAACCGTGGGCCTAGTATTCCCCCTGCACCACCTGGGAACACCCGGAATTATCCGCCGGTTTGTGGCGCAGGCCGACCTGTCGCAAGCTACCTACCTGTTCGCAGTGGTTACCGGAGGCAACCCGCGTTGGAGCGCAGCCTTTTACCAGTTGCAGGAAGATTTGCAGATAAAAGGGCTGCAACTGCACGCCGGTTTCTACCTGCCCATGCCTGCAACCTACTTTGCGAAGTTTCGGCATCCGGGAGGAATCAACCCCCAAAAAGCATCTACCGAAAGTGAGCCCATAGTTGCTTCCTTGGCTCAACAGATCCTGCGGAAGCAAAGAACAGCGCTGCCCGGCTGCAAGGCGCTGCGTATCGTGAACCGGATAAAAATCCGGAACCTGCATAAAACCGCCCGGCACTTCCACCTCGACGAAGGCTGTATACGCTGCGGCTATTGCCAAATGGTTTGCCCGGCACAAAACATTCAACTCCGCAACAAACGCCCCCACTGGTCCGACCGGTGCCTTTCCTGCTTTGCCTGTATTCATAATTGTTCGCAAGGGGTTATTCAGTATAAAAACCAATCGCAGGGCAAGGCGCGTTACCGGCACCCGGGAATTACGCTGGGCGATTTGGCGGCACAGCGATGGTGATAGCCTGAGGATGTGGCATGCTGCTAAACCGTATAATTGATCCATTGGAGAGCTCTTTGCACCATTACACCAGCAAACTATTATGCTTTACAGCCACTAAACGAGTAGCCCCTCCTCTCGCCCGATTAAACAATTTCTTCGCAGGGCAGTTTAGAATACATACCTTTGAAAAAAACAGTTCATGAGTCAGTCCACCGAAACACGTCCCCGCCTGCCCCATTGGATGAAAGTTCCAATGCCACACGGAGCCGACTATTCCAAAGTAAAAAATCTGGTATTACGTCAGAAGCTGAACACCATCTGCGTAAGCGGCAACTGCCCCAACAAAGGCGAATGCTGGAGTGCTGGCACGGCCACCTTTATGATTCTGGGCGAGAAATGTACCCGTAATTGTAAATTTTGCCAGGTCGAAACCCAAAAGCCCGACCCGGTAGATTATGACGAACCCCGACGACTGGCTCATACCATTAGGGAATTGAACTTAAAACATGCCGTGCTTACCTCGGTATGCCGCGATGAGCTGCCCGATGCCGGGGCGCAATTCTGGGCCGACACCATTCGAACGGTAAAGGAAGTTAACCCGGGCCTGACCCTGGAGGTACTGATCCCCGACTTCCGCAGAGGCCACAAGGCACTCGATTGGGTAATTAACGAAAAGCCGGAGGTGATCTCTCACAACCTTGAAACCGTAAAACGGCTGACTCCCGAAGTACGATCCATGTCGCGCTATGAACACAGCCTGGAAGTACTGGCCTACGTTTCGCAGTCGGCAGCGGTAGCCAAATCGGGGCTTATGCTCGGACTGGGCGAAACCCCTGACGAAGTGGAAGAGGCTCTTCTCGACCTTTTTCATGCCGATGTAAAAGTGGTTACCCTGGGGCAGTACCTGCGCCCGTCGAACCAGCATTACCCGGTGAAGGAATACATACGCCCCGAGGAATTCGCCCGGCTGAAAGCCATTGGGCTGAAAATGGGTTTTCGTTATGTGGAAAGCGGCCCCCAGGTCAGGTCGTCGTACCATGCCGAACAGCATGTTAACGCTTAAACAGGGCGAATATGGCACTCCTAACACAGTATCGCGACTTGGGATTGATGGAATACGGCAAAGCTTGGGACTATCAGGAAAATTTACTTCAGGAAACCTTGCAGGCTCGTAAAAATACCACCGCCACAACGGCAGGTACGCTGCTTTTATGCGAACACCCCCATGTATATACCTTGGGTAAAAGCGGACAGCTGAACAACTTGCTGATCCAGGATGAATTTCTGCAGAAGATACATGCCACCTATTATCGCAGCAACCGGGGCGGCGACATCACCTACCATGGGCCCGGGCAATTGGTAGGCTATCCCATTTTCGACCTAGAGGCCTTAAAGCTGGGAGTGAAGCAGTACATTAACCTGCTGGAAGAAGCCATTATTCAAACCCTTGCCCAGTATTCGATATCTGCCGGAAGGCTGGAAGGTGCCACCGGCGTGTGGCTGGATGCGCAAACCCCCATGGCTCGGAAAATATGCGCCATCGGGGTACGTGTGAGCAAAGCGGTAACCATGCATGGCTTTGCGCTGAATGTAAACACCGACCTCTGCTATTTTGCGCATATCAACCCTTGTGGTTTTATCGATAAGGGGGTTACCTCCATGCAAAAAGAGCTGGGCCAAAAACAGGATATGGAGGCTGTAAAACAACTCTTCAAGGAAAAAACCACCGAAGTATTCCGGATACAGTATGCTTGAAATAATTATTCTGATGCCGGTTCTATTTCTGTCGCCAATGGAACCCCGATGGCGTTAAATTTTACTACTTTTGCGAACGCTCAACCCCACAGAGATGGATAAATACTGGAAAATAAAAGAAGGCGGCCGGAAAACCGAGATCGACAAGTTGGTGTATGAGCTGAATATCCATCATGTACTGGCCAACTTATTGGTACAACGCGGCATTAAAACTTTCGACGAAGCCCGCGATTTTTTCCGCCCCAGTCTGACCAACCTGCATGACCCCTTCCTGATGAAGGATATGGACAAGGCGGTAGATCGGCTGGAAACTGCAATTCATAACAATGAAAAAATATTGGTTTACGGGGATTACGATGTGGACGGAACCACCTCGGTAGCCCTCATGTACTCCTTTCTGAAAAAGCTGTACCGGAATATGGATTACTACATCCCCGACCGTTATACCGAAGGATATGGCATTTCGATGCGGGGAATTGATTACGCTGCCGAACAAAAAATATCGCTGGTTATTGCATTGGATTGCGGCATAAAAGCGGTTGAAAAGATCGATTATGCCCGGCAAAAAGGGGTCGATTTCATTGTGTGCGACCATCACACCCCCGGTAAAACCATTCCCCGGGCAGTGGCCGTTCTCGACCCCAAGCGCGAAGACTGCTCCTACCCGTATAAGGATCTCTCGGGATGCGGAGTGGGTTTTAAACTCATACAGGCCTACTCGCAGAAAAACGATCTCCCTTTCGAATCGATTACCGAATACCTAGACCTTTTAGCCGTTAGCATCGCTTCGGACATTGTGCCCATAACCGGCGAAAACCGGATACTGACGTATTTCGGGCTGAAAAAACTCAGCGAGGCGCCCTGTACCGGACTGAAGGCCATTAAATGTGTGGCCGGTATCGAGGATCGTGAACTGACAGTAGAAGACATCGTTTTTCGTCTGGGCCCCCGCATTAATGCTGCCGGACGTATGGAGTCGGGCAAGCAGGCGGTCGACCTGCTCATCTCGCACAACCCCGATGAAGCCATTGTACTGTGCGACAAAATTGACAGCCACAATCAAAATCGGCGCCATATCGATAAAAATATTACGGAAGAAGCCATCCGGTCGCTGCAAAAGAAAAACCAGAAGGACAGCTATTCCAATGTACTTTACAACCCGGAATGGCACAAAGGCGTGGTGGGCATTGTAGCTTCGCGCATCATTGAAACGTATTACAAACCCACCATCGTGCTCACCGAGTCGAATGGCTACGCCACCGGTTCGGCGCGCAGTGTCGACGGCTTTGACCTTTACGAGGCCATTAATGCCTGTAGCGACCTGCTCGAAAGTTTCGGAGGGCACATGTACGCTGCCGGCCTGACCCTTAAAAAAGAAAATGTTCCCAAACTGAAAGAACGTTTTGAACAGGTGGTCCGTGAACGTATCACCCCCGAACAGCTGGTTCCTCAGGTCGATATCGATGTGGAATTGGACTTCAAGGACATTACCCCTAAATTCTATCGTATTCTAAAGCAATTTCAACCCTTTGGGCCGGGGAACATGAACCCGGTATTCTTTTCGGAGAACGTTGCTGATAACGGACAGGGACGAAAGGTTGGGGCGGCAGGCGATCACCTGAAGCTGAACCTTATTCAGGAAGAAAACCCGTTCGACGACATGCCGGCTATTGCTTTCTGCCAGGGTGCCAAGTTTGAACGAATTACCGGCGGAAACACCTTCGACATTGCCTACACATTAACCGAAAACACCTTCCGCGGGCAAACCAGTTTGCAGCTGAATATAAAAGATATTAAATCGGATTAGAAAAGCCGGGAACCGGACGGGTAGCCTTCCCTAGGCCTTAATTAGGTAAAGCACTGTCTGCCAGATACTAAATTCTGATTTTTTAACTTTTTCTTCCCCCATCACTCCCCCTTAAACCCGGTTCGATGCCGCAAACGGTGCACTATGGTTTGCATATCTTTATCTGCCAGGTGGGGCCGGTGAGCACTGTCGAGAATTTCGCCATAGTTCTGTTTTACCAGCGGGTACCAATCGCCCGGGTCGGGCAGGTCGTTGGGAAACCGAAGCACAATATGCACATGCAGGTGTGCCAGGGTTTGTCCCGCGGCTTCACGATCCTGCAGCGTCCAGTTAAAAGCATTGGCTTTAAATACATCCAACAGATCGACGGTAACCCTGCGGGTAAAGTCCATTAACTCTTCAAACTCCGGAGTGGTCAGTTCCATGACCGACTGCACGTGGCGACGGGGTACAATCAGGGAATGCCCCGGAAAAATTGGGGCGATATTGTACAGCGCCATAAAATTACGGGTATCGTCAAATACCACTTCCTGTATTCGATTCTGGCAAAAGGGACAATTTCCCATACTACGTTCTATTGGTGTTCCCTAAAGTTACAAATTAACCCTGTTCGACGGAGTATATTTACCCCTATCTTTTATTGCTCAAAACCTTCTCCCCATAATAAGCACATCATCTATCTGCTCATTTTCGCCCTTCCAATCGGAAAAGATCTGTTTCAGGATTTGCTTCTGCTCTTCCATGTTTTTATCCTGAATACTAACTAGCAAAGATTTAAGGTGGGTGGTTTTGAATTTTTTATTTTCTTCTCCCCCAAACTGATCGGCATAGCCATCGGAAAAAATGTACGCCGTATCGCCCTTCTCAATTCTTAACCGGTGCGGCGTAAAACGCTTGGTGGCCTCGTTCGATTTTCCGATAGCAAAACGATCGGCCTTAATTTCGGTCAGTTCACCACCTCGGATCAGGTATAGCGGATTGAAGGCTCCGGCATATTCCAGCAGCTGTTTTTCCCGGTCGTAACAAATCAGCGCCAGATCCATACCATCCTTAATCGCATCCTCCGATTGTAAATTGAGTGACTGCACAATGCTTTCGTTGACCTTATCCAGTACCTCCGATGGCTGAGTAATGCCCTTTTCCTTCACCACTTTATTGAGCGAACTGTAGCCAATAAAGGAAATGAACGCCCCCGGCACTCCGTGACCGGTACAATCTACAGCAGCCATCAGTTCCTTGGTTCCCTGGGTAGCCAGCCAGTAAAAATCACCACTCACAATGTCCTTTGGTTGAAATAGTATCATCACCTCTCCGAAAGGTATGCGGGAGGGCAAAATAGCCATTTGAATGCGCTGGGCATAGCGTATACTATCGGTAATGTCTTTATTCTTGCGCTCCAGCTGCACATTGGCTTGCGAAAGCTGTATGGTCCGCGCCTGGACTTTATCTTCGAGCAGGCTTTTTTCGAGCAACAAACTGCGTTCCCGTATTGTAATGTATACCCGAATGGCCACAAACAGCACCACACCAAGCGAAAGAATAAAGTACCATCGCTTGTACAAGGGCGAAAGTATAAGAAACGAATAGTGTTCCGGTTGCCGGTTCCACACTCCGCTGCTGTTGCAAGCCATTACCTGGAAGTTGTACCTCCCCGGAGGCAGTGTCTGATAGGTTACCTGATTCTGTGTGGATACCATTTGCCATTCGTTCTCCACTCCTTCGAGCCGGTAACGGTACCGCACGGCATCGGGGTTGGTAAGGCAGATGCTTTTAAAGCGGAAGGCCACATGATTTTCGCGTGGCTTCAGGTGCATGCCGGGAAGGAACTCCCGGAGCTCATTATTGATCCGGAATTCGGTCAGAAAAACATGCGCTTCGTTTTGCATGCGTTTTAAATCGGTCGGATCAAACGCGTTGATGCCCCAATGCGTGCCAAACCATACTTTACCATCGGGGCCCTGGCAGGATGCCAGCGGATTGCATTCGACACCCACAAAACCGTTTCGTTCATTGTAGGTGATCAGCCGTTGAGCAGGCAGCACCCAAACATTTATTCCTTTATCGGTACCAATGTACAGATTGCCCAGGGTGTCGGCCAGCAGGCTGGTAATACGATTCGAAAGCAGACCCTGCTCTACATCCAGCACTTCAACCAACGTGTCGCCGGAGCACCGGAAGACCCCCTGGCTGCGGGTACCCAACCACAGCACCCCTTGGTAATCGGTTGCCATACAGGTTGGCGTTATGGCAGCCCCGGATACGACCCAACCTACCGAATCGTTCCGGTCAATTCTACTGATCCCTGCCTGTACGTAGGCTCCCACCCAGGTAGTACCTTCCCGGTCGCAATACACCGCTGTGATATTATCGCCAACCAGTCCATGTTCGGTACTGAACCTTTGTACGGAAGCATTTGGTAAATGGTATTTTAGCAACCCGTCGTAGGTTCCCACCCACAGTTCCTGCCGGCGTGCATCCATGCAGGTAATTGGATAATCGCTTTCTTCGAGCCAGGAATTCAACACGGATGCTTCCTGCCATTGATGTGTGGCCAAATCGCAATACCAAACCCCGTGGGTATCGGTGCCTATCCAAAGGGTGTGGTCGTTACTCTTACACATGTATTTCACCGGTCCGGCTGGAATTTCCGGGTCGCGCAGCGGGAAAAACCGGCTGTGCTCCAATCCTGCCCGGGGTACGTGATGCCGGATCGGATACTGACAGATTCCTTCCTCGGTACCTACCCAGTACCCATCTTTGCCTGCCTGTGCTATGGCCAGAATGTCGGGATGTTGCAATCCATCGCCCTGATTGTAATGGACAAACACATCGCCTTTGTACACCGCCAGCCCATCGTTGGATGAGGCAATCAGCAAGTTCCCTTCCACATCTTCCCGAATGGCAAAAAGGTATTGAGCAACCAGTCCGTTGGCCGAAGTAAAACCTACTACATTGCTCCCTTTTACACGCGACAGGCCGCCGCCCCAGGTTGCAATCCATATCGCACCATCCTGCCCCAATACCAGATCCGAAATCCAGTTCGACGTCAACCCATCGCGAATATCAAAGGCATAGGTAGTATCCCTGGAGGGAAGGTATTTATAGAGCCCCCCGTTGTAGGTTCCAAACCACTGATTCTTCTCGCGGTCTTCCAGCATGGCAATTACACTGAAGTAGCGGGTAAGCCCATGTGGATGATAACCGGTAAAAGTGCTGTCGACCGTCTGAAACTGCCGGATGCCAACATCGGTAATTAAAAACAGGCGCCCATCCGACAGCTGGCAGTAATTGTAAACCCGGTCACTCAGATTGTTTTCTCCCATATAGTGTTGAAAAACCAGACTGTCCGAAACGAAAGGATCGGCCAGACAGAAGGCTCCGGAAGCTTCAGTGGTAAACCAATAAGCTCCCCGGGAGTCCTGAAAAATCCGGGTAATGTCGCCTCGTATAAACTTACTCAAACGGGTATACACCAAAAAATGCTCCCGATCCCAAACCGAAATCCCACCACCGGCATGCCCCAGCCATATCCGTTGGGCAGAGTCCTGGTATAGCGCCCGTACGGCTTGCGCAGCCATGCCGTTGGAATGGGAGAAGTTTTCGAATTGCTGTCCATCGAAACGCTGCACCCCGGAAGGGGTGCCCAGCCACACAAAACGATGGTGATCCTGCAACAGACAATAGATTTTGGAAGACGCTCCCTTTTGTGCCGAGTAGGTGTCGAAATAGTAAGTTTCGGCAACGATCCGGAACGGAATTCCCCACAAAATTACGCCTGCTAATAGCCAGGCACTAGTTGAGATTCGATGGATTCCGAATTTCATAGTATTTCAGATTACTTGCCCATAAAGAAGAAAGTGCCATTGTCGTCCTGCACCCCGGAAATCTTCCCAAACAAAGGTTTTTTCTGCCGTGTTTCCGCAAGGGCCGTATTCACCTGAACCACAATTTTTTCGATAGGAATGCACGAGGTCGTGTTAGTGGTTAGCGCCCGGGCAAACTCGGAGGTAAACTGGCTGTTGGTAAAAGCTAAATCGTAACCCGAAGCAGTGAATACCTGCGACGACCGGGCTCCGGCATCCAGCTCCACGCTACAGGTGCGGTTCGCATTGATGGAGCGCATCGCCTGATAAAAAGTAGGCCCCGACTCGCAGGCATCGGTTACCACCAGCAGGTGTTGAACCGTAGCCGAATACTCTTGAAGCTGTTCCTGCAAATGGAAGGTATTGTAGTACGTTCTTTCGTTATCGCGCTGAGCATCCACCGGTATCCAAAAGCTGGTCTGATGCATCTGCTTGCCATGTCCGGCATACCATATCAAGAGGGAATTCACCCGATTGGTTTTAATCAGAAGTTTTAGTTCTACGCCCAGGAATCGTTCCATGCCCTCTTTGGAGAGATCCTTCTTATGTACCACCCGGTCAATATCGTAACCACTCAGGGCTGCGGTCATCAGATCTACATCGCGCGAGGTGCCCTGCAAACAGGGAAATTTGTCGTAATTGGAATTCTCGATAAACACCACCCACGTTTTTCCCATGGGATTGGTACCGGTTTGTGCCCGGGCTTCCCCAAAAAGGCTTAGGCTGAGTATAAAAAAAATCGTAGCAAAAACACGCGCTTTCATTTTTTATCTGGGCATTGAACCGTACTACCAGTAAGTTACAACAACTCCTAAAAACAAAAAAGAATTGCCCGGCAGATTTGATCATCACATTAAGGAACCCTCTTAAGTTTTCGCAAACAGTTTGCCCTCTTCTTCCACCGTGCTTTTCATACCGGGGGCTTGACTAAAAAGTAGAAATGCCGTAAATTACATAGTGTATTTTCATTGCAGGATGCATTACACACCTTCCCTCCGACCAGAACCTGCAAGCGATCCTCACTTTCCATCCGTTTTACCAGACATTTTTCGCAATAACAGGCATTGAACAACCAACACCTGAACAATGAAACTACCAGTACTTCTTTATCTTGCCGGATTCTTTCCACTAGCCGTTTGCCGGGGACAAGTCGGAGAAAGTGCGCTTTTTTCGGTTGATCGACCAAAACAAACCTACGCGCTGCTCATTGCCAATGAAACCTACCAGTATACGATAGACAGCTTTACCACCGATGTGGTTCAGGCTATCCAGGAAACCGAATGCTTCCGTCAACAACTTCTTACCCGCTATGGAGTGCCCAAAGAACATATTTCCTTTCATTGCAATACCAATGCAGTGCAACTTAAACTGGCCTTTGCCAAGCTGGTTAAAATGGCATCGGGGTGCAACGGCCCGGTAGATTTGTTGATCTACTACCGGGGAAAATACCTTGAAAATGAGAAACAACGGCAATTGTACTTTATGCCGGCACGCACCCCCGGAGACGGCAGTCTGCAACTGGTCAACCTGGACTATTTTCTGACGAAACTGGAAGGGGTAGCCGCCCATGAAATTACCCTGCTCATTGACGGCGAACAACCCCGGCTGGCACGAAAAGCCAGTGTCTTAAAAGCAGGGGGCAGCGATTTTCCCATCCTCCAACCCACACTCCGGGAATACACCCACATTTACATTGCCCATCAGGAAACGAAACACTATTACCCCATGGATGCTTCGTCGCTGGATTTGCCCGACAAATCCCCTTCTGCCAGCATAACGGATACGAGCGGTCCACGCCTTCAGATTCTTTCGTACCGACTGGACGAAGAGAACCTTTCCAGCGAAGCAACCGCCTTCATTCAGGGAACAGCTCTGGATGCCTCGGGCGTGTACCAGGTTGCTATTAACGGACAAGAAGCCCACACCTCCCCCGATGGACGCTTCAAAGGTCGTATTAGCCTGCAACCCGGTATGAACGTCTTATGCATTCAGGCCATTGACATTCATACCAACAGCCGTACCGCCCGAATCCGTATCCGCTACAATCCGCCGGCAACCGGTCTTTCGGAACCCGAAGTTTCACTCAGCAACCCTCCGGATGTCCAGTTGACCAACTATGCTGTACTGATTGGGGTAAACGACTATCAGGATCCGGCTCTAAACAATCTGACAGGGCCACTCCGCGATGTGGTTCGCCTGCAACAGGTACTTATAACCCGCTACTCTTTCGCTGCGAACAAAGTAATTGTACTGAAAAATCCTACCCGGCAGGAGATTATTCAAACCCTCGATCAACTGGAACGCACCCTGACCGATTCCGATAACCTGCTGGTATACTATGCCGGCCATGGCACCTGGGACGAACGGGTGCAAAAAGGCTACTGGCTGCCCGCCGATGCGCACATGGACAATACCGCCAACTGGATCCGAAATACCACCATCAGTGGCTACATCAGCGGAATAGCCAGCCGGAATACCCTGCTGATATCCGACGCCTGCTTTAGCGGAGGCATCTTTAAAACCCAGGTTTTTCAGGAGGATCTGACGTCATCGCCAGATCGTTCGACACAACGGAGCCGCAAGGCTATGACCAGTGGTTCCTTAAGCGAAGTCCCCGACCAAAGTGTGTTTTCTGAACTGTTGGTGGCGGAACTGCAAAACAATACCCTCCACCGCCTGACCGCCTCCCAGCTTTTCGAAAGCTTTAAACCCGAAGCGGTCAGCCGGAGCTCCATCATTCCGCAATTCGGAACCCTGAAAAACACCGGCGATGAAGGTGGCGACTTTGTATTTATCCAAACCAACTCCATGTAACAACCATGCAAAAAAAAAGCACCATGAAAAGAAAACACCTCCTCGTAAAACTGTTTCCGGTAATCACTCTGGCGCTGTGTGCCACGCTGCCCCTGGTGAGTCAGCAAACCGAAAAAGAACTGGAAAAAGCCATTAAGGACAAAGCCATCAAAGAGGCCCGTAAGGAAGCAAAAGCCCTCGAAAAAGAGGGCTGGTATGTTGCCCCCGGGTCGTTGCCATTGGAAAAAGTGGTTGAAAATGCGTGGATGAAGCAATACCAGTCCGACGATGCCGGCAATACCAAATACATTACTGCCGATGGCAACGCCGTAGCCCAATCGAAATCGGTAGCCGACATGCAATCCATTGAACTGGCCAAACTGCAACTGGCCGGGCTGGTTCAAACCAATGTTTCGTCGTTGGTGGATGCCAACCTTGGAAATGCCCAACTCAGCGCAGCCGATGCGGCCTCGGTGACTGAAATTGTGCAATCATCGAAGAACCTGATTGCTACCGAATTGGGCTATGTAAATCCGGTATTTAAAATTTACCGAGACCTGCCGGGCGACAATGTGGAAGCCCAGGTACGGCTGTTCTACGATGTAAAACAATCGATGGAGATTGCAAAAAAAGTGGTTCAGAAAGACCTGAAAGAAAAACTCCAGATCAACAGCGAACAGTTGGAAAAACTCATGGGACTTTAACCTGCCTCCCCTTTAAATACATCCGTTATGAAACCAGTATTATGGTTCAGCTGCCTTTTGGCCATTTGGCTTTGCGTGAGTTGCGAAAAGGACAGTCTCACGGTTGAATTCTCCACCTCATCCAACCAGGCAGCGGTGGGCGAAACCATTAAATTCAGGAATGAAACATCGGATGCAGAAACCTTTGAATGGCATTTTGGCGATGGCAGCTCCTCCACGAAAGAAGATGACTCACATGCCTACAGCAATGCCGGAAACTACATTGTATCGCTGGTAGCCCATAAAGGGAAACGGGTAGGCATTGCGTATTCGGTAATTACCGTGGGGTCATCCAGTCAGGCTACCGGCTCGGCTGACGTGCTGCTTTTGGAACTGGACAACCATTCCCCGGTAATCAACTGCCCGGTTCAGCTCTATACCTCTGCTGAAGACCTGGAACAGTCCATCCATGCCGTTCGCGAGAACACCACCGACCTGGATGGCAGAGTCGCTTTCAGCAACCTGCCCTCCGGAACCTACTATGTGAAGGCCTACAAACAATCGGGGACGGAGGTTTGGGACAACTCCGACTGCAACCACCAAATTACGATAGAAGCCAATGCGAATCTCCAATTCACCCTATATGCCATCCACACGGATGCCTCGTATGCTTTCCGTGCGGTATTCACCAACTCGGTTTTCACCACGGTTGAAGTAACCGCAAACGGAAGCACCCGAATGCTTGGCCCGGGCGAAAGTGCTACGTTTAATTTCACCCTGAACCCCCTGATGTTTACCTATTTTGCCGAAACCCAGGGATCCACCTCTTCCGGCACCCCCATTGGCGAAAACGTGTACTGGTCGTATTCGGATATAGATGTTTCGGGGCTGAGCGAGTACCCGGTGAACCTGATAACCGACATCAATCTCTTCTTCCTGAAAATTCAGAACAATTGCTTATTTAACCTCACCCCCATAGAGGTGTATTCCTTGGATTACAGCTACTCCATGTTGGAGAATGTACTTATACCTAACGATAACGTACTTTACACCATGGGCTACTATATGGCCTACAGCGATATTTCGATTGATGCTTTCTACGAAGGTTACACCAACTCGGGTGCCAACTGGGAGAACGGTTTTGAATTCAATCTGCCGATGTTGTCCAGTCAGTACGTTCAACTGCATACCGACGATGCCTGGGAATTTAAAAGAGCCCATGCTGCGGCAGAGCCACACTCCCTTACCTTCTCGGCAACAGTGGGTTCCATACCCATTCGCGCCGACCGGAAATGGGTTTCACATCCAGGAAAAACAGGACAACCTTAAAACCGTAGTTTATGATTCGTAACCTTACCCTGGCCTTGGTTTTGCTCTGCACCGCAACGCTGTTACGCGGACAATTCGAGCAGCGCCTTACCCTCAACTTCTCGGCCGGCCTGGTGGCACCTTCCGGACCTAAGGAATATGTGGACTACGATGTTCCCTTAACCGATACGTATTTTAGCGGTACCATTGCCCAAACCCGCCCCTATCTTATGGCTAATTTTAATAAGGGCATGAGTTTTTACGGAGGTATTCAATATAACTTCAGCCGGCAATTTGCCACCGCATTCAGCGTGCAACTGTTTCAAATTCTGAACTGGGAATATAGCTACGAATGGAACTTTATGTACCCCGAAGAAACCATCCGTGGTTCCTGGATGGAATGGCAGATACGTGAATCGGATATCGATCCTGATGGGTCGTACGATGTGATAGTTGAATCGGGCGAAAATAAGCTTTCGCTCACCAACATCGGCATATCGGCTACCCCAAAAGTGTATGCTCTGCCGGGCAGGCGTTTCAATCCCTACCTGTTTGGCGAAATCAGTTACAACCTTACCAACCTGTCGTTGCGCAACAATTACGGCAGGGCCATCAACCGGTACCATATTGAGGGTATCGAATACGAGCCTTTGGTTAAAATTCTGGAACGCAGCATTGGGCTTGGACTTTATCCGGGCATGGGAGCTGAATTCCGGCTGAGCGAGAACCTGGGTATATTCCTCCAGGGAGGATATTCCGTCATATTTGTCAATGACAAGAAACTGAAAGATGCCGGCTTCGCTGCCGAAAATTTCACCAATATGCGTACCGAAGCGGGGGTAAAGCTTAGTTTCTGGAGATCGAAAAACCTGTAATGCATTCTTTTCTGCTGCCACCATGAAAATATTCCCAAGCCTCATAGTTCCACTTATTCTGCTTGCAACAGTTCCTAAAAACGGTTCCGGACAAGTCGAGCCACTTCATACCTATCAACAAAAAAAACACTTCCCGGTATGCACAGCGTATAGCTCCGACGGCAACTACCTGGCTACCGGCGGAACCGATAACAACATCCTCATCTGGTCGCTGTCCAACCAAATCCTGTACAAACGTTTAACAGGAGCTAAAGACCTTCCTCTGGTTGTGGCTTTCGACCAGGAAAACCGGTTGGTACTATCCGGAGGTAAGGACAAGCTGATCAGCATTTGGAACCTGGCAAGCACCACCCGGGTTATGGTTCTGGAAGGCCACCAGGGCAATGTACTCAGCCTGGCACTTTCGCCCGACAACCGTTACATTGCATCAGGAAGCATGGATAATACCATCCGTATTTGGGATCGAACCAGCGGAACCACGCTTCGCATACTGAAAGGCCACCAAAACCAGGTCAACTCCGTGGCGTACAGCTACGATGGCACCAAACTACTCTCTGCCAGTGCCGACCGAACCATCAAGGAATGGGATGCCCAAAGCGGCCAAGTGCTGCGAACACTCTCCAACGGGCACACCGACTGGATCCGTAAAGCCGGCTACAGCCCCGACGGCAAGTACATTGTGAGCTGTGGCGACGACCGGTGCATCAACATCTGGGACCGGAAGAGCGGACAAGTGGTAAACACCATTATGGCACATAAGGATCATGTTTACACCTTTTCCTTCAGCCCCGATGGTCGGTACCTGGTAAGTGGCGGGCACGATAAACGTTTGGTGGTTACCGAGTTGGAGACCGGGCGTATTGTTTTTCAGAGCCCGCTCCAAAAAAACTTTATCCTGGCTGCGAATTTCTCACCCGATGGCACAAGTTTTACTTCGACCGTACTCTATAGCGACGAAATTCAACTTTGGGATACCCGTCAATTAAATATTACGAAAGATTCTATTACCCGCAGCGTAGCACAGCGCCAGCCCCAGCAACGAGCCATACTGCCTCCCGGGATAACTTCCCGTTTTCCTTCCGATTCGGTAAGCCGCACTGACAAATCGATACTTCCGGTAGTTTTGGAACTAAGAACCGAGAGCGGAATACAGGAATTGCATGTTACCCTGAACGGGAAAGTATTCGCCACCTATCACACCGCCGATTTGGAATATACGCCCCCCGAAAAATACGTATTGAAGCGCAACCTGTTTCTGACCCCAGGAATCAACACCATCTGCTACAACGTGTTAACGAACGATGGTGGAACATCCAACCTGAAACAAAAAGTACTGTTTTCCCCGGTAAAACAACCCGAACTGGTATGGGACAAGGATTTGCAAGCCCCTGTCCAAACCAGCGATCCGGTGTTCGAGATACGCAGTACCGTAAGCTCTCTCACTACCTTGAAATCGGTTTTGCTCTACAATAACGATCAGCTTGTTCTTACCAAAAATCAGGTATACCTGAACCCCGACACCGGGCACGTACACTTTAATTCGCTCATCACCCTGCAGGAAGGATTGAACGAACTTAAACTGGTTGCCGGCAACGAAGGCGGCGTGGGCGAATCGTCGCTGTTGGCCATAACTTATACCCCTCCGAAAAAAGAAATTGAAATTATTATACCTCCCGCCAAACCCAACCCGTACCGATTTGCCCTGATTATTGGCAACGAGGACTACAGTTCGTATCAGGTGGGGCTCGAAAGCGAAGCCAATGTAGCTTATGCCAAAAACGATGCGATTGAATTTCGAAATTACGCCATCAAGTACCTGGGGGTACCAGAAGAACAGGCCATCCTTAAACTCAATGCCCGCTATATCGAAATGAAACGGGAAATAAAAAAATTGCAGGGCATTATGGAAGTCACCCATGGAAAAGCCGAATTCTTCTTTTACTATGCCGGGCACGGTTTCCCGCACGAAAAAACCAAGGAACCGTACCTGATCCCTGTGGATGGCAGTGGCACCGATCTGGAATTCTCCGCCATCAGCCTTAACGAACTTTACACCGAATTAACCACCTATCCCAGTGCCCGGGTAACCGTATTCCTCGACGCCTGTTTCAGCGGTGGCGGTCGCAACAAGGGTATCGATGAAGCCCGGGGGGTGAAAATCAAACCCCAGTCGGCTAATATGCGTAACAACCTGGTGGTCTTTTCGGCGGCAAGCGAAACACAAACATCCATGCCCTACAACGATATGGAGCATGGCATCTTCACCTACTATGTGCTGAAAAAAATCGAAGAAACCGGAGGCTTTGTAAGCTATAAGGAACTTTCCGACTACGTTACCGAACAGGTGGGAATTAAATCGTATTTGATTAACAGTAAGAAACAGGTTCCCGAGGTACATGCCAGCCCCGATATTACCTCCGAATGGCAAAACTGGCGTCTGCGCTGACCCGGATTCAGAGTAAACGAGACCCCCTGAAATCAACTCTAACGACTAATGGTTACGTCGATAACCATTAGTTGCATCAGATTGCCGGAATAGCTCCGTACGGTGTGTAGCCAGCGCTGAAAGTCTTCCGATGGCAGGTAATGCGGCAAACTATAGCCTGCCTCCTGTTCCTCACGGTTTAATAGCTCCGCAGATTCCCTGGTTTTCAGCCGGGGTTTACTGAGTGGTTCAACCGAAAAAATAACAAACATGCGATTCAGATCCTGAGCTGTTTCGGCATACAGTTGGTAGCAATCCTCGTTCCATTCAAATTCGAGGTAGTTGTGTTCCGGGGCGTTGGAAAAGAAAATGTATTCCTGATCCGCTTTTATCGGGAAACCCCGCTCGCAACTGGCAGGCATTTCGCGGTAAGGCAACAGACGGGAGGCATTTGCTCCATCGTCGAGATACACGGTGAGGTAACCACTCTGCGGTGAACTGAATTGAAGGAACAAATCGTCATTAGTACGAAAACGAACCGTGGCACAAGCTGGTTTCGGACATGCCAGGGTTTTGGCAGTAAACCGCATCGGAGGCTCCTGCAGTTCGCGAGCCTGAATGAGTACATCGCATTGTATAGCCAGCATCTCCTCACGATGACCGCCCACGGTCTTACTTCCTTTAACATCGGAATAATTCACTTCCAGTACCTTTTCCACCTCTCCCTTCACCCAGGTGTTGGCAATGACATGAAAAATCGACTGCGACTCCACCTTTTCGCCGGTGTTCAGATTGTTAATATAGGTGGCATTTCCCTGGATCACGACACGGCCAAATGCCTGCTCTATGGCGTTAATAAGTGCCAGATCAAGAACTTCTGCCTTTACCTGATCCCTGGATTTATCGTGGGTAAGTTCCAATTGTGCCGTACCCTGAGTTTTAATCGCGCGTTGCGCCGGTAGTGTACGGAAAAGACTGGTGCAGATTATTAAAAGTAAAAACAATCTCATGCAGATGGTATATTGATGGACTACCTGTGAAGCACCCACCACTGGCACTCAACGGGAAAGGTGCCAATGGGCAGGATTACATCCGATCCTTTCTTAAATGTACAAAATTTTAGTGGAAAGAGCTTATCGACTCCCTTTGTTTCAACTTCCCTGCCAACGGTACTGCAACTGAAAGGTAACCTCGGTTTTATGATTGGCCTGAATGCGACTCAATCCGGAACCCAAGGCAGTTTCGCCGGGGAAATAGCTATACCCCACTTTGCACCAGCAACTGATGTGGCTTCGTAGCCGGTACCGTACCAAACCCATCATCCGCCAACCGGTTCCGTAGTACATTTGCACTCCACCGGCATACAATACCTGATCTTCGTACACATAGAACCGGGTGTTGTAGTCGGGGGTATGAAACCAGGCAATACGCACAGTGCCCTGTAAGGGTAATTGTCGCGGTGAATATCGAAAATCCTGCGAAAGAAAAACACCCAGCCGGGATGAATCGGAGGTATACCCGGTACGAGCCAGCATACATCGGCTTCCTGACTCCAAATGGTCATTCATAGTAACCCGGTACCGCATCTGAAATTGGTCTTTCCGAAGCAGTTCAACGGAGTACAAATTCTCTTCAGCAGTTGCATTCTGGGGTTTTTGCTCGTGCTTAAGCCGGGTTTGAATACTGCAGGTAGCGGTAGTCAGAAGCCATTCGGCAGCCAACTCATACCCTTCGGATGGTGTGTTAACCCGGTAACGCAACCATGGGAAAGCAAACACGTCGATAAAGCCATTGATTTGCGACTGTCCGATGCGGCTCTCCACCCCCCAGAACAGACCTTCCTCATTCATGGCCCTACTGTTCTCGGCAAAGGCATTCGACCAGGGAGCATCATAGCGTTCGCTATACTTTCGGTAGAGAAGGCCCAAGTTTAAGTCCTGGTTCAGAAAAAACAACATGCCATTGACGGTAGCCCACGCCCGGTTGGCACGTGCAGTTTCGCCAAAAAACTGTACCCTCTCTGCCATATATCGGTAGTGCCCCGATAGTCCCGTTTGATCGGAACCAGCCGAATAAAAACTCTGGTACAACGCATCGCCCGGTAAGGGTTCCTTATTCAGGTGTTCGTAAAACCACTGACAACCGCCACTCAAACGATTGGCCCGGTATTGCACGCTCATACCAGCTACCTGTTCTTTCAGACGGTTTTCGTTCGTAATTTCCGAAGGCGTAGCATGATAGCCGGTTAGCATACGGCTGGTAAAATACGCATCGTTGGTATCTGAAACCGCTGCATCGACCGCCTTGGACGAAATAAAGGTGGTACAGGAAAATTGATGCCCCCCAATGGTTGCTGCAGCTCCCCGGAAAAAACGATTTTCTTCCGCCGAACGGTTTATTCGCAACACCTCCGCCTGCCGGGACAAGGCCATCAAACGGGACGGTTTGGCAAACGCGTAGCTGCTCCATAGCAGCAATCCCTGTCCAGCCTGCAGGTGGTAATCGCCGAGTACCACCTGGCGCAGCAGCCCTTGTTTACGGGTATATCCCAACGCCACCGAACCAAAATCAAACCCTTTCGGATTGCTGCCCTGAAAAAACTCCTCCCCGGCATCCTTCTCCAAAAGCACGCTTCCCTGCAAATGTCCTGCTGCATCGAAGTTGTAGCGGGTATAAAGCTTTTGTGGAGCACCCAGGTAGCGGGCCTTGTCGGGCTGATCCTCCAGTACCGAATCGGGTAGTGGTTTATAGCCCTCCTGCACTTCCAGCACCTGTTGCTCCCGAATTAAAAGCTCCTGGCGGGTTTTGTGCACCTGTTGCAATAAAGTGGGCTCGGTCACCTCTACGTCTCCGCAAACCACAAAACGAGCCAGCCTTTCCACATCAACCGGTCGAAAACCGGGAAGATAGCCCAGTTCATATACACTTCGCACAGCACCCTGCCGGTGGATGTAATCCTGAAGTACGGCAATTTGAAAGTCGTTCAGAATAAAGAGTTGTTTCAATTCTTCCTGAGTAGCCGCATTCAGGTTCAGGGGATTTTCCTCAAAGTACATGATCCGCTCCAGCCAGTCCGACACATCCGGTTCGCCGTCCTGCTGCTCGGCCAGTTGCTCAAAAAGCTGTTCGAGATAAGCAGTTGGAACCATTCCCTCCTGGGCGGCACCCAAAAGCGAACCAAACAGTCCCACTCCAACCAGTTGCAGTACGCTCCGCCTCATTGCTTCCCAAAAGTTTGATACACCGCCAACGCCGATGACATACCCAGTATACAGTGTTTCTGAAATCCCATTTCGAAACGAGTACATTGATAAACTGTTGCCAGACCAAAAGAATAATTCAATTGCTGACCAGCAGCAATCCCACCCCTAATGGCAATCACTTTCTGAATCCAGTATTCCGCTCCAAACGATAGGTTGAACCGGGAATAATCAATCCAGTTGAATTGAACCCCAAGGTAGTATTCGCGATTCTGATACCATCCCGTTCCCACCCTGAGCTCCGACGGAAGTGATTGGCCGGAATCCGAATAGTAACGGGAACGATTGGGATTGACCAGGTTAATGGCTCCTGTCCATCCTTCCGGGGTCTGTAACTGCATGCCTATATCGCCACTCAAGGCCCACGCATTACGGTTGACCGCCTGCACCTCATAGCGATATCCATTGATGCGAATACCTGCAGAAAGCCATGGGAAAAGTCGATAGCCAAATGTATAAGCAACCCGACTTTGATTATAATCCCCGGTACCAAAATAACTCAGTGCAAAAGAGGAGAAGCCTCCCCAGGAAGGCAACCCGCCACAAACAGCCACGGTACTCAAATCTGAAATCAGAAATCGGTTGCTATACGCCATCCCTGCATAAGGAAGCTCCGAATTAAAAGCGGGAATGCCTAAAAGGCCGATTTCAGCCGGATAGCAAACGGCAGTACCCGAAACCGCCATCGACAACGGATCCGGATCCAGACCTTCCTGAGCCAACAGGCCATAATTTAGCAGTAGCCCAAAAAGGCAATACACAGGTTTGGCCATTAAAATTGGATTGTAGGTATTGCCTAAATAAGTTACCACAAAAAGATTCACAGGCCAATAGACGGAGTGGGATTTTTTAATT
>QKEH01000044.1 GCA_003252385.1 Bacteroidota bacterium | reverse complement strand
TGTTACAATGTTCACAAGCTGTCCCAAAGCATCATACATCCGAATATCTACAAAGCAATCCTGTTCAACCGAATAGGTTATGTTAAGCGATTTACTGAAAGGGTTTGGGTAAATGTCCACGGTTTGTTTAGCATTGCTTTGCAGAATGCCTGTTGCAGAGGGAGTGGTATAATTGAATACGGTACTCTTAGATTGCGTCACAGTACTAACAGATTGGGATACCAATGTGGCACTATAGGAATTGCAAGTGGTTACTGCCGAAGTGTTTAGCCTGATTTTAACTTTAATGGATTCCCCGGGCATTACTTCAAAACGATTGGGCTGAATAGTTAGTGCGTTTACAGTTGCGGCATTCGCATTTGTTACGCGTATCATTATTGAGTCGGTGCAGTTACCCGTGTTGTGAACGTAGAATGCTGTATCTGTGATTTGTTGGCTTGTTATACCCAATTCAATACTTTCTGTGGAAACTTCGAACTCTTTTGTACACCACTCATTAGGGTAAACCGCATACAAGCTGCTGTCGGAACTTCCAAAATAGAGGGTATTGTTTGCCATAACAGGGGTAGATGCAATGCTTCCTGCGGTCAGCAATCTTCTGGTATATTCTACCGCCTGGGTGTATGGGTAGCCACTAACCGGATTAAAAACATCTGGATTTAAAGTTCCATTGTCCAAAATGGCATTCAATGGATCCAGGATTCTTCCATCCGTATCAAATCGGCATTTAATCGTTCCGCTGCGGATATCAACAGCAAACAGACTGCCATTCAAACACCCGATAAAGGCTGTTTCACCTGCAATTGCGGGAGACGAAAATGTACAGTAAAAACCTTCTGAAGCCGTAAATAGCACGGAACCGGTAGTTTTGTTGAGAGCTTTTAAACCACCTCCTTCGGAGGAACCACAGTATATAACCCCATTAGAATAAGCCGGGGTGCTTGGCATCCAGGAACCCCCAAAGCCGGTTGACCATATTTTATTCCCTGTACTTATGTCTAATGCATAAACTTGCGCATCGCGAGATCCGAAGACCACAAGATTATCTGCAATTGTGGGAGATGCTTGAATGCCTTGCATCAGATGGGTGACATCAGTTCCTGTGGAATAAATCCAGCGTTCTGTACCGTTAAGAGCGTTTAAAGCATACAATTTACCACTCCATCCGCCCAAAAAAATGCTGTTTGCATTTAGTGCCGGAGAAGTGTGAATTACATCATTGGTACTGTAGTTCCATATTTCTGTGCCTGTCTTTCCATTTATCGCATACATAGTTCCGCCGGATCCAAAATACACCAAGGTATCAACCACAACCGGCGACGAGGTATAAAAATCCCAAGGATCATTCATAAATCGGCAGGCGTCCATCCAAATAATCCTATTTTTGAGAAATGTCTTTCTCCGCTGGTATGATACTTCCAGGTTTGTAATCCGGTGGTGGTGTTTATAGCATACAGGGTGCCTCCGTAGGTGTTGATGTATACCAAGGTGTCCATTACCGCCGGGGCAGAACGCAGTATTCCGTCACATTTAAATATCCATTTGTTGTGGCCCAGCGTATCCAGAGCATATAAGCAACTGTCATCCGAACCAAAATAAATGGAGCCGTTGGATACCACCGGTGAAGAAAAGATCATTCCGTTGGTTTTGAATTTCCATTTTTTTACCAGTTCCAAATCGTTTGGCAGATCTGAATGATAAACTCCTGTGTGTTGTGGATTGTTTCCAAACATGGCAATTTGAGCATTGCCGTGCGTGCTCAGGCAAAGACCAAAGGCCGATAATAAAAGATAGGTTAAACTTTTTTTCATACTTCATAAATTTTGGTTTGCGGCGAACTTAGTAACTGAAAACTCAATAATTGTCCGGATACATGGATCCGGATATCATTTGTTTAACCGTAACGGTTTTTCGGGAAGGAATAATAGGCTCTGGTATACGATCTTTTAGAGTATCGTGATAAATGAATTTGAACGGGTTCACCGCATAAGTATCGAAAAAGCCTATCGTTACAAACGGTAGTTTCCTTGTGGATGGCTGGCTGAAAAACAAGGAAAGATTTGTAGCGTTGTATTGAATTCAGGAATAAATTGCAGCAAAAACAAACGACGTATTTCCGGAATTATCCAAGCGGATTTTTTGTTTTACGATATGCGGTAGGTGTCATTCCGGTATTCCTTTTAAAGGCATCGTAAAAAGCACTCTTTGAATTAAACCCGGCGTCTAAAGAAATTCCGACCATGGTAGATTGGTGCGGGTCAAAGTTATCCAGAAGAGATTTAGCCTCCTCCACCCGGTATGTATTGATAAAAGAATAGAAATTCTGATTCCAGTAGGAGTTTATTACGTGTGAGATTATTCTTTCGCCCATTCCAAGATCCTGGGCTAAATCGTGTAAGGTTAAGGTTTGATTAAGAAAGGACTTGTGTGAAAGTAAATGAGCTTCAATTCTTTTGGCGCAGTCACTAAGCTCTATTGCATTTAAAGTGGATGTAATACCTGTTTGTTTTCCCCAGGGCAGTTTTAAAACAATAGGGTTTGTTATGGCCAGGTAAAACAGAATGTTGAATAAAAGGAAGTAGGGCACAAAGAGTACTAACAGCAAAATGTGTAACGGTATAAGGATAAACTGCTGGATTATTACGGTTAGGGCGGTTACTATACAAGCAAGGATATAGCCGTACATCACTTTTTTTAACCACTCTATTTTTTGGTTGGCGGTGAAGGAAAAATAATTTTTATAGTCGTTTTGAAATTTAAAGATGAAATAGACTGCGGTGAAGTTGTAGGAAAATAGTAGTAAGGAGTTGATGATGCTTAGGTAATTGAGCCATTTGTATATCAGGTTGTTGGTTACAATGTTAATTTTTGTTTCAATATCCTGTAAATAATAAAATACTAGTAAAAATAAGGCCACCAGAAAAAATGGAATGCAATGCACCAGGTCACTTTTTTTAAACTTAAAATCCTGTTGTAACTGCGATTTAACATAGAAAAACAGCAGTGGTCCCCATAAAAATTCGAATGGAAAATAGATGTAGGCAATCTTAAGATGAAAGCTGCCTCCAAACCGATAAAAATTTCCAAGTAGGAAGCTAAAAATAACGATGAGCTGAGCTAAAAAGAAACTCGCTAAAATTTGATTGGAGACATTTTTCCATCCTTTGTGCATCAGATACAAAATAAAAAATGCCAGCTGAAAGCAGGAAACACTATTAATTAAATCAATAAGTTTAAAATACATGTTATGTCTTGTCAAAGTAAGTATCTACTTCTGGGGTACAATTGGTGTCAATTGTCCGATCGGAATCCAGTAATAGATTCATATTCTGTTATCTGATGGTTTGGCCGTTGCATGTGCAATATACAAAACTTACTGCTTTGGAAGACAGTGATTCGATCACCTGGAACTTATACCCTTCCCATACATGATGTTGTACTAAAAAGAGAAAGAAGTGAAGGAATAATCCGTTGGCTACTACCTGGAGTTGGTCGCTGGCAAAACAGATTCCTGAAATCACGTAATAACACAACTCCTGGTGAATGAATGAACGGAATATATTTTTTCAGGCCTATAAAAAGGAAGGTGTCGGAGCTTCTTTCTGTTGGACTGTTGAGTTATGCGGAGTGTTTTAGTTGTTGATCGCCGGCAACTATTTTTTCAGGGTACGGATACCTGAAGCACAAGGAAAGTACTTTGGTTCGACGGCAAGCCGCTATCGTTCCGGAATTCCGAACCAGCTGAGCACCCGGAGTGCACGAAGCGTATTCCATCGGCTGGGGCTGCCGGTGGCTTCCATGTCGAAGTGTACAACACCGCTGTGCTTATGTTGCACGAGCCAGGTGCCATCGGAACGGCGCTTATGTTGAAGCACGTCCAGGGCATCGTTCATTCGCTCGTCCAGGGGGGTGTAGGCGGTGCGGAAATAGTCGAGCGCGCGCAGAATATCGAAGTACCAGCGCGTTGGGAACGATAGCAGGGTAAACTGCTTTCGAATGGGAATGCCGGTTTTGTCGGACCGGTACAGGCGGTGCTGCAGCATAAACTCCTGTGCCTGTTTTTCCATGCGCAACAGTTCCCCGAGGCGGTAGGTATAGCCCTGCAACTCATACTCGCGGATGCCTTCGCATACCGAAAGGGTGGAGTGCAGCGAACTGTGCCGGGCACCTTTGCGGTTGTACTGGCAGTTGAAACCGCCATCGGGCAGTTGCTGGCCAAGGGTACTGTCTACAATGGATTGTAACCGGGTGGGTGGCGTTTGAAAATAGCAGGCGTAATTGAGGAACATGCCGTTGAGACATACATCGCTCAAATGATTGCCGCCACGTGGATAAATACCGCCATCGAGGCCTATGTTCTGTTCTGCAATACGGCTTATGGTTTGGTGGATCTCCGGAATATCCGGGGCAATGCCCAGGTGTTTCAGGTCGAGCAGGGTATAGTGCGATGAGGTCCATTTGGGCGAGTAGAACGCCCGGCCCCAGTGGCCATTTGCCTGGCGCAGCGAAAGGAAACGGGCACCCCAGCCTTCGGTAGCAATGCGCTGTTGCAGGTCGGGGCGGGGGGTGTGGAGCAAATCGCGTTGGGTTTGATATTGAATGGCTACATCGCCTTGCAGTAGCCATGGTATACATGGTGATGGGTTCATGAACGAGCGGGTTAGGTTTTGGATTCAAAAGGGTGTTTTCCGCTGCAACCGGAAGGAGCAAACAAGATGTATGTGGCGGCAGGATGCGGTACAAGGCCTGCGCGATGCCCCTGCGAACGGTGCCCGAATGGGCTTAGTTTACAATTTGTATATGGTATTTCCCCAGCAATCCGGCCAGTCCGAGTGCGGAGAAACGAGCCATCTTAATTTTATTGCCCTCCGGGTCGATATCGAAATTTACCGCGGTGCTGAAGTCGGCTTTTTCCAGGTTGCTGCTCTCAAAAGTAGCTCCCAAAAGGTCGCAATTGGCGAAGGTGGCCCCGCTGGCATCGCAGGCGCCAAAATCGACCTCGC
Organism: Bacteroidota bacterium; assembly: GCA_003252385.1. Taxonomy (GTDB): domain Bacteria; phylum Bacteroidota; class Bacteroidia; order Bacteroidales; family UBA10428; genus UBA10428. Next base: position 2,797 of record QKEH01000044.1, on the reverse strand, counting down.
GCAGCAGGCAATTGGCAAAAGAGGTGTTTTTAATTTTGGTTTCGTAGAAGGTGCAATTGTCGAGATGGCTGGCATTGAACCGAAAAGATAAACCGTTGGGATTGCAATGGTCGAAATGCAGTCCCAGCATTTTGCATTCGGTGAATTCGGTATCGCGAAAGCAGGTTTCAATAAGGCGGGCCATGCTTATATTGCAGCGAATAAACTGGCAATCGACAAAGATATGCCCCGAAAGATTGCATTCGGAAAGGTCGCAGTCGCGGAAGGTACAAGCCTCATATTCCAGCGCTGGCAAGGGGGTTTCGCGGTAATTGACCTTGTCGAAGGTTTCGTCGGCCAGGAAGTCTTTTTTCATGGGCGTTGTACTTGGTGTTCGTTTGATGGATTGAAGTTACTGAATTTGCGGCATAAATCGAATTGGAGCTGCCGGAAAATATCAGTTCTGCCTGTGTGACGGAGCGTTTTCCCGGCCTGGTCTAAAGCCTTTTGGGTCTTTGCAGAATAATTGCCCAACTTGCTGTGGGTATAGGAAAAACACGGAAGAAAAATTCGGGTTTGTCGGGGCAGGGGGGGCGACATCTTTCCTGCTCATCGGGTACTTATGCTTATAAAAATAGTATTGGCCACCGCACTGTAGGCCGTGAAGTTGGTCGCCATTTAATCTGCCCCCGCATTTATGCGTCTTCACCAAGTGTTAACCTTTTAAAGTAGGAACCTGTGGGATGAAAGGACCGACACCTATTCGGCTTGCCCGGCTCACCCATTCCACCCTCATCCCTGGCTCCGCGAATGAAAACGTGTGTTGGCGCGGTACACAGGTTACGTGGTAAGCAAAAACGGGTACTTTAAAAGGAGGCAGACTAAGGAGATTTAAACTTGCTGTATGAAGAGTTTATGGCTTTTCCCTGACCCGGACGAGCAGGACTTCGTCGTTGGAAAAGGCCATCCAGGCAATGTCGTACACAAAATAATAGGTCTTCCCCTTGCTATTGATGTTATAATGAGTGTGATACTTATAGTTGAATTTTTTTTTATCGAGCAGCAGGCGGTCTATTTTTTTCTGGCTTCTGTTTTTACCCAACAGTTCGAGCAATATGGAACGATTGCGGTGTAAAATTACATTGATTTCGGCAACTGCATGATCGGTCACCTTTCGCAAGTTGGTATGGTAATAATTTTTACATTTTAAAGAACAGAATTTTTTATCGCTTCTGCCCTGAATGGTTTTACTGCATATTTTGCATTTCATGGGTTCTTTTCGTATTGACTGGTAACGCCTTATGGCTATTAGTTTATAACGGTTAATATACGTTTATTTACGTTTGGTGCTAGTTGCGTTCACCAAATTTGTTTAGTATTGATAAAAAAAATGCCGATCATAATTTATACACCCAGGATGAATGCCCGCAGGATAAAACTTTTTATACCCTACGACATGGCCGAAGATCGCAAGAGAATTAAGCATGTAGCACAACGCTTTTATCACAAATCGCAAAGGTTGTGGAGTGTGCCGAATACTGCGGAAAATATGAAGGCGCTGGATCTTATGTTTAAAGGTCGCTATACGCTCGAAAGTGAAGTTTCAAGTCCTGAGCGCCCGAGTTTTACCTTGAATGTGCATTCGATTGAAGCCCTTTGCATGACCGAACAAAAGCTCATGCTGAAAGGGTATAGCGAAAGCACCATTAATTCGTATAAAAGCGAGCTCAGCTGCTTTTTAAAATATTTCGAGAACCAGGATCATAAAACGGTTACCAAGGAGCAGATTGAAAGTTATGTATATTATCTGATCAGTAAATATAAAATTGGCGACAGCAAACAAAATCTGGCAATAAATGCCATTAAGTTTTACTACGAAGCGGTATTAGGCATGCCCCGGGAGTATTATACCATTCAACGTCCGAAAAAGGCGCATACACTGCCCAACGTGCTCAGCCTGGAAGAAGTAAGCCAGTTGATACAGGCACCCTCCAACCTGAAGCACAAAGCTATTTTGTATACCTTGTATAGTGGAGGACTGAGGATAGGGGAAGTGGTCAATTTGCGCATTACAGACATCCATTCGGACGACGGATTTATTTTTATTAAGGGGGCTAAAGGTAAAAAGGACCGACGCACGATATTGTCGGTGCATCTTTTGGAGCTGCTCCGAAATTACTACCGGTTGTTCAAACCGTCGTACTGGCTTTTCGAGGGACAGGATGGAGGGCAATACAGCACCAAGAGCATACAGCTAATATACAGGCGGGCACAGATTAAATCGGGGGTTGGCCCCTGGAGTACGCCGCACACCTTACGGCATTCGTTTGCCACACATTTGTTGGAAAATGGCGAGAACCTGCGAAATATTCAGGCCCTTTTAGGTCACGAAAGCACAAAGACCACCGAAATATACACGCATGTGGTTGGGGTGAGCAGCAAAAAACTGTCGAGCCCGCTGGATCTGATTTATGAAAAGATCCGGCGAAATAAACCATGATTGTGGATAGGGTGACGCAAAATATCTGAAATAAATACTTATGTTTGATTTTAAGAAGTCACACAGCCGAACGCCTGATACTGTGGGTGACGTGGCGAAGCGCGCACATTGGGAGAAAAAACAGGCCTGGGCACATAAGCGGTATAAAGGAAACGGCACTAGATTTACACAAATGTTGCAGGTAAGTAAAAAGCAACGCAAACCTATTAAAACCATCACGGTAATTTCAACATTGTGGGCTACCAATTCGCGATGATCTTCAGCATGTCGGCGGATGGAAGATTTAACAGGTCCCTGAAAGCGTTGTCGGATCAGCCC
>QKEH01000137.1 GCA_003252385.1 Bacteroidota bacterium | reverse complement strand
AATCGGAATAGCGGTCGTATTCCGCCTCCAGTAAAGAGGAGAAGCCCAGCATGGCATTCAGTGGGTTTTTTAAATCGTGGGCAATAATGGAGAAAAACTTGTCCTTCGTGGCATTGGCTTCCTTCAAGGCTTCCTGTTGCTCGGCCAATTGCTCGTTTTGCTGCTTCAATAATTCTTTTTGCTTTTCAATTTTGCGGGTACGTTTTTTTACCTTTTGTGCTAAAAGTTGATTCTGCAAACGTATTTTCTTTTTCTGCCGGTTAGAATACATCAGATAACCTATAAACAGAAGGCTCAGGGTTACACTGTAGAACAAGGGATTCTTCCATGGAGAGGTGCGTATTTTTAGTTCCACACTGGTAATGCGCGGGCCTGGCACACCGTTCGATTTGAGGGCAAAAACCTCAAAACAATACTTCCCGGGGCCTGTATTTGGATAATCGATATGATTCTCCCGGGTGCGAATAGGCTTATTGTCAAAATTAATTAACTGATATTCGTATTGAATCAGTTCAGGTTCCTTTTGATTGATAGCCTGGAATTCAAAACTGATATGATAGGTTCCCGGTGCAAGTACAATTCGTTGGTTGATGGGCTGGGCAATGCCATTGACCCGGATGCGGTGGAGGTGTACCTGCGGTGCCTGAGCCGAAACTGCCGCCTGGCGCGTGTCAATAGCGAAAAATCCACCTGGGTATCCGAAACGCAGTATGCCCTGCTCGTTCAAATGTACCGAATTGCTGATGAAATTCGCCTCTGCCATACGTTCATCATCAGGCAACACCTTAACGATATGAAGGTTATCCCAACTGATGCGGCTTATGCTACCCTGATGGCTTACCCAAATGTTCCGGTAACGGTCTGCTGTAACGGCATAGCAATAATTGGAGGCCAGCCCGTCATCGCTATCCAATTGCTCCATCTGCTTTCCATTAAAATAGAAAAGTCCTCCTCCGAGCGTGCCTATCCAAAGCCGGTTGGCTCCATCACATGTAAGGGAGTTGATGCTTAAATTGCCATTCTGTATCGGTAAGGAATAATGAAGTATGGTATCGTGCTGGATTAGTGAAAGCGTATTACCCCGAGTGGCAACCCATGTTCCGGAAGCATCGGGCAATATATTCATAATTCGGTTATTGGGCAAACCTCCCTGACTGATGGTGTACCAATGCTTCTCGCCGGTTGGAAACAAAATCCGGCACAGTCCTTTCACGGTTCCTACCCACAGGGTATCAGCTCTTCCATTGATGGTGGTAATATGGTTTTCGGGTTTTCCGGCTGCCAGTGGAAAGGCTTTTAACTGCCTGGTTTTGGTATGTAACTGAAACAACCCTTTATCACGGGTTCCCACCCAAAGCAAGTCTCCCGAAAGGTGCAGGGCTGTAATATTTTGGCCGGTCATCAGATGAAGCGTGTCCTTATCGGCCGGATCATTGGGGTCGGGTAGGCGCAGCAGCCCATTGTCGGTACCCAGCCAAACATGGTGTTCATCGGTTTGTATGGATAGTACCTGGTTGGTACGGCTTCCAGATGATATAAAAGAATAGGAGTTGGGTTCCAGACGCAGCAGGCCCTCACCATAGGAACCGCACCACAACGTTCCTTCCCGGTCGGTATACAGCGAATGAATATTTTTTAAGTTGACATTTGCAGCGTCTACCGGTAATGGGGGCGGACAGAGGCCGCTATCCGGCAGTGTCGAGGTAAATAATCCTTTTTCGTTGATGGCCAGATACAGTCGGTTGGTGGCGTCCAGATACGCGCATTGAATCGGTGCCGGATTTTCAGGCCAGAGCTTGTCCAAACGCTGAACGTACGATACTTCGGACGAGCTAAAGCGCATGCGATATATACCTTCGTGCCGGGTTACTACCAGCCAGTCGTCAGGCGTGGAGGTCGTAATTAATTGCAGTACACGCGTTTCCGGAATACCGGAAACCAGTTTCCACGTCTTACCTTCCACATCGGATACATACAAGCCGTTATTCGTTGCCGCAAGTATTTCGTGGGTGGTAAGAAAAGCAAACTGGTGGATAGGAGGAAGCTGGGTTTCGGGGAGAACTACTGCGTTATCCCAACGGAAATTGGGGTTAACCCGTATGAAACCCCGGTTGTACACACTGGCCCAAAGCACATGGTCGGGATCCATGGCAAGACAGGTAATTTTACCTTGCCAATCCTTAGGTGGCACCAGACTGTGTATTCCCAGCTCATTCCGGGCGTATATACGGCCATCCATGGTAGCAAAATACAGGGTTTGGTCATCGGTTAAACCGGTGGTAATAAAGCGTGCTGAAACGGTATCTGAAGTGGAAACCGGATAAAAAAAGTGCCCGTCGAAACGAAAAATGCCCTGATCGGTTCCCAACCAAATAAAATCTTGGTAATCCTGATTTAAGGTGTATACATAACGCTGAGGTAACCCGTCTCCCTCGGTAAACAGTTGACCCGTGTAGTTTTCACCCCAAAGGTTGATGGGTAGAAATAGCAATATGTACAGTAGCTTTCGGATAGGTGCAGGATTAGAGTTAGTTGGCAGGACGCATCAGTATTTTTGGTAAATACACCGGGGCTCCGCCAATGGGGATTACGAAAAAGGGAAGCGAGTGGCCATATTGGTTTTGCACGGTAATGCAAACATTGTTGTTCAGGATATCCTTCGCAGAGTTTTTAATAAACTGTATCTCCAGGGAGGTGTTTTTTTCCTCGTTCTCTATGCGAAATTCCTGTTGCAGCCAACTGCCCTGTCCGGAAACCTGGCAGGGCAATCCGTTTTTCACCAGGCTAAATACCCTGATGGAGCCGTCGTTATCCCAATCAAAATTGGAAACCTTTACCGAAATGGTTTCTTCATCAATATAGGGGTAGACTTGCGATATGGATTTTTTAGAATCGGAAAGACGAAACGTGTACTCATAGGTAAAGAGGTTACATCCTTCCACCGGCAGGTTTTCGTTTGGGCTTTTGCTTACAAAATAGCGGTACAGGTTACCATCATCACCGGAAATACCTTCGGCAACAATTTTTAGCACCCGGCCTCCCAAACGCGGAACCAGCTCACCCTCCGAGGGGTTAAAGGGGCCGAAGGTGTACCACTTGTCATCGTAGGTAGCTTCGTCGCCAAAGGTTTGCGCATCCAGCTCAATGCCGCTTTTATAGTTGCCAATGGGATCGGTGTTCTTCGCATCGTTGGTCGACCAGCATCCGGTTCCTCCATAAATCTGAAAACTGATCCGGGTATTGAAGCTGCCTTTGGCTTCATCGAACATTCCTCCGGTATTTGGATCAAAAATGCGAATGTAAACCGGTTCAACACGTTCTTTGGGAAGTACACAGAAAAAAATCTGGCAAAAATCATCATCGCCCCAGGCCCGATCCGCATGGTTTCCGAAGGTCACTAAATAGGGGATATTTTCTTCTTCTGCAGGAACAGGCTGGCTCCATCCCGGCGTTAAAGCCATTATCACGGTTACAAGGCCGATTAACGGGCGGAACCAGACACTTCTGGAGCAGGCAGACCGGAGAGCTGTATTCCTTGAATATTGCATGCGATTACTCATTCCGTACTTCGATTTGCTGATAAATGCAATGGTGTTCACGCTGTCCGTTGGCGATAAACCCGGTTACGGCCAGTTTTATGGTATAGTGCCCTTCCATGTGGAAAGCATGCACTGCCTGCATTCCAAGGGCAAACGTATCATCGCCAAAATCCCAGATGTAGTCGATACTATTGAGTTGGGGCAGGTAGCTGTCTGAGGCATCAAAAGTCAGCATTGCTTGGGAACGGTAGGGAGCATCGATGTGGATAACCGGTTGCTCAATTTCCGGAATAACCACAAGTTGCTGGATCGGGGCATTCAGAGTATCGCCAGTTATCTCATCGATCACGCGTAAAATGAGCTGGTACTCGCCGGCATGAGGAAAACACGCTGTCACTTCTTTCCCTTGTAGTGCATCACCCGTGCTAAACGTCCATTCGTATCGGGGGCGAATGCTGTCCGGAGGCATGAGCCGGTTATCGGTAAAGGTATAGCAATAGCTTCGTTTATGTGCTTCGGAGCACGTGTTGAAGAACTCGACATTGCGGCTAAATCCGTAGAGTGTGTTTTTCGAGGCTTTATCGGAGGTAAAATACCCGCTTTTTAAATCATCAAAACTGATTAAGGCATAATCGTCCCTGGAAGAATTTAGGGTTGAGTCAAGCAGTACGGGGTGCATCCAGCCGGTATCGGCCAGAATGGAGTAGTAGTTGTCAAGCCCTCCGTATCCTCCTTTGCGATCGGAACTGAACAAGAGCTTTCCCGATTCGGTGAAGTAGGGATACGACTCGCTATAGATGGTATTGATGGAAGTTCCCAGATTTTGTGGGGCACCCCATTCGCCATTTTCCCACTTCGACATGTACAGGTCGCTTTTACCGTAACTATCGGGGAACGAGGCACTGAAATACAAAGTGCTGTCGGTCGAGAAAAAATGGTAATTCAGTGGCGAAGTAAACGCATCGGAAAACGGAAAAGGAAGGAAGGGGTGGGCTTTGGCATAAATCTCTTTACGGGTTTTAGCACTCACCTCAGCCAGATCGGTATGAAACATACCAGGCTCAGTAGCCACAACAGGGGCTAAGATGAGCGCATGAGCCACCACTACTGCCCATTTGATTTTTTCAAACCCGAGGCGTGCTATGTTGCTGTTTTTCATCATGGCAGGTTACCTAAATTTACAAATATAATTTTGCATAATTATGGCATACGACCTGATGAGTAAAGCTATTTCTTGTAGTTAAAGATACAAGTCTTGGCCACATCGCAAGGATGCGATGTACTGTATGTAAATCTATCAAGGAGTAGTTTGTTACGGTTAATGTGAAATTCGTTGTAATGCACTGGCAAAACAAATAAAAATGCCGAATAAAACAACTTTTCTTGTCATTCTTTTTGACCATTCGAATGTTTTTCCAGGTAAACCCCTTTGAATCTCACCCTATTACCGCATGAAACAAAAAAGGCTGCCTTTTCAGGGCAACCTTCTTTCCTTTAAAGCTTTATGAGCTAATTAGTAGAAATTTACCTGAAAATCTTCTTTAACATAGATTTCGGGTTCTCCTTCGTAGGTGGTAATTAATCCATTTACCGCCATATACTGCCGTGTAAAATAACGGCTCGGATTGCGACTGTAGCTGCGGGCCAGATATCCGGGCATCACCACGGTAAAATCCTGGTGCGGGTAGAAGGGGCCAAAATATAAGAAGTATTCATCGGTGGCCCTGGAATAGTACACCTCGTTTACCTCGCCATACACTGTGGCTACTTCACCCCGATAGTAAATGGCATCGTACGAAGATATAGCTTCGAAGCGACGGCCTTCGTGGTATTCCCAGTGCTGTACCATGGGATAAATGGTAATAAACCGGGTACGAATTTGAGGTGTCCAGACAAACTCGATATGCACAGGAGGACGGCAGGCGTAATGTTCACGTCGGTACTCGCGGGTAGCCGGAGGCGTGTTGTAATGGTGATGGGTGTGGTGTACAGTACGTTCCACTCTTGGCGATGCGTATTCTACCACATACTCGTTGCTGGTTCTACGGGCCGGAGCCACGTTTTGCGTGCTATGGCTGCGCTCATTGGACGGATGAGTAGCACGGGTGGTGGTGGTGGTGGCGGTAGTGGTAGTAGTCCGACTGCGGTCGGCAGGACGTACCGTTGATTCGTTCCGGGTGGCACTTGAATTACGTGTTGGTGTGGCCGAACTTCGATCAGGGCTCGCTGTACTGCGTGTTTCTGTAGAAGTTGAGCGAACGGGCGCAGCCGAACTACGGGTACTGGTGCCAGTTGTGGAGGTTCGGGTGGTGGTGGTTCTATCTTTCGTATTATCGGTTGATCTCCTTGAGGTCTGATTATAGGCTGTTAACGTGGTCAACAGCGCAACCAATACAATGGTAATTTTTCTCATGACACAATGCTTAATGGTTTAACTGTAGTATTGCAAAAGGAATGCCAAAGTTGTAATGTGTTTCAATTCAAGTGTTTAATACTGCTTATTCTTTCCTGCTGGAATGTCTGTTCGAAGTAGTTAGACGACGTAAATTATTTATAAGCCGTTTTACCGTTAATCGTTAGCAGGGGTTTCATATAAATTCTATTTTTGTGTGAAATACAGTACTCATGCCATTAAACATCCCCGATAAACTTCCGGCCGTTGATGTATTGCGGAGCGAGAATATTTTCGTAATGCAGGAAACTCAAGCCATTCATCAGGATATTCGTCCTCTTCGCGTGGCGATTCTTAATCTGATGCCGCAGAAAATAAAAACGGAAACGCACTTGTTGCGTTTGTTATCCAACAGCCCGTTGCAGGTGGAAATTGTGCTGTTGCATCCAGCCAATCACGAATCGCGCAACACCCCCAAGGAGCATCTCGAATCGTTCTACAAAACCTTCGATCAGATTGAGAAGGAGAAACTGGACGGACTTATTATTACGGGCGCCCCCATCGAGCATCTCCAATTTGAGGAAGTGGATTACTGGGATGAGATGCAGCGTATTATGGATTGGTCGAAGAACCATGTTACGTCAACCATGTTCATTTGCTGGGGAGCTCAGGCAGGGCTTTACCACTTTTACGGTGTCCCAAAACACGAACTAACGGAAAAGATGTCGGGAGTATTCGATCACACCATCAAGAATCCGTTGTCGCCCATCATCAGAGGGTTTGATGAAGTGTTTTCTGCCCCTCATTCGCGGTATACCGAAATCCGGCATGGCGATGTAGATACCATTGACGATTTGGAAGTGATTGCCGAATCGGAAGAAGCAGGTATTTACCTGCTGATTTCAAAGAATGGCCGCCGGGTGTTTATAACAGGGCATGCCGAATACGATCCATCCACCTTGAAGGAAGAATATGAAAGGGACATTCAAAAAGGCCTTGACATTGCCATTCCAAAAAACTACTTTCCAAACAACGACCCCGGTGAAGCGCCACAGATTCGATGGAAAAGCCACGCCCATTTGTTGTTTTCCAACTGGCTGAATTACTACGTTTACCAACTAACACCCTACGACCCAAACGATATTAAGTAGAGTTGATCAAAGTACTTTACAAGGTACTAAAGGACCATGGGATCATCAGTTGCAGGATGTTTTTGTGTTATTTTAATAACAATATTGTCGTGTAAATCCATTGTTTTTAGGCTGAATACAAACTTTTAAGGCAAACGTTCCGTATAGTATCTGTTTTCAAGAGCCAACTATGAACCTGCTAACTACGAACCGAACCATATCGCACCAGCTCGCTGAGCGCAGATATAAGTTGATGAATATGAACGAAAGAGGAATGTCAATGCCGAATGCCCAATCCAATAGCGAAAAAGCAACTCACGATTGGTCGAACCATACGGTATTGGTTGCAGAGGATGAGGAAACTAATTTTGTTTACCTGCAAACGGCACTTCAAAGAACTAATATTACTATCCTACGAGCAAAAAATGGACGCGAAGCGGTCGAAATTGCCAAAGTGACTCCTCATCTCGATATCATACTCATGGATATTAAAATGCCCGAGATGAATGGATTGGAAGCCACTCGCAGCATCAGATCGTTTCGTAAAGATTTGGTCATTATTGCCCAAACCGCTTTTGCCATGGAGGAAGATCAACGAAATTGTGCAGCAGTCGGGTGTAGTGATTTTCTTGCCAAACCCATTCGTTACAAAGTGCTGCTGGAAACCCTGGCAAAATATCTTCACTAGTTCACTGCCATGGTGTAGTGCCTATCTTTCAATACAACCATCCATCTTTCCGGGATAAATCTAAGAACTGAGCCTCTATTGTTTTTAAATCAGGTAGGTGTCTCATACAATATATTTGATTTTTCCAGGGGTGCTGGCTGGTATCTCTGTAGACAAAATAGTAACTTAGCGTTACTATACTTATCCAGGCATGCATTTATCCTTAACCACTCCGGCACTCTTGTTTTCGGCCATATCGTTGTTGCTGTTGGCCTACACCAATCGTTTTTTAAGCATTGCGCAGCTGGTACGTAATTTACATACCATGTACAAGGAGAACCACAACGCCGTTCTTTTTGGACAGATCAAAAATCTGCGCCGGCGAATTTATCTGATCCGGAATATGCAATTGTTCGGAATTTTAAGCCTGTTACTTTGTGTGGTGTGCATGTTTCTGCTTTACATTGAGTGGATGGCCATAGCCGAAATTATCTTTGGCATTGCCCTCGTACTGCTAATCATATCGTTGGCTGTATCCGCCTGGGAAATTCAAATATCGGTGCGGGCCCTAAACCTGCATTTGAGCGATATTGAAGGATAGCATGTAGCACGAATGCGTATTGCTTCGGGCAAGACAATCAGTCAAAAGATGGGTAGTGTACTGTGATAAGGAATGTGCCTGGCTTAATTTTAGGAAAGGCATTCATCCTCCCGGGTACGAATACGTTCCATATATTTCCAGAAGTAGACCAACAACGAGGCTGTAAGAATGCACCATATCGTAAACAGAGCTGCCGGAATGGCTACAGCATGTCCAAAATGAGCCAGAGCCAGAACCACTCCAAGACCTGCATTTTGCATACCTACTTCAATAGACAGTGTTTTCCGACGCAGATGATCCAAACGAATCAGGTATCCCGAGACATAACCAAGGGCCATCCCAAGTGCATTGTGAAACATCACTGCCACAAACAAAATAAACGAAGCATATTCTAGATTTTCGTGATTGGCTGCAATAACGTACGATGTAACCACGAGGATAGCTAACACCGAAAGCGTGGAGGGCCATTCGTGTAATTGGCGTACCAGGCCTGGGATAAAATACCGAACGGCTAATCCCAAAAGTAACGGCAAAAACACCACTCCGGCAATGGTAATAAACATAGGCCAAAAGGCAATGGGTATGCGTGTACCTGCAAGGGTAAGGGTAATGAGCGGGGTCAGTACCGGACACAGCAGAGTGGATACTGCCGTAAGGGCTACCGAGTAGCTCACGTCTGCCTTGGAAAGGTGGGCTATCACATTGCTGGTCATGGCACCCGGGGCGGCTCCGGTCAGAATCAGGCCCAGGGTCCACTCGGGCGACAGCTTAAACACTATACTGGTTAGCAGCGCCAATAGCGGCATGATGGTAAACTGACAAAGTACACCAAAAACAATTCGGCCCGGCGAACTGACCATGTGCCGGTAGCTATCGGTAGGAAGCACCAGACCGATACCAAACATAGCCAGGGCAAAGAATCCATTGATGGAGGCGCGGAGTGGGGTAAAAAGTCCGGGTAGGAGATAGGCAACCACCCCCAGTAGTAGTACCCATACTACCAGATTTTTATTAAATCGATGGAGTAAAATTTGCATGGTTCAGGTGAAGGCTGATGGAGATTGCTCGTGAGAATACCAGGATCAGGTTGGGCGCGGTTGATTTTACAGTTCCAGAAAATTATCCTGAAACTCCTGCGGATCTCTAGGATCGGAGGGTGTCACTTGCGTAGAGTCGGCAGAAGGGTGTATTCCGGGCCGGACAAATTCCTGCTCCATGTCACTCTGAAGTTTCTGGAATATTTGTTCCATTTGATTCAGGTGGTTGTCTACATCAAAACGGATCATCACTTCTGTGAATTCTTCCAGGATATGGTCGATTTCTTCCTGTGGAAAATAGCCGTTAAGGCTTGGAATCTGAATCTCAAATCCGTCCGGAAAGAGAGTATTCATGCCCGCTAAATGATTTTCTGCGGTGGATGGTCGGGTACTATCGGGGCTAATTTGCCAGGAAGTGATCAACGAATCGTTGTCGGCCCAGAGGGTATCGGTGTGCCACGAAGTAACCACACTGGAGTCGTATTGTATCAGCGTACCCTGTTTATCGTACTCCCGGTGCACGTTGTAACTGGTTTGGGGCTGTGCATAGGTAAGATTCAACGCGGTACCGCCAAGAACGGCCAGAAAAAAGAAAATTGGTGTTTTCAAGATCCAAAGAATTTTTAGGTTGCTCAATTTGCGGGTTGATTCATCGGTGATCGGATAGGACAAAAATAGGCCATTTGGTGCAAATACGGTATTCCGAAGGAACTTTTTTTATTGCATGCTATTGAACCACAATAGGGTAGCTACCCCCCAAGGGGTTACTCCGGTGGAGTGGTTGAGCCCAGATAATGGGAGCAATTCGGGACGGACAGAAGGATTTAGTTCCAGAAACCCCCGGTACAACTGTTCCGACTCGCTGAAGGGAACATTCTCATCGTGATCGCCGTGGTACAAATGCACGGCTGCACGGGTTGTGAAGGCATACAGACTGTTAGCTGCCAGTTCCACTTTTAGGCTGTTGAATGTAGTATCGGTTTCGAATTGGTCGATAAATTGAGCCGTCAATAAATCGCTTACGCGGTGAGTAAGTTGATCGTTCACTTCCGTATTACTGAGACTGCCATCAAAAAGTTGGGGAATCCGGGAGGCAAACGGTTCCATGAAATAAGTATTCAGATTGCCGGTGAGCGTTCCGTATTTCTGATGGGAATACACCAAATAGGGCAGGTACAGGGGGCTGGGTAAGCTGTCGCGTGAAAGCATGTATGCTGCAACCGATTCCAGATTGTAGGCTCCCGCACCGCACGATGCAGCCTTTACCTCAAATCCGGTGGTATTTTCTTTCTCCAGGGCTTCTAATAAACACGCCGTGGCCCATCCGCCCTGCGAATAGCCCATCAGATACAACTTGTTGCTGTACGTGGCCTCACCTTCGTAATGATCTAAAAATTCGCGTGTTGCGCGGATCATATCCAGAATGGACCGGTTGCTGCTTTCCTTTTCCAGGAAGGGATGAACGACGTCGCTGGCCGATCCGAAACCGAAATAATCGGGAATGAGCAGGATGTAGCCCTGCCCGGCCAGGCTGGTGATAAGGGTGAAAGTCGCATTGGAATAGGATTGGGTAGGTGCTTGGGCATGGGAAGTATTGGTACCATTCTGAAAACAAATCAGCGGATAGGTGCCTTGTTCCGTAGGAATGCACAGCAAGCCCGATGCAATTTTGGAATATCCCTGAAAGGTGGTGGTGTAGGAAATTTTGTAGATCGTAACGCTGCTTTGAATGCTTTCCGTCAGATTTAACAGGGTGGGTTCTTGTATGGCGCCCAAGGCATACAGGTTGCCGATGGTGCTTTTCACCAGTGTGTTAACCTGTTCGTAATCGGTTACATACTGGTAATGGTATTCTTCGGGGTTTTCCTTATGACAGGCCCATAAACCCATTACGACCACCCACAAAAAACAGAGTACTTTATAGGGTCTGCGAAGTAATTTTTGAGTTTTCATGTTGCTGAATATTATTGAACCACTTGCATTTCGGTTACCGTATTTACACCGAACCAATACCGTTGCCCCCGATTAATAAAGGTACAAAAATGCAAAGCCTAAGTCCAGTTTTTTGAAGCGCTTCACGTGTCAGAATATCAACAAAAGCCGATCCCAGTTATACTTTTTGAAGAGGCTGGCGGAAGGATTATTCTTGGGAAGTAACCGTTTCGGGAGCTGCGCTGAGAATATCTCTTTTTACACGATCCATAAGTTCTTGCATCGAATCGTCCGGGTAGCTGCTGGTGTCAATAGGGGCGTGGATATGCATTTGGACTCTTCCGGGAAGCAACTGCAGGCCTTTGGCGGGTAGTATCTTTCGGGTGTTTACAAGGGTTACCGGAAGTATGGGAAGTTCAAGATCCATGGCCAGCTTAAAGGCTCCGCGTTTGAAGGGACCCAAAGATCCATCGGGGCTGCGGGTGCCTTCGGGGAAAATAACCACCGACGTACCGTTTACCAGCTTGCGTTTGGCTTCTTCCAAACTTTGAACTGCCGCACGGCTGTTCGAGCGATCCAGAAAAATGTGTCCCACCTTCTCGCTGCCAAATCCCAGTCCGGGTACCTTGCGCAGTTCTTTCTTCATCACCCATTTGATATCGATACCAATCCACCCGTAGAGGAGAAAAATATCGTACATACTCTGGTGGTTGGCCAGCACCACATAGGAAGTCTTCGGGTCGATGTGTTCCCTGCCGGTTACGCTGGGCAGCATGGGAACCAGCAACGAATTAAAGCGTGCCCACAGTACCCCTCCAAAGTAGCTACCTATGCGGGCATTAAAAAGCAGCGACATAAGAACAGCCAAAGTGCCGAAAAACAGGGTGTTAATAAAGAAAAATGGAATGTAAAACAGCCATCGGTAGGGCAGATAAAGCCAATTTGCCAGTTTGCGAAGCATAAATTGCCAGTTTGAAATGTAAGGCGCAAATATAGGATTATTGACCGATGCGGCGAAAGTAATTTAAGTGGAAAAATGCAGCCCGCCTACACCATTACTGGATCAAGGCTTAAAGTGGAATTACTCATGGCTATTGCGGTTAGGGATATCCGTAGTGTTCAGTGGTTTGTTGTTCATTTAAAAAAGTCGGCTATTACTATTTTCTTCTGTTGCATCAGTACCTTCATAGAATGGGGCATACTCATCAGTTCTGCCAGGTTCTTTGGAAGCACCTGCCATCGAAGTCCGTATTTGTCGGAACACCAACCACATGGAGCTTCTTTTCCGTCTAGTGTAAAATAATTCCAGTAGTGATCAATTTCTTCCTGTCCGTCACAATGAATCATCAACGAAACTGCATCATTCAGTGGATGATGAGGATTTTCGGTATTCATTACTGTAAAGGTTTGGCCAAAGATCAGTACCTCACTCATCTCAGCATAGCCACTTGGTGTTTCGCCAAGCGGTACAATAGATCCTGCCTGAAAAGCAGCCTCAAATACCGTTTGGTAATACTCAATAACCGGTAGCAGATGTCCTTCGTATGCTGTCAGCCAAATGCAAGGCGAAATTTTGTTTCTATTCATTTTTCAATTGATTTGCCAATTGTTTTCACTGATGGTAAGTTAGTTTTTTATTAAATACAACACTCCGTCTTACAGAGAATCTCAACTGGTTCTGCGATGCTTCAGTCGATTGAAAGTTATAAAAGTGGTGTAAAAACAAGAACCCTAAGTGCCAACAATCAAATGCAGAAGGTAAAGGGTAATTATTCAGAAATACGACCAAGGCGGATTGGTAAAAATGGAAGAGGCTTCACGGCATTTAGTCTGCCGGAAGCCTCTTTCAATGCGATTATCCGCCAAGCCTACAAATATAGGCACTGATAGGGAGTGTCAGCGGTTACTTTTACCTTAAAGCCGGAGTCTTTTTCCACCCGAAACGATTCGAATTTTTTATATACCGTCCAGTTTTTATCACCGGCCTTTTGCACTTCCATCTGACCGGATATCACGGTCATGATTTCTATAGTGCTGGTTCCAAATTCGTATTCGCCGGGAGCAATAACTCCCACTGTGGCTTTGCCCTCGGTACCATTAAATCCCAGAGAGGCAACTTTTCCATCGAAATATTGATTGGTAGTAAACATGTTGCTGGTATTTTTTATGAAGCGGCAAAGTTACACAATTCTAGGCAAGATCGTTTTGGTGGCTTTTAATAAATTGATCGAGTGGTATGGCAAGCCGGTCGGGATGTTGGTCGACCCATTTGCAAACAGCCTGGTATTGGGGCTTTTCGTTATCAAAATCCAGAATTTTAAAATTGCTTTCCATTTCGGGGATGCATACGTAGCAATGCTTCGCCATGGGAAAATGCTGTTGCCCCCATTGCTGCAGGGCAACCAGAAACTTCATGAAGGTTTTCATGGAAATTGAGCTTAGAAAGTCTTTAAACTGTTTAATTTCCAGGGCCTCCAAACCAGAAAAAAGATGGTTAAACTCCAGATGGATTTCTTCCTCCGACTTTTCGCGCATAGGACTGATAATGTAAAGTTCGTCCAGAGGGCCGTTTTGGAGGATCAGGCTGCCCAGGTAGTCTTCGAAGCGGGCAAAAGTGCCACCAGTGCCCCCATCGTAGAATTTTCGGGTCGGAAAATCGGTTGTACTACCCGGCTTACCATAGATTTCCTGCGAAGGAAAAGCTACCGGTATGGCCGTTGACGACATGAGCAAATCGGCCAAATAGAGGTTCTCCTGCATCGGGTTGCGACTGCAGGCCCATAGAGTTTCCCACTTTTTCTGGTCGCTTCGTTCGTCTCTTGTCCGGTCGGCCATAGTGAGAATGTACGACTGAAACAGTAAATCGCGGGTATAGGTCATTTGGGTATTGCGCAAAAAATCTTCGAGGGTATCGCGCAGGGGATGGGTACTGTAAATAGGCAAATGCAGAATGGGAAACGCATTGAACACCTGAGAACTGGTTAATGGGAACAGTACTGATTCTTTGTAGTAATTATCCCAACTACAGGGATCCTTCTTTCGGAAGCATGCGTTGATAGCAGCCAGGTTTAACGATCCGGAGCTAAACCCGCAAAGCAGGGTGTCGTCTTCGGAAAGGGTCAAGTTTTGGTAGCGTGGTTCGCGCAACTTGTCAAACAGGGCTACTTCCTGCGAAATACGTGCTGCTGCGCCCGTTAGCATTAGGGCTTTTTTAAAGGTTGGCATGGTTTTTATGTTATTGGTTATTCCATCTTCTAAATTAAAAAAGGAGCCGCGGGAATATCCGTGCTCCTTTCCTGTTTTATTCACAATTTGAGTGGATTATTTCGGTAAATAGATCACAATTTCCACCTTGCGGTACTTGGCCAGTTCAGCCTCGCTTAAATCCTTCCAGTTTACTCCTGCTTCGAGCTTGGAAGCCGCGCCGAAGGAGAAAGTCCGGATCCGGTTGTCGCCCACGCCATTGGCTTTCAGATAGGCTTGAACCGATTCGGCTCTTTTTTGCGACAATTTCATGTTGTAATCGGCATCGCCCAGTGCATCGGTATAGCCGGTAATGGTAACATACAATCGGTTGTCCTTACTCATCTCGTTGAATACTTTGTCCTGAATGATTTGTTTGGCTTTTGGGGTAAGCACGTGTTGGTTGACTTCAAAATTTACAATGACCACATCGAATACCGGATCGGTAATTTTTTCTTTCACTACCCGATTGCCGAGCCCTGTGGTATCTACAGTTATTTCGGAGAAGAAGGAGAGGGTGTCCACTTCAAAATGTACCGTGCCGGGTTGGTAATTTTGCTGGATGTAGTCCAGGTTGGTTTGTACATTCATCTGTCCCTGGTGTAGCGGCATGTTAATGGAATATTTGTTAATATGAGTAAACTCTACCACTTTATCATCGAGGAAAAGGCTGGAGGCTGCGTTTTCGACATTTTCGGGCTTTTTGTAGATGTTTTTAACCGGTAACAGACTGAAGGATACCGCATCGCCTTTCTCGATCTCCAGTTCCTTCGAAAGCAGTTTAATGTCGATCATGGTTCCTTCGGGAGTGGTCGCTTTCTTCTGTCCGGACAGGAAGGCATCCAGCGCCGCGTCAAATTCTTCGGCCGAGCCCTCGCGGGCTGTAAAATCGTACTTCACATCGCGGATCAACGGAATGATGATATCATCGATTTTACCGGTTTTACCATCGGTTTTGCTGATGGTGAGGATGTACTCCTTGCCGGGCAGTATGCTTACATCCTTGGCAATAAACTGATCCTGTTTGCTAACCTCTGCCACCGACTCGGTATTTACGCTCATGCTTAGCCATTCGCTGTCCTTGTACTTATCCAGCTCTTTCACATCAATACTGATTTCGGAGACGAAGGATGAGGTATCCACCCGCACGGTATAGGCATTGCTGGCAAAATGTTCCTGCACATAACCCAGATCGGTCTGGATATTGAGTTTATTTTCCAGATCAAAAGGAATGTTTACCCGGAATTTTTCGGTACTGTTAATTTTAAATTCCTTGTCATCGATCATGAGTATCGAGCTTGCTGCGGACGCTGTGCCTGGCTGGGAGCCCATTTTTTTGGCAGGTTTAAGGTTAAACGACAGTTTTTCGCCCGGTTCCACCTCCAGAGCCTTGGAGAGCATCGAAATATTAATGATTTCC
Organism: Bacteroidota bacterium; assembly: GCA_003252385.1. Classification (GTDB taxonomy): domain Bacteria; phylum Bacteroidota; class Bacteroidia; order Bacteroidales; family UBA10428; genus UBA10428. Next base: position 56,241 of record QKEH01000137.1, on the reverse strand, counting down.
TCGTCGGCCAGTTTTACATCCTTCCGATCCAAAAGGAACTCAGCCAGTTCCTTGCGGTATTCTTCCTGTTTGTCACTCAGAGAAGTAAAATTGTATTTCACCCCCTGGGTTAAGGGAACAAACACTTCGATATCGTTACCTCCCGACGGATCGGGTTTGCTTAGTGTAAGAATGTATTCGGTACCGGGTATCATGCCAATTTCGCGGCCCATAAAGGTATTTTCGGTTTTAATACCATCCACCGTAGTGGTGTTGATGGTAAGTGCCACCATATAGCCCTGATCGGGTGATCCGGTAAATACCGGTGCATCATCGATATGCATGGCAAACTTTTTCGGGCTGAAGTTTTTCTCCAAAGCGTCCAGGTCGGTTTGTACGTTGAAGTTGACACCGGTTTCCAGCGGAAGTACAATAAAGAACGAATTGCCAAAAATGTTAATGGCTTCGTCATTGATGGTTAAGCTCGAAATTTCAGGCTTTTTATAACCGGAAGCAGTTCCTTTTTCAAAACGGATGCTGTATACCTCGTCGCCCGCCATGTGGAGTTCCTTCACCAGGGCAGTCAGATCCACGGCATCGGAACCGGGCGATTGGTAGCTTCCTGCCATAGACTGCAGGCGCGAGCGGTAATCGGCACTTATTTTTTTCGATCCGGTGGTAAACACGTATTTCATGCCCGGTTCCAGTTCAATAGCAGTTTCCTGCAGCGGGGCAGGGGTTTGAAATCCGGGTTTATTCAACAGGTTGGCAGCCTCAATATTTTCTTTTCGTATCAGCAGGGTGTAGGCTTCCTGGGGCTGGAAGTTAAACTCAAAATTATCGCCATCGGATGGTGCTACGCTATGCTCGGTTCCGTTGCTGAGAATCAGGTTCAGGTATTTGTCTTCGGGGTGTTCCTGGCGGCGCATTTTATACCCGGCATATTTTACCTTGAAGGCTACGGTTTCGCTTTGCCCGTTGGCCACAAAACTTACCGCGGTATCTTTATAAAGTTTTGTACGGTTTTCGGCAGAAACCAGTGTGTTTCCGCTGCCAATTTCAAGCTCCACCAAATCGGAGTATTCCTTAATCACTTTTTTGAATTCGGAGTATTGCCCATTAGCCTGCAGAGCCAGTGCATATTTTAAACGATACGAATTAGCAGGGCGAACCGGCTGCTCAAACACGAAGCGATAACTGTTCACCGCTTGCGGGTAGAGTGCCAGTTTGCTGTAGGCATCTGCTTTTTTTAGAATCGACAGGTAATCGGTTTTATCATTTTCATACGCCATGTTATAGAACAGAATGGCTTTGTCGTAATCACCCTTTTCCGTGTAGAAATCGCCTTTTTTGGTATAAATGTTACGTTTCTCAACGATATCAGCAGATTGGGCATTGCCGATCAGAGCTAAAAACAGTAGGAATGCGCTAAAACAAATCGTTCTCATTTTAATAAAGTATTTCTATTACCTAAATATAGCCATTCTGGTGCTTATATCTTAGAGAATTGGCTTTTTTTCCTAACAACCGGGTGTTGAATACCCCTTTATGGTCAAAATTCGAAGCGTGGATATCTGACCGGAGAACGGCTTTCCGGTTCATCTGCATTTCGTGTTCCCCCCAACCGTATCCGCTGCACCGGAAGGTAAAAAAATGGTAGTCCAACGACTGATTCCTTACTATTCAGGAACTTACCTGCAATGCCTACCGGACTGGGAAATGGGCGTATGATAATTGCTTTTCTTTACACGCAAAAGAATAGAGGACTTATTGATACATTAAAGACGTTAGCTTGAGGTTAAACGCTGATTTTTCATTAAATTAGCGGTATCTAATAACTTAACATCGCAGTGTCATGAGCAAAAGAGCCGTATTTGATCATCCCAAAAATTATCGGGTAATTTTGCGTCATTCGTACCAGGAGGATACCTACTTTGGGCTGGACGATTTTGATGCACGCTATCTAAAAATCATTCAGGCAAAATTTGGTTGTAATAACAGTTTTCATACCATTCCGGATCGGGTAAAAATGGAAATGACCTGTTACGATTGGAATGAGGAAAAGAATAAGTTTGTCCTGAACGAGAATCGCACCGTTAAGATGCAACTCAACCAACTGGAAAATATGGTAATCAGTTACGTGTACGCCTGATCGGTGGTATTGATCGAACCATGGGTTTGTATACAATAACCAATCCGGAGCTGCCGGATTACTCGAGTATCATTCAGGTAGCACACCGGTAAATCGCCGGTTTTACCCTGTATTTTTATAACTTCACTCTTTCAGGAGAACTAACAAATAGATTATGAAGAAAATCGGAATTCTTTTACTGCTGGTGGTTGCACTGGGTGCTTCGAAAGCGTCTGGTCAAATTTTACCTTCGTCCTATCAGGCAATAATCAATGAGATTGTGGCTAATTTTGAAACCATACGAGGGGCAACTTCTATTACAAAGGGCAGTACCACCTTCGGGGTGATGAGTGCCGATAAGGTGTCGCTTAAAATGACCCATAAAAAGCAGGTGAAGAACCTGACCTTTGTTACGGAACTGGATGAAGAAAATAAAACCCGTTGGGTAGCCGCTAATCAGCTTACCATCGACATGGTAAATAAGTACCAGGATGATGTAACCAGTGAACTGGAGGCCATGCTGAAACTATCGGAGAAGCGTTCCCAGGAATAGGATGTGTAAAGCATAAAGTGCAAGAGCCGGTAACGTAATGAATTACCGGCTCTTATATTTGTTTGGGTGGCACTGAATGGGATGTTGGTGCTGCAGAAAAACTGTTCATTCCTGCAATACTTCTTCAATTTTTTGTATCATTTCATTTCTCTCGTAGGGCTTGGCAATATAAGCATGGCAGCCTTCGTTGAGGTATTTTTCTTTATCGTTGGCCATGGCATAGGCGGTCTGTGCAATAATCTTAACCGGAATTTGCTTTTGTTTAATTTCTTTCAGGCAATCGTATCCATTTTTTCTCGGCATATTCATATCCAGCAGAATTAAGTCGGGAATCGACTCTTCCAACAGTTCCATGAGTTCTTCGCCATTATGCGCATGTTTAATGGTTACCTGGGTTTCCTGGAGTAAATCTTCCAGGTATTCGTACGAATTCTTGTCATCTTCAGCAATAAAAATGGTTTTGTTGGCCAGATTAAGCTGTCCGTTGGTGTTGCGCGTTTTCACGGGTTCGGAATAGAGGTTTATTTTTAGGGGAATGGTGAAAAAGAAGGTAGATCCTTTACCCGGCTCGCTTTCATACCAGATAGTACCTCCCATGAGTTCAACAATACCTTTTGAGATGCACAGTCCCAAACCTGCGCCTTCGTGATAGTCCAGCTCTTTTACCTGCCGGAAGCGTTCAAAAATAACGTTCTTCATCTCGTCCGGTATACCAATTCCGGTATCATCCACATACACCTCCAGAAAGCTGCGACTTTCATCTTTGGTGACTCGATAGCCTATCCGTACGTGCCCTTCCTTAGTGAATTTTAGTGCATTGTTAATAAGGTTATTAAGTACCTGTTCAAAGCGAATCTGATCGGTCACAATGTTCCAGGTACACTGGGCTTCATCCACATCGAGCAAGAGATCCACCTTTTCGTTCGACTTATACACCTCATGATGAAGGAAAAGCTCATAGGAATTACGGAAAATTTCGTAAAGTCGACACGTGCAATAGCTTATTTTTAATTGCCTGGCTTCCAATTTGGAGAGGTCAATAATGTCGTTGATCAGCTTGAGTAAATACTGACCGGAGTTATTGATTAGTTCGACATAGTGCTCGGTTTTTTTACTTGTGAGTGTATTATCTTTCAAAAGGTTGGAAAAGCCAATAATCGCATTCATCGGAGTACGGATCTCGTGCGACATATTGGCTAAGAATGCCGATTTCAGCCGGTCGCTCTCCTCTGCTTTCTTCTTTGCTATTTCCAATTGGATATTGGTTTCTTTCAGTTTAAGGTTGGAGTTAATGAGGTTTTTGTTCAGTGCCTGATATTCCTTGTTGAGCTCGCTGAAATTCTTCATTTGCTCAAAAATCTTCTTCTTCTGGTCGGTTAGCTTCTGTTCAGTTCGTATTCGCTGGCTAATGTCTCTGCAGGTAGCAATGTAATAGACCAGCTGATGGTTGGTGTTGTAGATGGCCTCTGCATTGAGGTTCACATCAATGTAAGTATTGTCCTTTCTTTTCAGTTTAAGCTCTTTATCGATTAAGCGTCCTTCCTCTTGCAAGAGTTTAAATAAATCCTGTTCGTTGTCGGCATAAAACTCAAAGATCTCCCGACCGCGCAGTTCCTCGACCGCATATCCCAGATGCGCCATCATGGTGCGGTTGCTGAGCAGAATGCGTCCATCTTTTGGTGCAAACGACACATACATGTCGGGGGAACTGTCGAACAGGGTTCGAAAGCGATTTTCGCTTTCCAGCAACGCGCGATGCGACTGGACACGTTCGGTAATATCTTTCATGGAACCCTGTAAACCAATCACTTTACCCTGGCTGTCTAATAAGGCTTTACCTGCTATTTCAATAGGGATGGACTGGCCGTTTTTGGATCGAAGCTGGGTTTCAATCCTCAGGTAGGGATATTCCAACGGATTGTGCAGGGTGCCGAGCGCCAGCCGGGCGACTTTGGCAAAGTGAATCCAGTCGCAAAAGGCGGAAAGTGGTTTACCCATGCACTCCTCCGGTGTAAAATCAGTTACCAGTTCCATGGCCTGGCTTACATAGGTAAAACGCATCCTTACATCCATTGTCCAAATGCAATCAATGGCGTTTTCCGTAAGCAAACGGTACCGTTCCTCACTGGCTCGTAACCGGGTTTCCGTATCTTTTCGTATGGAAATTTCTTCTTCCAGTCCGGCATTGACATTGGCCAGCTCATTGGTTCGGGTTTCTACCAGTTCTTCCAGATGTTCTTTGTACTCTTCGAGATGTTGCAAAGCAATATCACGTTCCTTAATGGTATTGGAGAGTTGTTTTTGTTGTTCATAGAGACTAAGAAGCACCCTTATTTTACCCAATAACAATTCCGGCACGATGGGTTTGGTTAAAAAATCGACCGCCCCGCGTTCAATGCCCTTCACTTTTGAATAATCGGGTTGGTAGGTTGCGGTAATAAAAATTACGGGCAGGTTTTTTGTAGCCCTGTTTTTTCGAAGCAACTCCAGCGTTTCAAATCCATCCATGTCGGGCATTTGAACATCAATAAGTGCCAGAGCAAATTCGTATTCCAACGTTTTGGTTATGGCTTCGTTGCCCGATAATGCGGCCAGGGTATCCACCTCCAGCTCGCCAAGTAACTGTTCCAGGGCAAACAAATTTTCCGACTTGTCGTCAACCAATAAAATAATAGGTTTTCCTCCGCACATAATCCTCGTAATTAAAAGTTTAATTAAAAAACCATATTCGCATAAGGGCTAATAAACGTTCGATATGGATGGGTTTGGATAGGTAGTCGTTGGCACCTGCCGCCATGCATTTCTCGCGGTCATCCTTCATGGCCTTTGCAGTTAGAGCCACTATGGGCAGTTTCCAAAAGCATTCCTGGGAGCGTATGCGACGGATGGCTTCGTATCCGTCCATAACCGGCATCATGATATCCATGAGTACCATATCAATAGCTTTTCCGCTTTGCAGCTTTTCCAGTGCCAGCTTTCCATTGGATGCTATGTGAATGTCCATTCCCTTTTCTTCGAGTACTTGCGATATGGCAAATACATTGCGCATATCGTCATCGACCAGGAGCACAGATTTACCTTTAAAAATGGTTTCGTGGTCGTAGATTTTTTGAAGCATCTGCTGCCCTTTTGGGGTCAGACTGGTTGAAGGCCGGTGCAGAAAAAGCGAGGTTTCTTCGAAGATCCGTTCATTGGAGTTGGGGCCTTTTATTATGATGGAACGGGCATACTTTTGAAGCTGCTCGGCTTCCTGTCGGGTCAAATCCTTGGCCGTGTATACAATGATGGGGGGAAGGGGTTTCGCAGCATCTGCCTGTAGCTTTTGGAGCAATTCTATGCCGGAGATATCGGGTAGCATTAAATCCAGGATCATACAATCGTAGGAGGTATCCTGAATGGCTTTTACTGCCTGCATTCCTGTGTCAAGAAGGGTGATGGTCAGATCATCGGCTGCCAGCAATTCCGTGAGTTTTTCCCGGATGAGCTGATTATCTTCTACAATGAGTAGCGATTTTGTCTTTTTCGCTATGAAACCGAGAAGGGTGTTAAACACGGTATCAAATCGTTTGGGATTTAATGGCTTTTGCACAATAGCTAAGGCTCCTTTGCACAATGCCGGAATGGAACAGTTTGCTCCTAACAGGGTTACCACCGGTATGTGTCGGGTGCAGGATTCGCTCTTAAGTGCAAGTAACACCTCTTCGCCAGGCATATCCTGCAAATCCAACGCCAGTAAAATGGCTTCTACAGGGTACTTATAGACGAGTTCTATACCTTCGTTTCCATTCAGGGCGTGCAAGAATTTCAGCTCGTTTTTTCGGCATTGGTCGTGAATATAAGCCGTGCTGTGCGAATCGTGATCAATCACCATTACAATACAGTCACCATTGTGCAGGGATAACCGGTCATCGGAAACTGCCGGGGCTGGTTGCATGCCATCCGACAGCAGGGAGGAGAGATCCGGTTTCCTGCGTCCCTCTCCGGATTCGATTTGGCTTTCATTCCGTGATGGATTAGGAATCATTGGAACCAACAGGGTGAAAACGGATCCTTTGCCCAGGGTACTTCTTAGCTGCAACTTTCCTCCCAACAGGTTGGCAAGCTCGCGCGAAATGGACAGACCCAGGCCTGTGCCACCAAATTTCCGGGATATGCTGCTATCGACCTGCTGAAATGCCTCAAAAATAATCTGCTGTTTATCCTCGGGTATTCCCATTCCTGTATCGCTTATTTCCATGGCCAGCATGCCCGGATGGTTGTCCTGTTGATTTTGATTCCGGTCAGGTTCCGCGGGATAAAAGTGAAGACCAACAGTTCCTGTTTCGGTGAATTTCATGGCATTCGACAGCAGATTCATCAGCACCTGTTCCGTGCGGGTTCGGTCGGTTCGGATAGTGTGCGGCAGGGTCGTATCTATTTTTAGGGTGAATTCGAGGCCTTTTTCCTGAATCAATGGCAGACATCGATTCTGTAACGATTCTACCAGTTGGCTCAGGCTGACATCTTCCCATTGGAGAATCATCTTACCCGATTCAATTTTGGACAGATCCAGAATATCGTTAATGAGGTGCAATAAATCGGAACCACTGGAATATATCACTTCGGCTGCTTTTACCTGATCGGGCATCAGATTCTGCTCCTTATTTCGGTGCAACTGCTGTGCAAGTATCAGTAAACTGTTCAGGGGGGTGCGAAGTTCGTGCGACATGTTTGCCAAAAAATCGGATTTGTACTGACTGGTAACTTCCAGTTCTCTGGCTTTAACGGACAGGGTATTTCTGGCTTCTTCGAGAGTGTGGTTTTTGCGGTCGATTTCCTTTTTCTGTTCTTCCAAATACAAGGTTTTCTGGGCCAGTTCCTCATTGCTCGCCTGCAATTCTTCCTGCTGTATCATCAGCTTTCTTTCCGATTGAATCAGAATATCGGTTTGTTGTCGCAGTTCTTCGTTGGCTTTTTCCAACTCTTCCTGCTGAACCTGCAATTCTTCGGCCTGTAGCTGTGCTCTCGACAAGGCTTCGTCCAGGCGAATCCGGGATAAAAGGGATTGTATGCTGATCGCCACACTATCGTGAATACTGTCCAGGAAATCATAGTGAATGTTTTCCAGGTCATGCGAGCATCCCAATTCGTAAACACCCAGGGTTTGTCCCTCAAAAATCAGCGGACTGATCACAATAAGCTCTGGATTTTTAGTCCCCAGCGACGATTTCATTTGCATGTAATTGTTGGGGAAAGTTTTGAGCAGCATACGCCGGCCATCCTGAGCGACCTGCCCCGGAAAGCCTTCGCCTATTTTAAATTCAGAAAAATGGGGGCGGTTGGAGTCGAAGGCATAGCCGGCAGTAAATTGCAGGGTATCCGGACTTGATAGCAGGTACATGGTGCCAACTTCGGCTTGCAGGTAGTTGCAAACAAAAGTGAGAATGTTGCGGCACAGCACTTCGGGTTGCTTATTTCCCCTCATGTGCTTTTCCAATTCGGTTTGCCCGGTTTTGAGCCAGTTATTCAGCTCACTTTCCCGGTTCTTTTCAAGAATCTCTTGTTTTTGTTCTTCCAGAAACAAGGTTTTCTCTTCCAGTTCGGTATTAAAGGTTACCATTTTCTGCTGCTGGGCAATGAGTTTTTCTTCGGATTGCTTCAAACTGTCGGTTTGTCGTCGGAGTTCGGCATTTACCTGTTCAATTTCGGCTTGTTGCCTGGCCAGCATTTGATTGCTTTTGCTGAGTTCGGTTTGCATTTGGCCTACGCCGCGTAACAAATACCATAGGGTAAAAATATAGGCTGAAAGACGCACGGCATGAAGGGTCCACCAGAAGGAATTCCAAAGATTGGAAAATTCTAACAGAATGCTCGAAACTCCTAGCAGCACAGCCAATACCACACTTAACAAAACACCTGGGTTGCGTTTGCCGGAAAGCAACAGGCGCACAAAATAAAGGCCGGCCAGAAAAAACAGTATAGCCGCCAGCCGGTTCATGGCAACGGCCAGGGAGGTATAGTGTCCATTGGACCAGAAAACCGGCATGCCATGTGGCCAAAAAATGGATGTCAGCCCCACCAGTAAAGCCGTGCAGGCGGTAAGAAAAGCCGCCAGACGGGTTCGGAATGATGTCCAAAACAAAGTGCTCCAGGACATGGCAAACAAGGTGCCTCCGAACAAGTCGGACAGGCAGTGTATAAGAACAAAATGATTTCCAGGAACAAGAAGTGCATGAAATCCATCCAGAATTCCCATGGCAAGAAATCCCTGTGCCAGCCACTGAAGTACTTTATCATCGGGGTTCGCACTCCGATAAAGAAAAAACCAGGTTAACAGGGCCACCAGAGACCCAATGGCCTCCACTGCCGAATGTACAGTTGGATGGTAGCCTAATGGCCGGCATCCCAGGTTGTTGAGTGCCAAACTGCCTGCCGCAAGGATTACCAGGGTGATAACAGTCCCATAGACGGCTTTATTTTGCTTGAATTTCATATGGTTGGTGTAGGTAGTAGTCTTGTGTTGCGGTTATCGGCTTCTTTAGAATGGAGGAATCGCGTGTTTTTTTTGAAAAATCCCGATTTTCCCGGAGGTAGTATGGTAAAAATGAGCGTGTGGATAGGAGCAGAGGGATTCCTTGGCACCCAGGCATAAAAAACCATTATATACCAGGCTCTCGCTCATCATATTCAGTACCCGGTTTTGCAAATCCGAATTAAAATAGATCAGTACATTCCGGCAGAAGATTACATTCATTTCGCCAAAAAGGCTGTCGGTTACCAGGTTGTGACTGGTGAAAAAAATGTTGGATTTCAATTCTTTACTGATTTGCAGGTGGCGCTTACTGCAGGTAAAGTAGTCTGTAAGCAGGCCTTTTCCGCCAGAAAGGCTGTAGTTCGCCTGATACTGATGGACGGTTTCGCTGGTATAACGGCCATCGCTCGCCAGTATGAGAGCATGGTGATTAAAATCTGTGGCATAGAGCTGGCTTCGTTCCAACAAGCCTTCTTCTTTTAAGATAATAGCCATGGAATACACTTCTTCGCCGGTTGCACATCCGGCATGCCATATCTTAATGTACGGATAGGTTCTCAATACCGGTATTACCCGGCTGCGTATTTCCTGGTAGAAGTTGGGATCCCTGAACATTTCGGTCACCGTAATGGACAGGTGTTGCATGAATTTCTGAAAAAAAGGGGCTTGGGTAAGTATGGGGTGGATCAAATCGGCAATTGCCGGGTAAGGCGACTGACGGAGAAAGTGAAGGATACGACGCCGGATACATTTGGGAGAATAGTTGCTAAAGTCGTAACCATAGCGAGAATGAATGGCTTCCAACAAAAGCTCAATCTCCAGCCTTTCCAGCTGATTACCATCGTTTAGTTCCGGTTCAGAAATCCAATTAACAGTTTCTTCTTTCTGTAGGTTTACGCATGTATCCATGGTACATTTCATTAACCAAAATCCTTATTTAGCTGAAATTTAACGAATTATGCTTACCTCTTTGTTATTCGTTTGTGGTATATTTCATTCGACCCGCTACAGATTTATGAAATTACGTATTAATTCCATCGACCTGATGAAAATATGACATATATCACCCAGGGAATGGTGGCGATCCATCCTAATCAACAGTTTTTTCGAATTGTGTTTATTGCAATAACTTGTCATTCAATGCAATATACTATATAAGTGATGTATAGCATGTGATTTTCATGAGGTAAATCACTTTAAATACCGGGATTAACCGCAAATGAATAATCAATTTTATAGGTGGAAATCATACAATTGACCCCGTCAGGGGTGAGCCATAATGGAGTTCCCGGATGCTCCCGGCTCTTGCATACCACCCAAATCCATTTTACGTACCTCGTTTTCAGTGCGTTTTTACCTTTAAAACCAACCATTTATGCGTGCCAGAAACGAAAAAGCCATTGCTATAATCGGGATGTCGTGTCGTTTTCCAAAAGCAGCTCATCCCGAAGAACTTTGGAAACTGTTGAAAGAAGGACGGTCTGCCATTGAGCCTGTTCCATCCGACCGATGGGATATGAGCAGATACTATCATCCCGATGGAAAGAAACCCAATAAAACCAACCAGAATGTAGGTGGTTTTTTAGAAACCATCCACCATTTTGATCCTAAGCTATTTTCCATATCGCCCATGGAAGCTTATGAAATGAGCCCCTCGCAGAAACTGATGATGGAATTGGCCTGGGAACTTTTCGAAAGCAGTACGATGCCCTTCGATGCCCTTGCAGGTACCAACACCGGGGTTTACCTGGGGAATATCTGGGCCGATTTCGAACATTTCCGAAACCAAAGACATGCCGAAATCAATAATTTCTCAGGAATTGGACAGTCCAACAATGTGATTGCTAACCGTATATCATACTTCTTCGGGTTAACCGGCCCCAGTTATGTGCTCGACACCGGTTGTTCGTCGTCGCTTATAGCGGTGATGCAGTGTGTGGAATCGCTTCAAAACGGGAAAATTGATATGGGCATCGCCGGAGGAGTCAACCATATCCTAAACCCCGAACAATACGTGTACCTGGCAAAATTCGGAGGGCTATCGAGTGCCGGGCAATGCCGTTGTTTTGATGCCAATGCCGACGGTTTTGTTCGTGCAGAAGGGGCAGGGCTGGTTCTCTTAAAACCGCTTGAAACTGCCGAAAACGATCGCGATCGCATACTTGCAGTAATTCGTGGCGGAGCCTTCAATAACAACGGATTCAATACCCACATGCCGGCTACGAGCGCCAAAGGACAATATCGCCTGCTCGAAAAAGCATATCAACAGTCAGGAATCGACCCATGCGATGTTGATTACATCGAAACACACGGAACGGGCACCCGGTTGGGCGATCCGTTAGAAGCAGAAGCCCTGGGTGCTTTCTTTGGCACTTCCCGCATCCGTAAACCCCCATTGCTCATTGGCTCGGTAAAAGCCAGTATTGGACATACCGAAGCCGCCTCGGGGATTGCGGGTTTACTGAAGGTAGTTTTGGCCATGCAGCACCGCGAAATTCCGGCAAACATCCATTTTGAAACACCCAATCCCAAAATTCGGTTTGATGAGTGGCATCTTGAGGTAGCCAACAAGACCACTGCCTGGCCTGCTAATGCCGAAAAGCCTTTACTGGCCGGAGTAAGCTCTTTCGGATGGGGCGGAAGCAATGCCCATATTGTACTTCAGGAATACAAACCTTGCCGCGCAAGAGAATCCAATCCTACTTTCACCCAAAAGTACTTTGTTTTACCATTGTCGGCCAGTTCCGATACGGCACTCAAGAGTTACGCCAAAAAGGTAGCCGACTTTGTGGAGAAAAAAGTGGACAACCACCCCGAAGCACTGCGCCACTTTTGTGCTGCCTTTGCCATTCGAAAACCTCAGTTGGAATTCCGCAAACTGGTTGTGGCCACAAGCCGGGAACAATTGTGTGAGCATCTGGTGAAATTTCATCAATCCATCCAAATTACCGAACCTGTTCAAGGTCGAATACCCGATCGGACGGTATTTGTTTTTTCCGGACAAGGATCGCAATGGCATGGCATGGGGTGCCGCTTGTATACTTCGCAGCCGGTTTTTTTCGAAGCCATGCAACGTTGTGCTGAAGCACTGAAACCCTTTACCAACTGGTCGTTGACAAACCTGATGCAGGCATCGGAAGATACCGGGTTGCTGCAACGTATCGATGTGATCCAGCCATATATTTTTGCCATTCAGGTAAGTCTGGCTCACTTGTGGCTTTCCCTTGGAGTGGTTCCCGATGCAGTAGTTGGACACAGCATGGGCGAAGTGGCAGCTGCTCATATTGCCGGAGTGCTCACCCTTCCCGATGCCGCCCGGATTATTTGTTCGCGCAGCCAACTGATGCGTTCGCTTAGCGGACAGGGAAGCACCATGGCGGTAGTGGGCCTGGGACTGGATCAAACCCGGGAATTCCTGACGAATTTCTCCGGATCATTGGAGATTTCAGTCAATAACAGCCCAAAATCCACGGTTGTTTCCGGATCGCAGGAGGCGATTAATCGCCTGCTTAGCGATTTGGAAAGTAAGGATTTGTTCGGCCGCCAGGTTCAGGTGGATGTGGCTTCGCATAGTGCACAAATGGACGCCATTACCCACGACCTTTTGATACAGCTGGAAAATATACACCCGCAAAAAGGCAGGTATCCGTTGGTTTCCACGGTTCGTCGTCAACCGCTTCAGGGAACTGAAATGGACGCCGCATATTGGGTGGAAAACTTACGCCATCCGGTATATTTTGAACAAGCGATAAATTCGCTGCTCCACGACGGAGCCAACCTGTTTATTGAACTCAGCCCCCATCCATTGCTGAAAAATGCAATCTACGAATGTGCCGGACAACAAGTAATCCCCAATCTGTCGTCTATTGGTTCACTCAATCGCGAAGACCCGGAAGACGAAGAGTTTTGGAAAAACTTCGCACAAGTCTTTGAACGGGGGCACAACATAGGTTGGAAGACCTACTACCAGCTTGAATGGCCCGATCAGATCGAACTTCCGGCATATCCGATGGAACGCGGAGAGTTTCAACTCAAAGACTTATCCATGCTTGCAACCCGTTCCGAATCCGATCAGGGCTGTATGCAACACCCTTTTATCCGGGAGAAGGTGAACTTGGCCGGATTAACCGACCTGCATTTCAATGTGCACCTATGCGTGAATCAGCAACCGCTTTTAGAAGAACATCGGGTTAATGACCGCTCGGTGTTTCCTGCGGCTTTTTATATCGAAATGGTCAGCTATGTGCTGAACAGGTATTTGCCTGATCAGCCTTGCGGATTGAGAAAAGTGAAGTTTCATCAACCGGTATACCCGGAAAAAGACGTGCGGGTCGAACTACAACTAAAAGTAACCACCTTCGAAGGAACCCCCACAGCTTTTGCCTTCTACCGCGCCACCCACGACGAAGAAGCCTGGCAGCTTACCTGCAGCGGTGAGATTGCGGATGTGCCAGCCCCTCCGATCAAATCCACTTGCGCCAAACCTGCAGCTGAATACACCGATCGTGAAAGCCTGTACCAACTTTTACATATCCTTGGGGTGGATTATGGACACCCGTTCAGGAATGTGGTAGGTATTCAGGGGCAGGGCGAAAACTACGAAGCGGTAGTTCATGTGGCAGAAAATATGTTTGAAGAAGCTGGTAATGGTTCCCTAAATCCGGTATTGCTGGACAATGCATTGCATTCCATTTTGCTTCCGATGAAAGGAAAAATTATTGCCGAACATCTCATATTTACTACGGTACTGGGCATTCAGGAAATCTACCTGCCCAAAGAGGTGCCATTCACCCAGCGCCATGTGGTTACGTTGCACGTTACTCATAAGCAGCTGGGCGAAAGTGCCCGTTACAGTCTTAACAGCACACTACAGGTACACAATGCGCATGGCGACCTGGTGCTGGCTCTTAAAGGTGTAATGGCTTCAGTGGCAGATACGGGTCTGATAAAACCGGTACAGAAAACAGCGGATACCCAATCGTCTATAAGGCAGCTAATCGACCTGCCCGACAGTCAGGAAAGGATCAAGTGGATACAGGATTACCTGATCGCAATCGTTGCGAAACTAATCAAAGCTTCAAGCGACAGTATCAGTTCCAAAACCACGTTCAGGAGTCTGGGTATCGATTCGCTCTCTATGGTCCAACTTTGGAACCGCATCGAAAAGGAATTCCAGATCAGTATTACCCTGAAGGATTTCACGAAGTTTCCTTCGCCCAATTCCTTTGCACGCTATATTGACGAACGGATGCTTTTTAAAAAACATACCGAACCTGAAGCCACCCATCACGATCCCTGGCTGATTAAATCCCGAAAATCAAACCGCGTGGAGTATCAACTGGTTCTGTTCTACGATGCCGGAGGCTCTACTCAATTATTTAAGGACTGGGAAGTATTCCTACCCTCTTCTTTCGAACTGGTAATGGTTGAACTTCCAGGGCACGGCAGCCGCATGGAAGAACAACATATCAAACGGTACGATCAACTGCTGGATTTTATTGTTCCCAAGTTGAAAGAACACCTGAACAAACCGTTTAGCATTTTTGGGCACAGTATGGGTGGGGTGTTGGCTTTTGAGACAGCCTGCCAACTGAATAATCGCTATAACCTGCAAGCCGATGCACTTATCGTTTCCGGCACCCCGTATCTGAATGGCTATGAAAACCGTTTTATCAACACCCTGATGGCTTCACCGGTTACCGATGAACAATTGCTGTCCCTCATTGGTAGTGCAGCACAAACTGCACAGGAGCAGCTGGTAAAACAATTGCTGGAAACCCTGCGTGCCGATTTTGAGCTGTTGTATCACTATCCGTACCGCAACTGTACCGTATTGAATGCGGGCATAGTAGCTCTTCATGCCACCCAGGATGACCGGGTAGCTCTTGCAGATGTTCAGCTTTGGGAGCATGCCACTTCGCGGGGCTTCACCCTCTGTTCGATGGAAGGCGGGCACCATGCCGTTTATGCACAGGGCAGGCAAGCGGTAGAGGTGGTATTGGATGCCATACGCCTGCACCATCAGCAGAAAGTATTCTCGTAACATTCTTACCCCATTCTGTAACCATAAACCAGCCGGTAGAATATGAAAACCACCCAACCGAACCCCACAATGGCCACCACCTCGTGTTATGTGGCACCGCTTCTGGCGGGCACCTGGATTCTGGATGCAATTTTCCGCTGCCACCGAAACGGGCTCCGAAATAACCTGTACGGTAATCAGCCATGCGGCATATTGATGTATACCCCCGAAGGATTTGTGAATGCCCAGATTGGCTATTCTTGCCATGAGATTCCGTTGACCGTTACCGACACGCGGGCGCATTCCGACCCACTTGCCGAAACCTACCTGGCCTATTACGGCCGTTATACCGAAGAAGAGCCCGGAAAAATTGTGCACCGCGTACACGGATGCAGTAACCTCACCTGGTGGGGAACTGAACAAATTCGCTATGCATCCTTTCAGGATCGGAAGCTTTGTCTACGCACCCCGGAAATGCAGGTACGAGGCATAAAATCGACCATCGAAGTTTTATGGGTGCGGGCAGGAGAAGGATCATACCTTTCGGAGCCAGATTAACGCCTGATCCAGACTGGGAAAACTGCGGTTCTCAAAACCTACTACTTTTTGATCCCAATCTTCCACTGCCAGTTGACTGAATACATTATCGGGGTAAACCACGGCATTGTATTCCAAACCCAAACTGATGAGCTGCGGCATGTAGGTTTCGGAAAGCCACGAATTAAGTGCGGCAAAGGAACCGGTCATTTGGCGGTTATCAATCAACATTTTCTTGCAGCGATGTTTTGCAAAGAGTTCCAGAAAATGGCCGGTTAAAACCTCTATGATCTGTTCATCGGAGCGGTAGCCTATCCATCCATGGTAAAAAATATCTTCCCCGATATAGCTCAGGTCGAGCTGATGAAAAAGGCGGTTTCCTTTGTTAATGGATTGAACCAGGTGGTTGTTTTGTATAACCCGGAAACCACTTGGTGTAGCTGCAGTATCTTTTAGTATCGTTTCCATGACCTTGTCGGATTGGAGAAACCAAGTTATACAAACACTTTCAGAATGCCGACTGTATTTGTTCTAAAAACCAATGATATATATCATACAATCAGCTTCGAGTCTTGATACATTGAGAAATCATACCTTCCTTTCCGGTGTATTTGTACAGGATGGCCGGCAATTTTAAAAATTCGTGATAGGTTACCCCATGACCGAAAACTGATACATTTCGCTGTTTTCGCCCATGAGTTCGGCCCGCTCCTGAAAACCGGCATACAATCGTTCCTCTACCTTCAGGTAAAAGGCATTACCGGTAATCCGGTACAGTTCGCACAAATGCTCCACATGCAGTACCGACCGGATGTAGAATCCCGAGGTTTTAGGGATGTTAAAACTTCTTTCGTCCTGGTACGTGGCCTGATAGTGTTTCTCAATGGCTTTTAGCAGTTCGGGGTCTTTGGTGGCGTCGTACAGCTCGAACAGCATGCGCATAAAAACCACCATGGGCCACCATTCATGATCTACGCCAATGTGCCCGGCATGCAAATGCCCATTGGCATCGGTGCATACAATACGCTGCGCAGGGGCAGCAGGGAACGTCAATGCAATGACGGCAGTGCCAGTAGCACTGGTTTGCGGAATACGTTTTTCATGGTTTGTTGTTTTGGTGCTTAAAACTAGTAAAAGGTTTGAATGAAATTAAATTTACCTTCCGGAAATTGGTTCAGTCAAGCAGCCAGGTGGATTGCATATAAAGAACTATTGTAAATGATCCTACTGATTATAAATAGCATAACAGGCAATTTGTACTTCTTTCGAACATCAAAGGAACTGCAATATTCCATGCACCCTACTTCCCGGAATCACCTTTTGTACTATCTTTGTATCCTACAAAAAAGGTCGCATATATAGTATACAGATGAAAGTAAATACCAAAATTCGCTACGGGTTACGCACGCTAATTGAAATAGGCATGCCGACTAATCAAAACGGAATACTGCAAAAGGAAATCGCCGAGCGGCAACGGATTCCCCTGAAATACCTCGACAAAATTGTGTCGGAGCTTAAGGCGGCCAATCTGATTGTGAATGTGGCCGGGAAAAGAAGTGGCTATCTGCTGGCCCGTCCCGCTCATAAAATATCGGTATATACCATCTATCAGGCCTTCGAAGGCCATCTGGCTCTGGTGCAATGTGTCAACGACCAGGTGCCCTGCAGCCGGTGCGACTTTTGTGCCAGCCAGTTGTTTTGGTCGCAACTCAATACCGAAATGGAAGCCATTATGGTGGGCAAGAGCCTGCAATCGCTTATTGACGAGCAAATCCATTTAAACGAACAAGCGCTGAAAGAGGTAGATTTTCAGATTTAAGGGCTTCTACCATTAGAGGCAGATTCGGGATCTGAAATCCTTTGTTCATCCGTGAGGAACCAGCTGGCCACACGTTGTTATCGGATCATATTCCGGTCAAAAAAGGAATTCTTCACAACGGAAAC
Source organism: Bacteroidota bacterium (assembly GCA_003252385.1). GTDB lineage: Bacteria > Bacteroidota > Bacteroidia > Bacteroidales > UBA10428 > UBA10428. The sequence continues at coordinate 38,564 of QKEH01000137.1, read as the reverse complement.
TTAAAAGCGGAAAAGCTCGACTCCGTTTAGGCGACTTAGGGTGCGCATTTTTAAAAAAATACCTTACTTTAGAGCGCAATTCAACCTGTCCCAGTTAACTGATAATTCGGCATGCTTTCACCTTTTCCCACCTTCAGGGTACGTCTGATTTTATGTTTCGCCTTTGGGGGTTGGGCTATCCAGGGCAACGGCCAGAGTGCCTCTTACTGCAATCAGGCCAAAAAGCTGGTCAAAACCATAGAAAGCTTTCATTATGCCCCCCATGTAACCGATAGCGCGCTTTTAAACCGCATCGCCGAAAATTTTATTGCTTCGCTCGATGGTACGGGCTACTACCTGACGGAAGCCGATCGGGACGCTTTAAAAGCTGCACCAACATCGCTGCAAGGTTTGATGGAATACGGCCAGTGCGATTACCTGCAAAAGAGTGAGCAAATTTTTCAACAACGCTGCAGCGACCTAGAGCAGCTGTTACTGCAGCTGGAAACGAATGTGCTGAATTACAACCAGCCGGACACCCTGTTCCTCGATAGTACCCAGGCGGCCGAAAACACTACGGATTACTCCGAGCGATGGAAACAACTGATTAAATACCGGGTATGGGATAGTTATTTTTCGGACTTTGATACGCTGCCTTCAGCACCTCGACCGACCGGCGAACGGATGGCTGTCCTGCAGCGCAACGTAGTGAGCCTGCAGCTTTGCCATCTGAACAACCTGAAGGACAGTACCGGATCGGTCGGTGAATTTGTTGCTGCGGCTTTGCTGGACGCTATTGCAACCTCCTACGATCCGCATACTACGTATTTTACCCCCCTGGAGGAAAACGTTTTCGAAGATGCCCTGTCATCGAGCCGGAAATCGTTCGGATTCTCGGTCAGCATCAATGCTCAAAACGAATTGGAAATCGACCGGCTGGTACCCGCCAGTCCGGCCTGGAAATCGAACCGTTTTAATGTGGGCGATGTGATCCTGGAGGTACGTACTGCACAGAAAACGATTAATGCCGACTGTTCTTCGTGGCACGAACTGGCGGATCTGCTAATGTCGGCCGCTACCGAGGAGGCCGTGTTTGTATTGCGGAAGGTCGATCGAAACAAAGCAGAGGTGAAGTTGATTAAGGAAGAACAAGAGGCAGAAGACAACCGGGTTCAGGGATTTATACTGGATGCCGGAAAACGCGTAGGCTACCTGTACCTCCCCTCATTTTACTCCCAAATGGACAATTACCAGAATGCCCCTAACGGATGTGCCCACGATGTGGCACTCGAACTGCTCCGGCTGAAAGGAGAGGGGATACAAGGTTTGGTGCTCGATCTGCGCAACAACGGAGGTGGCTTTCTGATGGAAGCTTCGCTGCTCGCGGGTATCTTTCTCGATTATGGAGCCATGAGCCTGGTTTGCACCAAAGGACAGGCCATAGAAACGCTTAAGGACATGAACCGGGGGGTTCTGTATAACGATCCGCTGGTAGTTCTGGTGAATGGCAACAGCGCTTCGGCATCAGAACTTCTGGCCGCCACACTGCAGGATCATCACCGGGCTCTTGTGGTGGGGGCACCCACTTTTGGAAAGGCCACCATGCAGGAAATTATGCCGGTGGAAGCCGGATCGAAGGAGTTGTCGACGCGAAAACCAGAAGGTTTTGTAAAGGTTACTACCGGATGTTTCTATCGGGTGACCGGACAGACCCATCAGAAAACAGGCGTGATCCCGGATATCATTCTGCCAGGTTTAAACCGCCCGGAAGATGTGCGTGAGCAGGATCTTTCCGGGGTACTCACGCTGAAGCCTGTTGAAAAGAAGACATACTATTATCCCCGACCCGAACTTCCTGTGGAAGCTCTCAAAGCAAAAAGTGCCAGCCGTGTGCAACACGATACGGTCTTTCAGTGTCAGCTTCAGGTGGCACAGTGGAAGGCCGAACAGGAACAGATCCATCAAATTCCACTCTACTTCGATGCATTTCAGCGCTACTACAAGCAAAACCAACAACCCAGGTGCGGAAGCACACGGTCGTGGTATACGGTATCCAATCCGGCCCACCTTCGGGGGTTAAACAGCATTTCGGAATCCGATAAAGAAATGAACGAAGACATTATGATCCAAATTAAAAACGACCCCTATGTAGGCGAAGCCTTGCATATAGTAACCGATTACCTGAACCTTGAAAAATTATTACCTGATGAAAATTAGAATCTACCGTTGGTTTATTATTGCCGGCCTGTGGCTGCTCAGCGCATCGCTTCCTGTAAAAGCTGCCAGCCCCGTGGAATACATGAGCAGCTTAATGGTGCCCCTGGAAAAAACCAAGGACGATACCTGGAACTATCTCAAAGCCGTTACCCGGGGAAGGGGCGGTCGAAAAGTGGAAAGCGCACGCCAGGATTTGCTCGCTCAGCTAAAATCGTCCAAATTCGAAGTTAAAAAGAAAGCCGCTTACGAATCCGATGTCAGCCTGCGCGATGCCGTGGTGAATTACCTTGAACTGAGCTATATTGTACTCAAAGAGGATTTCGACAAGATACTCGATATGGAAGACATAGCCGAGCAATCGTACGATTTGATGGAAGCCTACTTATTAGCCAAGGAAAAGGCTAACGATAAACTTAGCAGTGCCTTCGACAGCGTGGTGACCGTTCAGGCGGCCTTCGCCGAAAAATACGGAATCACCCTGTTGGCAGCCGAGAAGGATAAAACCTCCGAGAAAATACGCAAAGCCAGCGAGTCCTTATCCTATTACAACCAGGTTTACCTGATCTTTTTTAAATGCTACAAGCAGGAAGCCTACGTGCTGGATGCCATGCAGCGCAACGACATTACCGCACTGGCTCAGAATACCGCTACTTTTGTTCAGTATTGCGACGAAAGCCTCACCAAAGCCAAATCGCTGGAAAGCTATCGGGGCGATGCCATTCTGAAAACAGCTGTACAACGTATATTGCATTTTTACCAGCGCGAAGCCGAAGAAGATTTTCCGGCCATTTCGGATTTCTATGTAAAGAAGGACAATTTTGAAAAGATTCAGAAAGCCTTCGAGTCCAAAAGCAAAAATGAACGAACCCAGGAGGATGTCAACCGCATGAATACAGCCAGACAGGAATATAATACATCGGTAAACAAGGTAAACCAGATCATGAACGCTTCGAACGACTCGCGCAACCGCGAACTCAAAAGCTGGAACGAGCAGGTGGAGAATTTCTTTACCACCCATTCCAAGTAAGACGAGGGAATTCAGGAGCTACACCTTTTCAGCAGGAGCAGGCCCGGAAGAGGTATGCTTTACAGTTAAACGGATAAACAGGGAATAGTAGAACCGGTCGGCATGAGTAAGGCTTTCAATCTGCAGGCCGGCTTCCTGGCACAGGGTTTCAAATTCGTCCCAGCGGGCTGCTTCGGAAAAGGTATCCACCGAATCGTTCCATAGCGTATTGGCGTACAATATTTTATTCCCAAAATAGCGTTCAATACGCTGCGTGATGGAAGTATCGCGTTGCAAAGTGGCCAGTCTTTGCTTAAGGGGCTCCAACTGCGAAAAATACTGGCAAATCAGCACGGAACCACCCGATTTGAGCAAGGCACGCGATTTTCTTAGTAATTCAAGTTTTTCGGTACGGTTGAAATAAAAAATGGCGTAATTAATCAACAGCACATCAAAACGTTCCACAGTTTCCCAATTCAAAATGTTTTGGTTGATCAGTTGGATGTTTTTGCGGCCATCAAAGGCATTAGCCGTAGTCCGATAGACTTCCGGGTTCATTTCGATACCGGTTACCCGGTGCAGGGGAAACTGCTCCTGAATAACACGGATGTAATTGCCGTATCCACAGCCAATATCCAGGGTATGGGCTTCCCGGGTCGCAGATGTGCAATACCCGTAGCAGGCTGTAAAGCGGTGTTGGGTGTAATTCCGGAAGGCATTGCGCCCCGATTCGGTGTAGTACGCCTCGTTAAAAGGACTTTTTATCTTATTCGGAAAGCGCAGCCGGGTGAGGTAAGAAAGCGTTTCGCACAAGCGTATTTCGTAGTCCAGCGCACTACTGTCCACCAGGTTGCTCCACTGCTCCTTATTCCGGATAATATGAGGCAGCTGGTAACTGGTATTCCGATAACGCCGCATCAGGTCGGTGATAAACCGGTAATCGGCAGCCAGCGTCTGAAACACCGCGTGATCTTTGGGCAGTTTACTTCCCGGGTTGTGTATCAGCCAGTCGATGGAACAATGATCCGATTGCAGAATGTGCAGGTAGCGTCGGCTCGGTTGCAGACGATTGTCTTTGAGATGAGCCAGTTCAAAATGAAGCAACAGTTCAACAAAAGATTGCAGCCTGCGTCCCATAACCGGCGTATGGTACAATTCCTCCAACTTGCGTCCAAATAAGTCCAACTCCGGATGCTGCCGGATCAGATACAAGCCGATAACCTGAATGAACCCGGCGAAATGCCGGTAAAATTTCAACTTTAGCGCACCCGTAGAGGTGCTGATATAGGGCACCGTTCGGATCAGTGCCGATGGTACCCAGCCGGGGCGTTGCGGTCGGCTGGTGGCCTTTTTGGAATAGGCGGAAAGTTTCGAAAAAGGAATCATAGGTTAAAAATAGAGCGAAAATCCAATTTAAGAAAATGCAGACCATGATTTTTGGGTGTTTTTCGATTCCACGCTTGACTTTGCGCACGGATTGTTGTATCCGGCTTCAAAAATCCGAAATACATCCCATCCGTAGAATTGGATTTTTAGTTCTAACGGTTTCAATCTAAAACAAATCCGCCTATAGCAAGGATTTGAGGATGAAATGTTGTAAATTCAGAGAAATAGATCCTTTACGTCCCCATAATCCGGATGCTGAGGATCGAAATCTGCCGAAATGGGGAAGCTTCTCATTGCATGTTGCCTGCTTGGCCTGATGCGATTCACCAGCGCAGCACCAGGCACCTTGTGGTGGCAGGCCAACCTGGGCATTTCCGACATTATCACCGATTTGGAAACCCGCGACCGCCTGCTCAAACTGCCAGGCAGGGAGTCCAATGCCTTTACCCTGGGTGCGGCATCGGTCTATCAGTACGACCCTCGCAGTAAATATACCCTGCGGTATGGGTATCGCCGGCAAAAAAACGACGATCAGGGTTCGGCTAACTTCAGAGGACGCACCATACGCACCTCCATGCACGAGATTGGATTGGGAGCTCAGTACAATTTATTGGCCTATTTTCTGGATGTAAAGCTGCCTGTGGAGCTTTATGGCGGCGGGGGAGTGTCGTTCTATCTTTCGTGGCATCGCTTTACGGTCGATCCGTATTACGGGTACCATCCCTCCGACAACTACCGCACGCCCAGCCATGGTGTGGTGTTGTGGCTAAATATGGAATTGGATTACCCCATAAATGAGTATATGCAGGCGGGATTATCGGCCAGTTACGGCCATGGAGGAAACGACTACCTCGAAGGATATACCACTACCAATTCGTCCTATAACGACGATCTGGTGGCGTACTCACTGGTATTTAATTATCGTTTCGGGCAAAAACTTCTCAACACCGGAAGCTCCTCAACTACGGACAATAAATAGATCCTTTGCACACCGGCGGGTTGGCCGAATACCTCAAAAAATTACGGGTTATCCCGGGCTATCGCTTCCTGGGGACGATACAATGATGCATTCTGTGTCTGCTGCTTGGTTTCGTAGTACTGAATGGTCGATTTGATTAAAGTCGCTTTCAATTCATCGGACAATTCGGAATTGGAAAGTAACTTTTCCACTTGTTCAATCACAGCACGGCTGGCCTGATCGGCTGCGGTTTTATCACCGCCCTTGCTGCTTCCCGACTTTTGCGCCTGTGCGGTTGAGGTAGTTGTTTTTCCCTCCTCATCGGTAACCAGGCTGACAGCGGCCAGAGGCTTGGACCCAACCTGATTGGGCGCCAGAAACTCCACCTTGCGAAGGGTGGCAATCAGGCGGCCGGAACAACGCCGGTCGCCGGCGGTCGATTTCAGCATTTCATCCACCGTAAAGAAGAGTTTAAGAGTAATGCTTCTGTCTACCTTGCCGTTTTTATAGTTTTTTCGTTCCTTCAGCAGCATATTAGCCTGGTTTTCGTCCAGTGGAAACAAATCCAATGCCGATGCATTGGTATACACCAGATTGGCACTCACGTTGGAACTGAGCCGTGTCGCTAAAATGGGGGATACAATTTTTATTTCGGTATCTTCACTCAAGCCCTGAAATACAAATCCTTGACGATCAAAGTCGTAGTCGCCAAAACTGGCCGGGAATTCGAGGCTGTACTCCGTGTTTTCTGCCAGGGCATCCACCCGTTCTTTCAGTTCGCGGGCGGCTCGTCGTTTCTCAAATTCATCGTCACGGATCAGGTAGTACTTATCGCGCTGAAAGCGGTAAATAAATTCCTCGGTGTACGCATCAGCCGGCAGAGTATCGTGCCGGAGAAAAAGCAGGAACGCGTTTTCTTCGGTAAAATCGGTTTGTGCCTTCAGGGGCAGCATGCCGAATACCAAAAGCAGGGCGGCAACTGAATTCTGTAGGATGTACTTTGGGGTTTTCATATAAAAATGGTTTGGATGCAGGTCGGTTCGCTGAGGCAGTTAAACTGCGGAGTGTGGTTACTGGTGCGGGTTACGTTAAACAGTTTTTCTTTTCAGGTATCGTGTGCTAAATGGAACACAAAAGTAGTATATCCATACTGCTTGGTTGGGGGTAAGTTATTAACAAAAGCAGTGTTGAATTACAGCGCGTACACCTTTGAAGGGCTGTTTCGTTGCAGAACAGCAATTTCCGGCAGCAGGCAGGGTGGGGGAGCCACCGGAAGCAGCCGGTCTGTCATGGTTTTTAGCGCCAGCTCCGGCGTATTGTTATCGCGGCTCAGGTGAGCCAGGAAAATATGGGTCAGGTCGGGGTTTCGATGGGTGGCTAAGAAATCGGCACATTCGGAATTTTCGAGATGTCCGTTTTTTCCCAAGATGCGTCTCTTCAGGTCTTCGGGATAGGTGCCCTTCAGAAGCATATCGCGGTCGTAATTGCTTTCGATAATCAGAAAATTGGCCAGTTGGATAAAGCGGGCCGCTGTACTGCAGATATGGCCCAAATCGGTAACTACGGTAATTTTTCGCTGGCCGCAGGTAATATAGTAGCCCAAGGCTTCCGGAGTATCATGCAACACCCGAAACGCCTGTATCGAAAACCCGATAAGGTCAAATTCTTTTTCCACCTGAATATGGCGTATGCAATCGCTGCCAATCTCCCTTTGTTTATTGCTTCTCAGAATATGCCTCCAAACGGTTTCGGTGGTATAGATGGGAATATGGTATTTTTTGCTCAGGGTTTGCAATCCCGCAATATGGTCGTGGTGGTTGTGGGTAACCACAATGCCCATAATTTGCCCGATGGACTTCCCAATGTTTTGCAGGTGTTTTTTGATGGACAGGGCACTAATTCCGGCATCAATCAGCAGGCCTTTTTCCTGGTACCCCAAATAGTAGCAATTGCCACTGCTTCCGCTGCTCAGGCTGCAAAAATGAAGTGTTTCCAAATGAAATTTTCGGCAAAGATACGAGTTATTGGTTTCATGCAATGCCCAATTGGTATGGAATTCTTGCCATGACTAAGGAAGTGAAGCGGTTTAGGATTAAAATATTATGTTAAATAGAATAACGTAAAAACACTGTATCGAAGCTGAAATTTCTGGATCGGATAAAGTTCAGAATGCATAAACTAAAGCGAATCCCATTCACAATACAGGTTCTGAAATTACCCTATAGGAATCTGTAGAAACATCCCATTCTCCTATGCGGTAATCTCCTTCGAAAAATATATCCATATACATTGGATTTTATACTATTCTTTCAATGAAGTCGGTTTTTGGCTCCATGAAATTGGTATGAAAACCAGAATCAGATTTGGTTTTTGTCTTGGGTTTAGATTTAATTTATGGTCTCAATTAACTCACTTAATTCCGAAACACCGACCACTAAGTTTGTAAAATACAAAATGAAAGATAATTTTGCTCGCTCCGCAGAACCTAACACTTGGTTTCCCACTGCAGCATTAAAATCTATTTCGTAGTACAAGCAACTTAAAATAGTACGCATTTATCGGGTTCTGATAGAATAAAATTCAAATATTCAATTCTCAGAAGCTTAAGTTTGGGACTTTGTATCCATCAAATCCTCTAATTAATGTCGTATAATTATTATTATGTTAAATATGATGTACAAAACCAAAGGGAGCTCCTTTTTGATCTCCCCTTGGTTGTATCTTACAAACCTCCCTTGGTCGGTTCCGGAAGCGATTCCAGTTTGGCTTTCACTTCGTTGTACTTTTCAATATTGCCATCGCGATAGTACAAGGTCTTCAACGATTCCAATGTTCCACGATCTTCAGCATTAATTTCGTGAGCTTTCTCCATGTACGGCAACGCCTTTTTCAGTAAGGCTTCAGCAGCTTCTTTGGCTGCGGAGTATTGCTTGCCATCCTTTATGGAATTAGCAGCCTGCAAATCGTCTACCGCCTTGTTGTAATACATTACACCAATGTTGTAATACGCATTAAAGTAAGTCGGGTCCAGCGCAATGCATTTTTCATAGGTTGCCACGGCCTTGTCCATGTCTTTCATTTTATCATACAACGTGGCTTCGGCAAAAATAAACGACATGTTCTTCGGATCGCCTTTCTGAGCGATTTGAATGTATTCCAAAGCCGCGTCTGCCTTCCCTTTAGTCAGGAAATAGTTGATCAATTCCACCAGTACGGTTTGATTGTCGGGATAAAGATTAAAACCTTTTTCCAGAGCCGCTACCCCTTTGGCGGTATCGCCTTTTTCAAAATACTTATTTTTCAGGAAGTAGTACAAATCCGGATCGGCATAGTGATTGGCTTCGGCTTTTTCAAAATAGTTCAGGCTTTCGTCGAGCATTCCGCCTTCCGAGGCCGCCATGGCAGCATAAAACAACAGCGTGTCGTTTACAATTCCGCCCATAATGGCTTTGCTGTTAATCACATCAATAGCCGCAAACTCCTTGTAGGACGATTCGAACTTACTGTCCACATAGTCTTCAATACCCTTGTTTTTCAATAGATCTTTCAGCCGATTGTAGTTGCTCAGGATACGCTTGGTTAATTTGCCCTCCACATCGGTTTCCTGGGCCTTTTCCAAAGAGAGCAAGGCCTGGTTCAGCGGATCTTCGCACAATTTAACTTTTTCCACATAGCTATCCACCTTGCCATTCACTACTTTAATGGTCAGAATGTCGTAATCGTATTCCACCACCTTATTTCCTTCGGCATCCGACGATTCGGTTTTGCTTTTCGCTCCGGGATAAGTCAGTTCTACCTGAAAGGCATCCGTTCCTTTGCGCAAGGCATTGCGGTGCAATTCAAAAATGTCCATCATCAGCTCTGCACGCGACATCCAGAATTTTGCACTACTATTTTTCTTCTCATCGGTAGTGCCTTCGTCACTCTTTTTAAGTTTCGACTGGTATATGGGGAAATTGGTCAGAGGCCCCCCTGTGGTTTCCTGCGCCTGCAAGGCAGCCGTTAAAAAAAGAACCAGCACACTTACATACAATTTGGCTTTGTTCATGGTATCTGAATATTAAATGTCAATTATGGTTTAAAAAGTTTCTGCCGCAAAGTTAGAAAAAGCTAAGCGAAAATTGCAACTTGTATTTCCTGCACACTGCATTCTATTCTTGTCCTTCTACTTCATCCAAGGTTGATTGCTCCTTCGCTTCCGTTTCCGGACTTTCCGTTTCTTCACTTTTCACCACGCTACATACGGCGGCAATAGCATCGTTGTCTCGCAGGTTGATCAAACGTACCCCCTGGGTGGCTCTTCCTGCTACCCGCAGGTCTTCAACTGCCAAACGAATGGTAAGTCCCGAACGATTGATAATCATCAGGTCGTCCTGGTCGGTTACCGATTTGATAGATATCAGCTTACCGGTTTTTTCCGTGATGTTGATGGTTTTTACTCCCTTACCACCCCGGTTGGTAATCCGGTAATCTTCCAGTTGAGTGCGTTTGCCGTAGCCTTTTTCCGATACAACCAGAATGGTGGTGTGCTCGTTGTTCGGATCCACACATACCATACCCACTACATCATCCTGCTCATCGGCCAGGCGGATTCCGCGCACACCAGAGGCAGTACGGCCCATATCGCGGGTAGCCTGCTCGGGGAAACGAATGGCTTTACCCGAACGAACCGCAAGCATCAGATCCATTTTTCCATCGGTAAGCCGTGCCTGAATGAGGTTGTCTCCTTCCCTGACATTGATGGCAATAATTCCGTTCGACCTCGGTCGACTGTAGGCCTCCAATGCCGTTTTTTTAATCACCCCTTTCCGGGTGGCCATCACTATATATTTGTCTTTTAGGTATTCCGGATCCGTAAAGTTCTTCACTATGATAAAGGCCTTAACCTTGTCCTCTGCATCAATATTAATCAGGTTCTGAATGGCGCGTCCTTTTGAAGTACGCATACCTTCAGGTATTTGATACACCCTGTGCCAGAAGCACTTACCATGTTCTGTAAAAAATAACAGGGTATTGTGCATGGTGGCGTGGAACATGTGTTCCAGGAAATCCTCGTCGCGGGTTACACTGCCTTTGGAACCCACCCCTCCCCGGTTCTGGGTGCGGAACTCGGTTAGCGGGGTACGCTTGATATAGCCCAGATGCGATATGGTAATAATCATATCCTCGTCGGCGTAGAAATCTTCAGGATTAAATTCTTCGGCGTTGGGAACGATCTCGGTACGGCGCTCATCGCCGTATTTTTCTTTTACTTCCAGCAGTTCGTTTTTAATGATATCCATCCGCAGCGCTTCGCTGGCCAGCACTTCCTTCAACCAGGCAATGTGCTTCATCAGCTCGTCGTATTCGGCCCGTAACTTTTCAATTTCCAAACCAGTAAGACGCTGGAGCCGCATCTCCAAAATGGCTTTGGCTTGAATTTCAGAAAGCTGGAAGCGCTCCATCAGCCCATCGCGGGCTTCGTCGGGGGTTTTGGAGGAACGGATGAGCTGGATGACTTCGTCCACATTATCTACCGCAATGATTAAACCCTCCAGTATGTGCGCTTTCTTCTCTGATTGTTCCAGATCGTATTGGGTACGGCGGGTAACTACTTCGTGCCGGTGTTCCACAAAGTGCTTCAACATGTCGCGCAGGGTTAACAGACGCGGACGACCCGCAACCAAGGCTATGTTATTAACACTGAAGCTGGTTTGCAGTTGCGAATATTTAAAGAGCTTATTTAATACGACGCCCGATTGGGCCTCTTTTTTAAGGATAATTACAACACGTAGTCCGCTCCGATCCGATTCGTCGTTGATGTACGAGATACCTTCCAGTTTTTTCTCGTTAATCATTTCGGCGATCTTCTTGATCATTTCAGCCTTATTCACCTGGTAGGGAACTTCGGTAACCACAATACGCTCGCGTCCCGATTCGGTTATTTCAATCTCGGTTTTAGCACGTAAAACAATACGTCCCCTACCCGTCTCATAGGCATCTTTAACACCTTGATAACCATATATAATACCGCCTGTTGGAAAATCTGGTGCTTTAATAAGCTGTATCAGAGTTTCCGTTTCAACCTCGTGGTTATCTATGTAGGCAATGGTGGCATTGATTACGTCGCGGATGTTATGTGGAGCCATATTGGTGGCCATACCCACGGCAATACCGGAGGCTCCGTTAACCAGCAGGTTGGGAATACGGGTAGGTAATACGGTGGGTTCCTCAAGTGAATCATCAAAATTAAGCTGGAAATCGACCGTATTTTTATCCAGATCGGCCAAGGTCTCTTCGGCTACCCGCTGGAGGCGTGCTTCCGTATAACGCATGGCCGCCGGACTATCGCCGTCCATCGACCCAAAGTTTCCCTGTCCGTCCACCAGCGGATAGCGTAACGACCAGTCCTGAGCCATACGGACCATGGCATCGTATACCGAACTATCGCCATGCGGGTGGTACTTACCCAACACTTCACCAACAATACGGGCTGACTTTTTGAAAGGACGGTTGGCAAATACGCCCAGCTCCGACATGCCGAAAAGCACCCTGCGGTGCACCGGTTTTAAACCATCACGGACATCGGGCAAGGCTCTGGAAACAATCACCGACATCGAATAATCGATGTAGGCCGATTTCATTTCCTCCTCAATATTAATTTTTACTATTCTTTCTCCTTCAGCCATTGTTGTGTTGCATAAGATTAGATATGTGGAAAAATAGTGCTATATTTATTAGAAAATACGCCCGCTAAAGTAGATATTTAAGCCGGTGAATCGTAAAAAAACGGGGGCTAATTATCAACAAAGACTGTTTATAAACCATGCCATTTATTCGTATATTTGCATAAGCCCCAATCAACGACATCATCGCTTTAGAGAAAGGAAAAACAGGAAAGAATTATGGATGCAAAATTTTCGCAACGAATAAAAGATGTCTTATCCTACAGCAAGGAAGAGGCCATTCGCCTGGGCAATACCGAAATAGGCCCGGAACATCTTTTTTTGGGGATTTTACGCGAAGGCGAGGGCATTGCCATAGACGTTATGGTAACCTTGGGCGCCAACCTCTACGAACTCCGGAAAGAGGTGGAAAACTCCCTACATCCCTCAGGCCCCATTAAAGTGACCCATACCGAGAATATTCCCTTGCTGAAATCATCGGAACGTATTCTGAAACTGGTGTATCTGGAAGCCAAGTCGTTAAAAAAGACTACCATTGATACCGGACACCTGTTGCTGGCCATTCTGAAGGAAGAAAACGACAACGTACCCCGGGTACTGCAAAAACATCAAATCACCTACAACACGGTTCGCATGGAGCTAGAAAAAGAAAATCAGGAATCAATTGAAAGAACGGAAACCCGGGCCGAATTTCCCGGTGAAGATGAGGAACCCGGAAGTACATTTGGCCCGGGTAAAGGCACTCCCGGTGCTTCGCCGGAAAGCGGTGGCAAGTCGAGCTCCGAAACTCCGGTGCTCGATAATTTCGGGATCGACCTAACAAAAGCTGCCGAAGAAGACCGGCTGGATCCCATTGTGGGCCGTGAGCGCGAAATTGAGCGACTGGCACAAATCCTGAGTCGCCGTAAAAAGAACAATCCCATACTGATTGGAGAACCGGGAGTTGGGAAATCGGCCATTGCCGAAGGCTTGGCTTTACGCATCATCAAACGGAAGGTATCGCGCGTGCTTTTTGGCAAGCGGGTAGTAACCCTCGATTTGGCCTCAATTGTGGCCGGAACCAAGTACCGCGGGCAATTCGAGGAACGAATGAAAGCCATTTTGAACGAGCTGCAGAAAACCACCGATGTCATCCTGTTTATTGACGAAATACATACCATCGTGGGAGCCGGAGGCGCTACCGGTTCGTTGGATGCCGCCAACATGCTCAAACCGGCATTGGCTCGCGGCGAAATACAGTGTATCGGTGCTACTACCCTCGATGAATACCGCCAGCATATCGAAAAAGACGGGGCTCTGGAACGTCGTTTTCAAAAAGTGATGATAGAGCCTACCTCCGAGGAAGAAACCTTCGAAATCCTCAATAATATCAAAGAACGCTACGAGGATCATCACAACGTAATTTTCACCCCCGAAGCCATACGAGCCTGCGTGCACCTGACCAACCGTTACATCACCGACCGGCACCTGCCCGACAAGGCCATTGATGCTCTGGATGAATCCGGATCGCGAGTGCATATCTCTAACATTGTGGTGCCCAGCAGCATTCTGGATTTGGAGAAAAAAGTGGAAGAAACCAAGAAAGAAAAGATACGCGCGGTAAAAAATCAAAATTTTGAGAAAGCCGCCAGCTTCCGCGACAAGGAAAAGGATTATATTGAAAAGCTGGAAGAAGAAAAGATCCGATGGGAGAAGGAGTTAGCACGAAACCGTGAAGTAGTGGATGAAGATAAAGTAGCCGAAGTAGTCGCTATGATGACCGGTATTCCCGTTCAGCGGGTGGCACAGGCCGAGGGCTTACGCCTGCTCGAAATGGGTGATAAAATACGTGGAAAAGTGATCGGACAGGACGAAGCCATTGCCAAAGTGGTGAAAGCCATTCAACGCAACCGGGCCGGACTGAAAGACCCCAACAAGCCCATTGGCACCTTTATCTTTCTGGGACCCACGGGAGTGGGTAAAACCCAGTTGGCCAAAGTTCTTGCCCGTTACCTGTTCGATACCGTTGATAATCTGATCCGTATCGACATGAGCGAGTATATGGAGAAATTCTCCGTATCGCGCCTGGTGGGTGCACCTCCCGGATATGTGGGCTACGAAGAAGGCGGCCAGTTGACCGAGAAGGTTCGGCGCAAGCCTTACAGTGTGGTGCTGCTCGATGAAATTGAAAAAGCCCACCCCGATGTGTTCCACCTGATGCTTCAGGTGCTGGACGAAGGGCAGCTTACCGACAGTCTGGGTCGGCGTGTGGACTTCCGGAACACCATTATCATTATGACCTCCAACATTGGCACCCGGCAACTTAAGGATTTTGGTTCCGGAGTGGGTTTCAACACCCAGGCCAAACGCGATCAGACGAACGATTATGCAAAATCGGTGATCCAGAATGCACTGAAAAAAGCTTTTGCTCCGGAATTCCTGAACCGGATTGACGATGTGGTGCTGTTTAATTCCCTCTCCAAAGACGATATCTTTAAAATTATTGATATTGAACTGAATGGCCTTTACCAACGTATCCTGAAACTGGGTTACAACATTAAACTTACCCCGGCAGCCAAGGATTTTGTAGCCGAACGGGGCTACGATGTGCAATTTGGCGCCCGTCCCCTCAAACGTGCCATACAGAAGTACCTCGAAGATCCTATGGCCGAAATTCTAATTAAATCGGAAATCAAGGAAGGGGATACCATCAATGTAGGCTTCAGCAAGAAAAATAATGAGATAACCATGAAGGTGGTGGCTTCCGGAAATGCTTTACCCCCAGCCGATGAGGACGAAGCCCTGCCTCCGGGAGATGTGAGCAATGACCTGGCAGAACCTACCGAAGAGTAGAGACTTCAAATGGAATAAAAAACGGGAATAGCCTCTATTCCCGTTTTTTATTCATGATGTCTTGTATGCTGGTTCCTGTTCCGGGTATGTTCCATCCCCAAAATTGGCTTTCCCAATCCCTGTTCCCTATTACGCAGCTACCAAATAGTTATCAGAGAACTACTTTCAAATAAACTATCCCTTGATGCTGCCCATCAAATCAAAATCGTGTGCTTCAGTGATTTCGACCGAATAAAAATTTCCAACCTTTAGCCTGTCATCCGTTTGGATAATGACCTCATTATCCACCTCGGGCGAATCGGACTCGGTACGGCCAATATACAGATCGCCTTCCTTACGGTCAATTATGGTTTTTTGCAGGGTACCTACTTTGGCCGCATTAATCTCCATGGAAATACCCTGTTGCAGTTCCATAATCCGGTCGGCCCGCTCCTGCTTCACTTCCGGAGGCACCACATCGGGGTAGTTGCGGGCGCCAAAGGTATCCTCTTCCTCGGAATAGGTGAACACACCCAGCCGATCGAAACGGGTACGTGCCACAAAATCCAACAACGCCTCAAACTCGGCCTCTCCCTCGCCGGGATGCCCTACCAGTAAAGTGGTGCGCAGGGTTAGGTGGGGCACCTCGGAACGGAAACGTTCAATCAGCTCGTAGGTTTGCCTGCTGGTTATCCCCCGGCGCATCTTTTTAAGCACCGGATCGGCAATATGTTGGAATGGTATATCGAGGTAGTTGCATATCTTCTCCTGCTCGCGCATAGCTCGCAGGACCTCCTTGGGAAAACCTGCCGGATAGGCATAATGCAGTCGGATCCATTCCAGTCCGGGGATTTCGCATAATGCATCCAGCAGCTCGGGCAAACGCTGTTTGCCATAACGGTCGACTCCGTAGTAGCTCAGATCCTGAGCAATGAGAATCAGCTCCTTCACCCCTTTATTAGCCAGATGGGTGGCTTCCTGCACTAAATTTTCCAGGGATTGTGACTGATGCTTGCCACGTATCAGCGGAATGGCACAAAAGGCACATTGACGGTCGCAGCCTTCCGAAATTTTAAGGTAGGCATAGTGAGCCGGTGTGGTAAGCAGTCGCTCGCCTAGTAGGTTGTCCTTAAAATTGTAACCCAGGGTTTTAACAATATCGGCTATATTATTAACTCCGAAAAACTTATCCACATCAGGTATTTCCTTTTGCAAGGCCGGTTTGTAGCGTTCCGAGAGGCAGCCCATTACGTAGAGTTGCGAGAGTTTTCCCTGTTCTTTGGCCTGGGCAAATTGCAGTATGGTATCAATGGACTCCTCCTTGGCATCCTGAATGAAGCCACAGGTATTTACGATTACCACATCCACATCATCGCGGTTCGAATCAAAAACCACATGTACCCCATTACTTTCCAATTGTTTCATCAGGCTCTCGGAATCCACCACATTTTTGGAGCACCCCAGGGTAATTACATTCACTACTTGTTTTGTTGCTTTTGTTTTCATGCCTTAAAAAGTTGTTCCAGTTTCCGGTAATTAACAACCCGGCGCATATTAAGTTGACGGCAGCCATGGATTCCGGGGAATACCTTTCATTTTTTGGATCGGAAGCCTCACGGAAATCATTTCAGGTTCACGATATGCATATATCGGTAATTTGTTATTTATCAGATCAATAACCCTGTATTTGTGCTTGTGGAATTGAATATTTTTGCCTACTGGAAATGCATTTGGGACGACCTATTTGAGCCGATCAACGATTCAGTCGGTCACTTTCAGAAAGTTTGGAGGTGGTTCGTTTCCCTGGGATTCAGAAAGGAAACAATACGGACTCCCTTTCAAAAAAGTGCTACGAGTGGGTGGAAAACAGGGAGTCTACAAATTCTTCCTTATCGAAAATCTGCAGGTCTTCGATGGCCTCGCCCACGCCGATGTATTTAACCGGTATTTGGAATTGATCGGAAATCCCCAGCACGACCCCCCCCTTGGCGGTACCATCCAGTTTGGTTATGGCCAGCGCATTCACCTGGGTGGCTTTGGTAAACTGACGAGCTTGTTCAAAAGCATTCTGTCCGGTAGATCCGTCGAGTACCAGCAGTACTTCGTGAGGTGCTCCGGGTATCAATTTGTCCATCACCTTTTTGATTTTGGACAATTCATTCATCAGGTTAACCTTATTATGCAACCTTCCGGCAGTATCGATAATGGCCAAATCGGATTTTTGTGCTTTGGCCGAAGCTAGGGTATCGAAAGCCACACTGGCCGGATCAGCGCCCATAGCCTGTTTTACTATAGGTACATCCACACGTTGTGCCCAAATATCCAGCTGATCGACCGCGGCAGCGCGAAAGGTGTCCGCAGCACCCAAAACCACTTTCTTCCCGGCCTGTTTGTAGTGATGGGCAAGTTTACCAATGGTGGTGGTCTTACCCACTCCATTGACACCCACCACCATGATAACATAGGGTTTTTCAGGCAATTCCCGCTGAAAACCTTCTGGGTTGTTTTGCGGATTTTCGGTCAGCAGAGCCACAACTTCCTCCTTAAGAATCGAATTCAGTTCACTGGTATTCAGGTATTTATCTTTTGAAACCCGTTTTTCAATCCGCTGAATGATACGCAGCGTAGTATCGACCCCCACATCCGAAGCAATCAGAGCTTCTTCCAGACCGTCCAGCACTTCGTCATCCACCGAGGACTTGCCAACAACGGCGCGGGATAGTTTTTTAAATACCGATTCCTTGGTTTTTTCCAAACCCTTATCGAGATGTTCCTTTTTTTCCCGGGAGAAGAACGAAAGTTTTGCCATGATACGTGTAGATTTTGTGTGGGCCGGTTAGTAAAAAAAAAGCCTTCTTATCGGATGTAAGAAAGCTTTTTGCACCTAAAGTGTTATACGAAACGGATTATTCGGCGAAAAACTCTTTGAGTTTGTCGTTGTGCACCATTTCTTCCTGGAAAGCGTATGCACCGGTTTTGTCCGATTTCACCATTTTAATGCATTTGGTGTATGTTCTGCCTTCACCCTTCTGAAGACTTGCCACTACTTTCTTAGCCATATCTTAAAATTATTTTATTTCTCTGTGTACTGTAACCTTCTTTAAAATCGGGTTGTATTTCTTCCGCTCCATACGATCCGGGGTGTTCTTCCGATTTTTGGTTGTAACATATCGTGAAGTACCAGGAACGCCGGAATCCTTATGCTCGGTGCATTCCAAAATAACCTGTACTCTGTTACCTTTCTTAGCCATTTCTTACAATTTTAATAGATTGAAATATATCCTTTGCTTTTGGCTTCTTCCAACGAAGCTTTCAGCCCATTTTTGTTGATGTTGCGCATTCCTGCAGCCGATACCCGCAAGGTGATCCAGCGGTTTTCTTCCGGAAGAAAGTATTTTTTATCGAAGAGATTCGGCAAGAATGTTCTTTTGGTCCTTCTCTTGGAGTGCGAAACGTTGTTTCCCACAGTCATTCTTTTTCCGGTTATCTGACAAATCCGTGACATGTTCTATAGTTTTTTAATATCGATTTCTAAAACAGGTCGCAAAGTACGCTAAATATTTTGAAATTATCAAGATTTATGAACACTTATTTCAACTGTTTTCGCAAATGATGGTGCGAAGCAGGTTCAGTCCGTAGTAAGAGGCCACGGAGATACACCGCTCGCGGTGAGTTCCCAGGGCAAAGCAACGGGAAACGGTGGTGTTTGGAGTGGCCACTGCAATCCACACGGTTCCTACAGGTTTTTCAGGAGTGCCCCCGGTGGGGCCGGCAATGCCCGAGGTGGCAATGGCATACTGGGTACCCAGGCGGGCTCGTGCTCCTTGTGCCATCTGTTCCACAACTTCTTGGCTAACAGCGCCTTTTTCGTGAATTGATTGAGGTGTTACTCCCAGAATTTCCTGCTTTATCTCATTGGCGTAGGCCACAATTGAGCCCCGATAGTAGGCCGAAGCACCGGGCACTGAAGTTATTAGATGGGCCAGGTTACCTCCTGTGCAGCTTTCGGCTGTGGCCAGGGTGGCTCCGCGCTCCCGCAGCAGTTGTCCCAGCACGGCTTCGAGCTGATCTTCGTTGGTGCCAAACACGTGCGCTGCTCCCAGGAGCTGTTCCAATTCCTGTTGTTTTTTCTTTATTAACCGGTTGATATAAATCTCGTTTTCGCCTGATATAGTGATTCTTAAACGCAATATACCCGGAGACGGCAAGTAGGCCAACGCCACCCCGTTTTCCAGGGAATTTTCCCAGTCGCTCAGCCGGTCGGCGGTTTCGGCCTCGGACAGCCCTACTGTAAGCACCGTAACCTGTTTAATGACCGGCAACCGAAAAGCTGCTTTAATCCGGGGTAGCAATTCTTCCTCATAGATGCCTTTCATTTCAAAAGGCACTCCGGGCAGCGAGGCAATCCACTTTTCCTGTTTGCGGAATAGCATGCCGGGGGCAGTTCCATGCCGGTTCAGCAAGGGTTCACAGGTATCGGGCACTTCGGCCTGCCTGCGGTTCCGTTCGCTCAGCTCCCGGTTCCGGGTCGCAAAAAATTGCTCCAGATGGAGTAACGTTGGTACATGAACTACAAATTTTCCGTTGAAGTACGCCTTGAGAGTGTCTTTGGTCTTATCGTCGTTCGTGGGACCCAGACCACCGGTGATAACCAAGAGATCGGAATGAGCAATGGAATCATCCAGCGTATCCCGGATAGCCTCTGCCAGATCGGGAATGGTAAGCATACGACGAATCGAAAATCCCAATTGGGTGAGCTCAGCACCGAGCCAAGCCGCATTGGTATTCACAATCTGTCCAATAAGGATTTCGTCGCCAATGGTGATGATGTCTGCCTGCATGAGGGGTATATAATACGCTTAAAGATCTTTTGTGAACGCTTACAAATAAGCCGGCAATACCCGTTGGAACTGTATCGATCTGAGCACAGTTCTGCTTATTTCTCCAACGCTTTAATACGCTGCAGCAGCGTTGGATGCGAATAATGGAAAAACACATAGGCCGGATGCGGTGTGAGGTTGCTCAGGTTGGTGGACGAAAGCTTTTTCAGTGCCGAAACCAGGTATTGGGGATCGTAGTACTCCTTTACATAGGCATCGGCCTGATACTCGTTGGTACGCGAAAGCAGGTTAACACCCAGCCCAACCACCGTGGTAATGGGACTGTAAATGATGCCAAAAGCCAAAATAACCATGTGGATGCTATGTACCTTCGCTCCCAAGGCCCACGAAAGCAAAGGATTTACCGTGAATAAGGAGAAAATGTACAGGGTAATACCGGTTTGTAAGATGCTTAGAATAATATTGGTACGAGTGTGTTTACGCTTGTAATGACCTATTTCGTGAGCCAGTACGGCCACAATTTCTTCGGTGCTCAGGTCGTTAATGAGGGTATCGTACAGTACGATGCGCTTTTTTGACCCTATGCCGGTGAAGTAAGCATTGGCTTTGGTTGATCGTTTGGAACCATCAATTACAAACACGTTGTCGAGCTTAAAACCCACCCGATTACAAAAATCCTGAATGGCATTGCGCAGCGGGCCGTCGGCCAGCGGAGTTTGTTTGTTAAAAAGGGGTACAATCAAACTGGAATAAAACATGGTTATAAACAGGGTAATCACCGAAACCGTGATCCAGGCATAAATCCAGAACATTTGCTGGGTTTTCAGGTAGAACCAGATAATCAGTGCGGTAATACCTCCCCCCAGAATACCGGCCAGCAGCCAGCCCTTAAGTTTATCGCCAATAAAGGTTTTCAGGGTGGTTTTATTAAAGCCAAAGCGTTCTTCAATCACAAAGGTATCGTAAAGTGCAAAGGGAGTGTTCAGAATATCGGAAGCCAGCATAATTATGGCGAAGAACAACAAGGCTACCAAAATGGGCTGACTGGTAAACGAACGGGCAATACTATCAAAATAGCCAAAAATATGGAAAGTAAGAATTGACACAATAAGCAAAAAGCTGAAACTGCTGGTTAACAAGGAAAAACGCTCATTTACCTTATTGTATTGTTGCGATTTTTTATATTGATCGGCTTCGTATACATCGGCTACCTCTACGGGCAATTCGGCCTCGTAGCGGGAGGCGTTAAGCAGCGACAGCACCCGTTCGAGAATAAAGTTGAATACAATGATGCTCATGATCAGTACAAACGGAGCATTGTACCCGCAGGAAAGATGGTGTTGCCAAATGGCTTGAAAAATGTGGTTCATGGGAAAAACGGAAATATAACTTGCATTGGGTTAAACGAATGCCAAAAATAAGAAAATACCCCGATATACCGGTGGGAAATAAAAAAAGGTGTACAACAAAATGCCGTACACCCCGGATTATTCAGTTTTAGGTCGATCAGGTTTTCATGGCGCCGCAAATGCTCAGCACCTGCCCGCTTACGTACGATGACATATCGGAAGCCAGGAAGAGGCATACGTTGGCCACCTCTTCGGGGGTACCTCCTCGTTTCATAGGAATAAAGTCTTCCCAGGCTTTGCGTTGTTCTTCGGTAAGTTTACCGGTCATTTCGGTGATGATGAAACCGGGAGCTACCGCATTGCAACGAATATTACGCGATCCGAGTTCCTGTGCCATCGACTTGGTGAAGCCAATGATACCCGCTTTGGAAGCCGAATAGTTTCCTTGTCCGGCATTGCCATGCACGCCCACTACCGAGCTCAGGTTGACAATGGAGCCACTTTTAGCCTTCAGCATAACACGCTGCACGGCTTTGGTAAAGTTGAACACCGATTTCAGGTTGACATTGATGACGGTGTCCCATTGTTGTTCGGTCATCCGCATAAGCAGGGTATCCATGGTGATGCCGGCGTTGTTAACCAGTACATCCACGGTGCCAAATTCCTCCACAATGCTGGCTACCACCTCTTCAGTCTGAGCGAGGTTGCTGGCATCGGAAGCATAGGCTTTCGCCTTGCGCCCCAGGGCTTCAATTTCCTTCACCAGCGATTCGGTATTTTCGTTAAGTTGCAGATCGGTAAACGCTACATTGGCCCCTGCTTTGGCAAAAGTAAGAGCAATAGCTCTTCCAATTCCGCGGGCGGCACCGGTAACGATGGCCGTTTTTCCTTCTAGAAGATTCATAATTAAGTGTTTAACTGTTTATATAGGTACTGTTAAAAGGCGGAACGGAACACCGGATGCCATGGGCAGGGTCGGCTATTCCGTTTGCCGGATGACAATTTATTACTTTTTAAGGGCCGCTAACATGGTGCTGCCAATGTTGGCCGGCGATTCGACCACGTGAATGCCACATTCGCGCATGATGGCCATCTTCGCTGCAGCGGTATCATCGGCTCCGCCGATAATGGCTCCGGCATGACCCATACGACGTCCTTTGGGGGCGGTTTGTCCGGCAATAAAGCCCACCACGGGTTTGGTGCCATGGGTTTTAATCCAGCGTGCGGCTTCCGATTCCATACTGCCTCCAATTTCACCGATCATGATAATACCATCGGTTTCGGGATCGTTCATGAGCAGTTGCACGGCATCCAGAGTGGTGGTACCAATAATGGGGTCGCCACCAATTCCGATACAGGTGCTTTGCCCCAGGCCGGCTTTAGTAATCTGATCTACGGCTTCGTAGGTAAGCGTTCCCGAACGGGAAACAATGCCAATACGGCCTTTTTTATGAATGAAACCGGGCATGATGCCCACTTTGGCTTCGTCGGGGGTGATAACTCCCGGGCAGTTGGGGCCGATCAACCGGCTTTGGGTATTTTTCAGATACTGTTTCACTTTGATCATGTCGGCTGTGGGTATTCCCTCAGTGATGCATACGATCACGGCAATGCCGGCATCGGCTGCCTCCATAATGGCATCGGCCGCAAAGGCTGGGGGTACAAATAGGACCGACACATTGGCTCCGGCTTTTTCCACCGCTTCGGCTACGGTATTAAAAACGGGTTTATCCAAATGGGTTTGGCCACCCTTACCGGGGGTCACTCCTCCTACCACATTCGATCCATAGGCAATCATCTGCTCGGCATGGAAGCTTCCTTCGCTGCCGGTAAACCCTTGTACTATAATTTTCGAATCCTTATTTACAAGTACACTCATCGTTCTGATTCTATTTAGTTGAAACCTATTGAAGCCGATAGCCATGCAGGCCACCTCTACTTCAAAACGTGCCAAAAATAGATTTTTCCTTTTTCTTTTCAAAGGGAATAATTGAACGGACGGCCTAATCGTAGCCTAAGCCTTAGGAGACGACAAACTTTATGAAAAAGAATTTGCAAGGAAGAAACCTCCTGTTGATACAACCAATGCGAGAAAACTTTAAATTTGTTACACCCTATCATCCAACAAGCATGAATACCACATCCCGAATAGTTCTGGCCATATTTATTGCGCTGGCAGCATCGACCTGCGAAAAAGAACGGCGAAGCAGTCGACACAGCAAGGATAGCGACAGCACCACTATTTTTCCTCTATCCGACACTTCGCCGCACGTTTCAAGCGCCCGGGAAATACTCCTGTTGGATACCGTTTTTACCCATGAAGATGGCGAATCGGAATCCAAACTGATGGGTTTCTCCATATTGGTGCCTGCTGACAGCCTGCCCTACAACTGGTTGCAACCGGTAAATTTTAAGGACGGCACCCTCTACTACCGGGTTTCCGTACTTACCAAGGCCGACACGCGGCCGGTGAAGTATCAGCTTGGTTTTCAGTGGAATGGAGGCTGCGGAGGAAATCCGTATAAGGAAAAATTCCCTTCCCGAGACAACCTTCAGTTTAGCCAACCGGGGTTGTATCAGGCCAAACAAAGTTTAGCGACGTGCTGGGAGCCCGATTGCCAGTTGGCTTCTCCGATTGTTTGGAACCGTCCCGACCGTTTTCTGGTAGTTCTGTTAAATGCAACCAATCAGATTTTGGATGACCGCTGGGGCTATGGAGCCGGCGTTGATAATTTAAACGCGTACTACCCTATTCGCGTGCATTTACAGGCTGTGCTGGTAGCTGCCGGCGACACGCTCCATTCCTGGGATGCCTATCCGATTACGGAATAATCGATCGCAAAGGAACTTTAGAATCCGACTATTCGAATAACCGCATGGAAGCAGGATTGGGCAACTTCGTTTTACGATGTGGAGTGAAAAGTGCAAACTTCCCATTGGTTTCAGGCCGGATATGGGAACTTTTAGCAGGATTACCTTGCCAAAACGGCTAACATAACGAACTGTCTGGGAATGCGGGGCTGCCCCTTAAGTACGGGTTTTTGATATTCCATGTGTCCTACTATCATGAATCAAATCCTTCTGTATGAAAACACAATCCCTATTCCTGATTTTGGCTGCCTTCCTCATGCATGAGGCTGTGGCACAGCAGACCCTGAATGAAACTTTTACGCACAATAGCATTACTAGGAATTACACCTTGTATGTTCCAGCCTCCTACACCGGGGCGGATGCAGTTCCCCTGATATTCTGTTTTCATGGATATACCAGCAATGGTCCCTGGATATTGATAAAATCGGGGCTGAAACCGGTGGCCGATACCGCCGGTTTTATTATTGTGTGTCCGCAAGCATTGGAAAACACTGTCGGAAGCACTTCATGGAACTTAGGCAACCTCCCGGGCAGCGACAACGATGTTGATTTTGTAGACTCCCTGTACCATGCCCTACGAACCAGCTATTCCATAGACACAAACCGGGTATATAGTACCGGTTTCTCACAGGGTGGATTTATGAGCTATATACTGGCCCTGCAAAAAAGCGCAATTTTTACAGCCATAGCGCCGGTTTCGGGCTGTATGCTTTATGAAACCCTTTGGGAGCGGAGTCCAATACACCCTACTCCCGTAATCCATTTTCACGGCACAAATGACCCGGCAGTAGCCTATAACGGAAATGTGTACGGTCAGTATTTATCGGTTGAAGCTTCCATTGGGTATTGGGTAAATTATAATCATTGCAGTACCGAGCCAGAAATAATTCAGGTTCCGAACCTTTCTACCGACGACCACAGCACGGTGGAACATATTATCTATTCCGGCTGCCATGGAGGGGCTCAGGTTGAACTATTTAAAATTACGGGAGGTTTGCATTACTGGCCGGGATTTGAACAAGAGCCAGGAAACATGGATATTCAGGCAGCAGCTGAAATATGGAAGTTTTTCTCCAGATACCGATTATCTGATTTGAAGCCTACTTTTTTGGAACCTGCAGAAATTTCGGAAAATATTGATGAATCGGTTGTTTTACCCAATCCTGCCAGTTCAGGTATTCGCATTGAAAATAGTTTTAACAGTAGTACTTCGTACCCAATGTACTCGTGCGTTGGCAACCTGGTAAAACCCGGATGTTTTGATCAATGCAACAACACCATCGCCTTTTCCGAACTGGCAGCTGGCATAAATGCTCTTAGAATTGACGGGATGTTGTATAAGCAGGTGAAGAACTTGGTGGTTTCATGCACATAAACGTTACTTGGACATATGTGCCTCCAACCGATCCCTGCAAAAAGCAATATTATACTACAAACCTGCCCATGATTGCAGCTCCATTTAACAATTTGTTTTCGCAATGGCCTGGTAAAGACAACTATTAACTAATTTTAGAATAAAAAAATTCAATTTCTTTATGGCTATTTTCAAGTAATGGATAGTACTTCCTGTTGGAACAGGATAGACAGACGGATTTGCATGGAACACCTGTTCGCTTCTTGTGCAGCAACTGGCTCAGCCATCCGCTTTCTGAAAACAAATGGTTCCATAAAGTGCGTACTTTTAGGGTGGACTGTAGTGTGTTCTCACCTCCATGGTTTACATCGGGGCTTAGATGGCGAAATGACTTCATTCTCATTTAAATCTAACCTGAACAACAGAAATTCAACATGATCACATTTCCATTTAGCAAATACCAACTACTGCTGCTGATCAGCATGTTTTTACCCGTATCTAAAACGAAATCCCAGGATTTTAAACTAATGCACAACGGAGTGAACCGGGATTATAATGTGTATGTTCCCAATAACCTGGAACCGGGCATAACAGTTCCGGCTCTTATTTTTCTGCATGGGTATAGTGGAACCGGTATCGGATATTCGGGACGCTTGATCGGATTAGCGGATTCCAAAGGATTTATTGGGGTTTTCCCAACTGCCCTTACCGAATCTACTGGACATACCATGTGGAACGCCGGGGGTAAGTACGAGGACTGGATCCATAGCGATGATATTGGGTTTATTGCTGCTTTGATTGATACGATAATTGCCAAGTATCCGGTTGACAGTTTGCGTATCTATGTGTCGGGTGGATCCAACGGTGGTTTTATGGCATACCGGGTGGCTGCCGAATTATCGCACAAAGTTGCAGCCGCCGCACCGTATGCGGGTCAGATGATGTATGAGCATTGTAATCCGGAATTTACGGTTCCCATTTTTTACACGCATGGTTTAGCGGATAACACCATACTCTACGAAGGCATGCCGTTTTATGGTTTCCAAATTCCTCCTGCCGAAGAGGTTATTGCCACCTGGTGTGCCATAAACGGATGTACCTCCCCACCGGATATGATCATGCAAAACGATAGTGTAACTGGAAAACACTGGTCGTCGCCCGATGGAAAGTCCGATGTGGAGCTTTACGTATACACATACCTGGGGCACCATTGGCCCACGGAAGAAAATACCGGTTATAACGGCAATGAAATCATGTGGGAGTTCTTATCGCGACAGCAATTGGCACACCAGCCAAATTATCGTAACCGTGATTCCCTGGATAAAAATCCACTGGATGCCTGGAAAATATTCCCTAATCCGGTTTCCGATAAGATCTATCTTTCAGGGCAGGTTCCGACCCCTGTAAATTACAATATTACCGACCTTAAGGGTGCGATGGTAAAAACAGGAATCATATCGACAGCAACAGGGATAGATGTGTGTGCCTTGCAGAATGGAATGTATTTTCTAAAACTGTTCCATGAAAATACCGTTTGGTGTGCGAAAATCGTAAAAAATTGATAGCTAACTGAAAGGATGGCAGCGTATCCAAAAGTCTTTTGAAGGAAGTGGATTTCCCCAATCCATCGTACAGTTAGCCCGTGGGTACTTGTGAATTGGGCCTTTTCAACTGACTACGGCTTAGCAGGGGCAGGTAAACACTGTAATGCGAGTTATTTTCTTCTACACGTACCTCGCGACCGGCCAGTAGCTGAAACTGCGCGCGCAGGGTGGTTAGTCCGGTGAGGCTCGAATAGGTATCTTCTTTGGTATTTCGGTTATTTCTTACCAGAATATACTCATCGGACGAAGCGATGGTAATGGTTAAAGGTTGTGTTTTATTCGCCACATTGTGTTTAATGGCATTTTCGACCAGCAGCTGCAACGACATGGGAGGTAAAAAGCAAGTGTAATGCACTGAGTCAATGTTCATATGCACCTGAAGGCCTTCGCCAATGCGCTCCTTGTGCAATGCGATGTACGATTCGAGGAACTTAAGTTCTTCCTGCAGGGTAACCGTTTCTTCTTCGTGGCTGCTGAGCACATAGCGGTATACATTGGTGAAATCCTGAGTAAATTTCCCGGCGGCTTCAGGGTTGAAATGAATCAACGATTTGAGAACGCTCAGGTTATTAAACAGGAAATGCGGGTTAAGACGATCCTTCAGGGAGTTGTAGTCGCTCTGCAACTTGGCTTGCTTCAGGGTATCAATCTCTTTACGGTTGTCCATCCATTCGGAGGTGAGGTTGGAAATAATAATGATCAGGAGGTGAATAAACAAGGTAAGCAAGCCAATGGTGATGGTGATACGCGCCATGGTGTGCTCCATAATGTTGGGCACCAGCATTTTTTCGGCCAGTTGGATCCAAAAAAGGAGTAGCAGCAGGGTAATTCCTAAAATACAAATCGACTGGAGGTACAAGTTCCACCGAAGACGCCGGTTGCGCTGCATCAATCGCATGAAGAAAATATTGGCCTCCGCTATGGTGTTAAACGAAACTATCAGGATAACAAAGCCCATGGGTAGCAATTCACTGCGTTGCGGATCTTCTTCGGTAACGGCCATGGCAATAAAAAGAATAAAGGTTGCCGTGCAGGAAACCAACAGTATTCGAAGCGCCAGAAAACGGGGCTTATAGGTGCCCAGATTGACTAACAGGCGGAGGTTTTTCTCATTAAACATGACTATTTTCCCATCCAGTTTTTTAATTCAGTCGCTTTCAATCGGCTCACCATCACCTCAAAACCGGGTTTGGGAGTAAGGAATACCTGCAGGCGTCCCCCATCCTCGGAACCCAATCTGCTTACGGCTTCGATATTGACAATTACTTTGCGGTTGACCCGGAAAAACTGTTCCGGCGACAGTTGGCTTTCGAGCTGCTCCAAACAGTAATCGAGCGGATACTGTTTACCATCGAAAGCTACTGCAAAACTTTGTTTGCTATCGCTGAAAATATAGGCAATTTGGTTGGTCTCCAGCTTCTGAAAACTGGTCACTCCCGAAATAAGGAAGCGGGAACGGTAGTCCTTTTTGCCGTCCAGGATGGAGGCCACCAAAGCCTGATAGTTCATTGCCTCCACTTCGTGTACCGCACGGGAATACTGTTCAAACTTTTGTAAAGCGATTTCCAGTTCCTTTTCGTCGAGCGGTTTGAGCAGGTAATCGATACTGTTCACCTTAAAAGCACGAAGGGCGTATTCGTCGTAGGCTGTGGTAAATATAATACGGGTGGAAGGTGCAATGGTCGCTTGGTCGAAAATAGAGAAACAGATGCCATCCGACAGTTGTATATCCATGAGTATCAGATCGGGTGCCGGGTGATGTTTCAGCCATTCGACACTTTCGGCTACGCTTTCGAGCAGGGCAGCCACCTGCCATTGGGGGCGCATTTGCTTCATCAAACCTTGCAGCATACGGCTGTTGTGGGCTTCGTCTTCAATAATAAGTACCTGTACCACTTTGTTCGAAAGTTTTAGTCGGCCGCCGTTTGGATGCCAGAGTGTGTATTTTGGATAGGGCTTAGCCTACCACGGTAAAGATATTCATTTTGGGCCGTGCTACCGATTCTACGGGGCTATCTGACCTGCGATGCGCCGGTAGTTGCTTTCCTGAATTTTTAAGCGGGTCACCGCATCTACCCGGTCGCTATAGGCTTTTTGCCATTCGGCCTGGGCTTCCAGTAAATCGGCTAGGGTTTCCAGCCCCAATTCGTACCGATCGTTGCGGATACGCCGGTTTTCGGCAGCCTGAGCCAGCGCGTCGGTGGACAGCTGCACCCTATGGCAGGCCGTTTGGTAGTTGAGCTGCACCTGTTTTTGTTCCAGCTGAAGGAGCGCTTCGGTTTCGTCTCTTTCGAGTTGTTTCATTTGGTAGTCGGCCTTAGCAGCCTTCATTTTTCCGGCTCCCTCGCCAAAGGTGGTCAGGGGAATTTTAACACTGCCCAGCGCCATCAGGCCGGAGTGGCTGAAATTGTCGGCATCCTGCAACGCCAGGGTGTAGTAATTGTACCCTACCGATATCCCTGCCGTTGGCAGGTAATTGCCGCGCACCAGACGCACCTGTTGTTCAGCTAGCTCAACTTGCCCGTTCAACAGCCGGGCTTCGAGGCGGTTGTTCAACTGCAATTCGGGAAGGCTGTCGAAAGGAAGGGACCCCGCAGTTAAACTATCGTTAATTTCTAGGGGGGTATCTACGGCAATACCCATTACCTGGCACAGAGCCATTCCGGCCAGCTGCAGTCCGTTTTCAGCTTCCTGAACCCCTATTTGTGCCTCATTCCGTTTTACTTGTACTTTCAGCCACTCATTTTGATGGGTCATACCGGTTTCGTAGCTGTTCTGAACCACTTGTGCCAGCTGATCGAGCAATTGAAGGTATTGGTTGGCCAGTACCACTTTTTCCTTCACCGAAAGGTATTGGTAGTATGCCTGATCGGTCTTATACAGTATTTCCGCCTGCTGTAACATGCGGTTGGTTTGCGCCATTTCTTCGCCCAGACGAGCCATTTTATTACCAGCCCCAATACGGCCACCGGCATAGATGGGCTGATCGGCCTTTACACCGGCCACACCGCCCCCCTGAAGAGTAATATCCAGAGGCAGGTACGCATAGCTGGCAAATACCGGATTGCCGTCAGGTCCCATTATAGGCTCGCCTGTTAAAGGATTGATTGCCACATTGGGCACCAGCTCGCCCGTTAGGGGATCAAAAACCTGGGTTGGCAGATAGAGATCTTTGCTGATTTCGTTATGCGAATACACTCCCGTGGCCGTTGCAGAGATGTTGGGAAACCACGCCGACCGTGCCGCCATTTTTTCTCCCCGGGCCTTATTGAGGGTTTCATCGGCCTTTTTAAGGGTGGTGCTATTTTCCAAAGCCAAGGTTCGACACCTGTCCAGGGTGAGGTTAAGGGGCAGCTGCGCCTGACCCGAAAGGCCGGTAAGCAGCAGGATTACGATATATCCGAATTTGTTCATGATATCCTCCTATTAACTGTGTGAAATTCCCGCATCCTGCGGTTCGACCCGCACGCTGTAGAACAACGAATATAAAATGGGGACAAAAACCAGCGTTACCAGTGTGCCAACGGTAAGCCCGGCAATAATGGCAACCGCCAGCGAACCGTACATGGGGTCGTTCAGCAGGGGAATCATACCCAGTATAGTGGTAAGCGAAGCCATAATTACAGGACGTACCCTCGAAATGGTGGCATCCACCACTGCACGGTACGGAGTGTGGCTCTTTTTCAGGCGGTGCTCAATTTCGTCGAGCAGTACAATGGCATTTTTAATGATCATACCACTTAGCCCAATAACCCCTACAATAGCAATAAAAGAGAACGGCTGGCCGGCCAAAAGCAAGCCGGGTACAATGCCGATAATGGACATGGGCAGGCAGAGAATGATGATCAGAGGGCGGCGGTAATCGTTGAAAAGCAGCAGCAGAACCAGAATCATAATGGCTGCCGTTAAGGGAATGAAACTGATGATACCGGCTAGTCCTTCGGTTTTCAGTTCGGCCTCTCCTACCCAACGCATGGAATAGCCTTCGGGCAGGCGGATGTTCCGGACCAGGTGGTTAAGTTCATTTTGCACCTGTGCCGGGCTCGACCCGTCGCGGGGTTCGCATTGTGCCTGAATAGTCCGTTTTCCGTTACGACGCCGCACTACCGGCTCTTCCCAGGCCAATTTGACCCCACGGGTTACCGAGCCTAGCGGAACGGTACCCAGGCTTTCCTTTAGGAGTTCGTCCGAATCGATGGTGCCACTAAATAGCCCCATCAGGGTATTTTTATCCATACCCGTGTTAATATTGGGCAGGGAACTCCAAACCGGAATATCGTTCAAATCTTCGATGCGTTTCCCCTGGTTGTTTCGTACTCTGAAACGCACCGGGTAGGGAGTTTCGCCCTGGTATACCGTGGCTATCGGAAGCCCGTCGGTGGCCGCAAGAATGGCATTGCCCAGGTCGCTGCGGGTAATGTTGTTGCGGCTGGCGGGCACCGGACTGTAAACTGCACGCAGGGTGCGGGCTTTGGGGTTCCAGTCGTCGCAAACGGTGTAGGGATCCACATGGGGGTTTTGCAGCATGAGTTGCTGCACCTGGTTGCTGAGTTCTTTAAGCACCTTCGGATCGGGGCCGGTAAATTCGGCTTCGACCGAGTGGGTCGATTTTATGGAAAGCGAATACTTGCGTATACGGCTAATGGCTTCCGGAAATTGTTCGCGGAGGTATTTCTGAAATACAGGGCGCATGCGCTGCATGCTCTCGTAATCCTTGAAATTGACAATCAACTCGCCGTAGTTATCGGCATTTTCCGCCATCATACCC
Organism: Bacteroidota bacterium; assembly: GCA_003252385.1. Classification (GTDB taxonomy): domain Bacteria; phylum Bacteroidota; class Bacteroidia; order Bacteroidales; family UBA10428; genus UBA10428. Next base: position 6,755 of record QKEH01000137.1, on the reverse strand, counting down.
CGTACCAAACAGTAGCGCATCGGGGTCATTCCCAGGCTGGTAACTACCATATCGACCTCAGGATAGCTTTGAAAATGTTCCGTAATCTGCTTTAGGTTATGAGCCACAGCCTCGGGCGATGTACCTTTGGGCAGGGTGTGTTCGATGTAACACTGGTTGTAATTAAAATCGGGGAAGAAGGTTTTATCGAGTTTCCCAATAGAAAACAGCACCGCTACCAAAACCACCACAAAAGCCAGAAGGGTGGCCAGGCGGCGATGCATGCAGTATTCCAGAACCTTATGCAGGCGGCGGTATAAGGGGGTGTTAAACAGGTCGCTGCGCGATTGTTTCGGATGGTTCCGTTTTTTTAGAAATATAGCCGAGAACAAGGGCACCTGGGTGAGAGCCAGTATCCAACTTATTGACAACGATATAGCAAGTACAACAAACAGGTCGCCCACGTAGGTACCAGCCGCATCGTCGGACAGAAATACCGGAAAGAAGGCCGCAATGGCAATAATGGTAGCACCCAGCAGAGGAATGGCCGTTTGTTTCGCCGTACGGGTATATACTTTTTTCCCCTTCCTTCCACGGCTGCGTTCAATGAGTATACCGTCGAGCACCACAATGGCATTGTCCACCAGCATTCCCATGGCCACGATAAAAGCCCCCAGCGAAATGCGTTGCAGGGTACCGTGTGAGGCGTGCAGCAGCGGGAAGGTAGCCAGGATGGTTAACAACAATCCGCTTCCGATGATTAATCCGCCACGAAAACCCATAGTAAAAATGAGAACCAGAATTACAATGAGCACGGAAAAAGCCAGGTTCCACATAAACCCGTTGATGGCCAGGTTGACTTTCTCGGGTTGAAAAAACACCTTTTGAAAGCTGATGCCGGCCGGAATCTGTTTTTCTAATTCGGCCAGGCGAGCTTCCACCCGTTTGCCAACTTCCACAATGTTTTCGCCACTTTCCATGGAGAGCCCAATGCCCAAAGCCTTTTGATTATCGACCATCAGGATGTTTCGTTGCGGATCGCCGTAGCTTTTTTCCACGGTAGCCACATCACCCAAACGAAAGGTGCTCCCTCCCACTGCGGTAATCAGAATATTTCCGATATCTTCCGGTGTTGCAGCTCCATCGCTCACTCCCACACGTAGCTGCTGAGTACCGCTAAACAGATTACCGGCATACACTGCTTTGGTGCGATCGTTCAGGGCAGCAAAAATCTGCAGGGGCAGAATTCCCAGTTCGCTCATGCGCTCCGCCGACAGGGTAATTTGAATTTCGGGTTTTTGCTCACCATAGAGGCTGGCTTTTCGAACGCCTTTCACTTCGAGCAGATTGCTCTTAATAAAGCGGGCATAACGGTTCATATCTTCATAAGAAAAACCGGCATCGGCTACCATGGCATAGAACATGCCGTAAACATCACCCACATCGTCGAACACCATAGGAGTTTGCACACCTGCCGGCAATTTGGGCATGGCCAGTTCCAGCTTTCGCCGTAAAAATTCCCAGCGCTGCGGAATTTCCTTCTGGGGCACCGACATTTCCAATGCCACCGTTATATAGGATACATTGGCCTCCGAACGGGAGGTGATGCTATTGATATCGGCCAGGGCAGCCAATTCATCTTCCAGCACATGGGTAACCTGCATTTCCACCTCATGAGCCGAAGCCCCGGGATACACCGTGATCACATTGGCCATCATTACCGCAATCTCAGGGTCTTCGAGCTTACTCAGGCGCATAAAGGAAAGAATGCCCCCGAAAACAACTGCCACTAGAAGAAAGTAGAATATTTTCTTTTTTTGGAATACTAATTCAGAAAGATGCATAGCCCAAATATTAAAGAAGATTACCCACGTTGGTTGCGCTGGAAGGCGGGATCTCCCGAACCTTTTCCCCTTCGGTGAGCAGGTTCAATCCACCCACTACAATGGTTTCCCCTCGACTCAGTCCCGAGATAATGCCAATGCATCCGGATGCAATCCGGTGATTCGTTTCCACCGTCTGCTGCTGCACCATGCTGTCTTTCACCAGCCAGACAAAACTTCCCTTCTCCGTTTCCTGAAGCGCTTCCAGGGGAATGCACAGCGTTTGAGCTGCGGAATTGGCCATGGTAAGGTGTACGGACACACTCATACCAGGCAGGAGTCCCGAATGCGTGCCGTTCTGAATAGACAGATACAGGCGGTACAAGCCGTTGTTGTTGGCCTTCATATTTTGCGAAAACAAGGTCATGGGGAAACTTTTTCCTTCGACCTGTTCCTGGGTGCACTCAATATGACCAATGGACTCGCGGTTGAGGCATACCCCGGCCGGCACATCAATTTTCACCTGTAGGGCACTCAGGTCAACCATTTTGGCAATGGGCATACCGTGATTGACCAGTTCCCCTTCTTCGAAATACACCTTGGTGATGTAACCATCGAAAGGAGCTAACAAACGGGTATCCTGAAGCTGATCGTTGGCATTTTTCAACCTGGCCTCCACCATATCCTTCCCCGCCTTCATTTTTTCATAATCGTTTTCGGCAATGCTGTTGCGGTTTTTCAGCTCTTCGACTCGCTGGTATTCATTCCGGATCTGTTCAGCCTGCGCCTCAATAGCCTGTTTCTGAACCAAATAGTCGCGGGTATCCATTTCGGCCAACAGTTGGCCTTTACGCACCTGCTGTCCTTCTTTTATGTAGATCCGATTAAGCGGTCCGGCTACCCGGAAAGCCAGGTTCACCGCTTCGGCTTCCTCGACCACTCCCGGAAACGATTGAATTATTTCGGGAGCTGTCTCTTCGACTTGTATGGTTTTAACCAGCTTTACATACCCGGAAACCGGTTGGAGCTTCTGGCGTTGGCACGACACTGTGGTCAACAGAATCAGGATCAGAACCAGGTGGAACCCTTGCTGACTGTGCTTCGAAATTTTCATCATGGCAGTATACGTTATGATACTCGGTAACTATAAGTTACCACAAAATTACGTGCCAGTCCAGAGCATTGCGAGTTTTTGGCCCTTCGATTTACCGAATTGCTTAAACTAAGGTGCGAAATGTAGCAGAAAACAGAAAAGACGATGGATGAACGATTTCCTCTTGCGTTTCCATGAAAAATCCATTAACTTAACTATCGGAAGCAAGAAAATTTTTTCCAGTGCACAACCCGCTCTTCCACACCAAAATGGAAAAACCTCTATTCCTAGATAGCGAATAGTCCTACATTCAATGGATTAGAGATAACTCCGTTCATTCAGGTTTTCTTGCACGAACTACATTAACTAATGGCACGTATCATGAAAAAATGGTTTTTAGCATTTAGCATCGGTCTATTGATCGGCAGCAGTATTGCCTATCCTCAGGCAAAAAACGACTCCCTGAAAATTGGTTTTTTAATGGCCTCCACCTTTGCCGATCGTTGGCAAAAGGATCGCGATTACTTCATTAAAAAAGCCAATAAGTTAGGAGCCAGAGTTCTATTTATTGACTGCTACGATGTGGTCGGCAACCAGATTGACGGAGCTCAAACACTGGTCGATGAAAAAGTAGACGGCGTAGTGATTCTTGCTGTGGATGCCCTTCAATCGGCACCGGCAGTAAATATCCTGAAAGAAGCCGGAATTCCGGTGTTGGCGTACGACCGCATGATTTTGTACTCCGATCTGGATTATTACGTGACTTACAACAGTGTGGATGTGGGTGAGATGATGGCGCGCGAAGTGCTGAAGAAAATACAGGGCGGCACCATACTGTATGTATCAGGCCCTCCCTCCGACTACAATTCTAAATTTATTCGCGAAGGGGTGTTTAACGTCCTGAAGGATGCCGGCACGGCCTACACGGTAACCTCCATAAAAACCGAAATCTGGAACCCCATGGACTCCTACATGGGCTTGCAAAACTACCTGGACAATGGCAACCCCATGCCCGCTGCCATTATTACCGCTGCCGATGTGCTGGCCCGGGGTATTATTGAAGTACTGGACGAAAATAACGCACTGGGAAAAGTAATTGTTACCGGACAGGATGCCGAACTGGACATCTGCAAACTGATTGCCCGGGGCTCTATGGACATGACGGTGTACAAGCCCAGCGATGACCTGGTAGACATTGCCCTGGAAACCATCTGGAATGCCGTAAACCATAAGGAAGTAAAAACCAACGGAGAAACCTACAACAAACTAAAACAAGTGCCAACTTACAATTTGAAAGCCATAGAGGTTACCCGCGAAAACCTCGATGAAGCGATCATTAAGGACGGCTACTATACCCGGGAGCAAATCTATACCAAATAGGTTACCCCACTAACTCCCGGATAATTCATAAGAAAGATAGTTAACCGGCTGGGAACCTTGTTGCCCAGCCGGTTAACTATAAGTACTAATGACCGGTTAAAGTATCGCAATAAATCCTTACCCATACGAGCCGACTATCCGGAATCACTACCAGTTGGCAGCCATGTCCGCGAAGCTTACCGGATAAGCAGGGAATGCCGGCCAGTTATCACAGTTGCATACGTAATATGCTATCTTTGCCTTTTAAAATTACGTCATGTACGATACCGATACCATCTGCGCCATTTCGTCTCCGGCCGGTTGCGGTGCCATTGCACTGGTGCGCCTGGGTGGACCCAATGCCATAGCCATTGCCGACCGCTGCCTCGAATTTCCAAAAACCCATAAAACACTGGCCGCCCAGAAAGGCAATACGGTGCATTTTGCCAATATCTTACGCAACGGACAAGTGCTGGATGAAGTGGTGGTAACCCTGTTTCGCAGCCCTCACTCCTACACCGGCGACAATCTGGTGGAAATTGGCTGCCATGGATCGGTGTACATTCAGCAAAAAATTCTGGAATTGTTGATTGAGAAGGGCGCCCGCCTGGCTCGCCCCGGCGAATTTACCCAGCGTGCCTTTCTAAACGGAAAAATGGATCTCTCACAAGCCGAGGGAGTAGCCGACCTGATCGCCTCTAGCAGCGAGGCCGCCCACCGGTTGGCCATGAATCAGATGCGGGGTGGGTTTTCTATTGAAATTGGCCGTCTTCGCGAACAATTATTACATTTTGTCAGCCTGATAGAATTGGAGCTCGATTTTAGCGAGGAAGATGTTGAATTTGCCGATCGCAGCCAGTTGGCTACGCTGATCGGGCGTATTGGTGCCATGCTGGGTAAACTCCTGCATTCTTTCGAACAGGGAAATGCCATCAAGCATGGGATCCCGGTGGCCATTGTGGGCCGTACCAATTCCGGTAAAAGCACCTTGCTCAACCAGCTGCTGCGCGAGGAGAAGGCCATTGTTTCGGATATTGCCGGTACCACACGCGACTATCTGGAGGACACCTTTACCCTTCAAGGCATTCAGTTTCGGTTTATCGACACAGCCGGACTGCGCCATACGCAAGATACCATTGAGCGTGAGGGCATACAACGCAGTCTTAAAAAATACGAGCAGGCCGCTCTGGTAATGGTCATGGTTGACCCGGCCGACCCCATGGAGCAGCTGGAAGAATCGCTTGGATTTTTGGATGATTATGCGGCAGAAAGCTCCCCAAAACGGGTGCTCTTTGTGCTCAATAAGGTGGATCTGCTTACCGAAGCTCAAATCGGGCAAAAGCTCGAGGAGCTAAAAAAGAGATGGGGCAACATACGCCACTTTATCACCCTGTCGGCCAAGCTGGGCATAGGACTACAGGAATTGGAAAACCAACTGGTCAACCTTGCCGGTATCACCCAGGCTGGCGAACAGGATGTGGTGGTTACAAACGCCCGCCACTTCGAAGCCCTTCGCCACGCCCGGCAAGCCCTCGACCGTGTGGTGGAAGGTTTGGAAATACAACTCCCCTCCGACCTTATGGCTCAGGACATTCGCGAAATATTGCACTACCTGGGCGAAATTACCGGTGAGATTTCCACGGATGAAGTATTAGGGAATATATTCAAGAATTTCTGTATCGGGAAGTAATTTCCCTGCAGCCCTTGCAACATTCAAAAATTTGGGGCAATGAGGCGAAATAAGATCATTATACACTTCAGAAGCGGAGAATGCCTTAGTGCTAGCTTCTACAAAACTGTTCAGGCTGTAGAGGCTTACGAGCAGGATGTTCTCCGACCCAGAAACTTTGAAATCGCCAATACGATTTCAAGTTTTTTAGCAATATTCATAGGTCGATGATTAATGTTGGTCCATCCCATTCTCTGCATTGACACGCCCCGGTGGTGTAACGGCTGGGGACAAGGATCGAAAGATAATATAAACTGTAAGATCAGTGTTTTAGCTGCGGATCCAGACTTTGAAATAAAAAAGGGCTAACCCGTGTTGAGTCAGCCCTGTAAAGTCGTTGCGCTAAATTCCGCTAAATATCATTCGATGCTTCAGGTGCAGAGTACACCAGATATCCGAGCATGATGATACAGAGGAAGGGGATTGTAAAAGCCAGGATAATCATCTTCTTTGTTTTAGTGTTAGTCCCCAAATATACACATTCGTCAAACAAAAACAAACTTTCGTCAAAAAATATTTCTTTCCGGCCTAAAAAACGATCCAAAACCCGGAAAATACCGCACGAACAAACACCTGTAAACTACGATTTTACTCGTAAAGAACAATTTCTGCCCGTCGGTTTTCCTGTTGATTGGCCGAAGTACAATCGCCTGTGCAGTTTGATTTCGACCCCGTTTCGCCTTTGCTCTGTATGGTTATACGCGAGCCGGCAATACCGTGAGCTTCCAGGTACCGCTGAATGCTCCGGGCGCGTTCCTGGGCAAGTCCTAAA
>QKEH01000150.1 GCA_003252385.1 Bacteroidota bacterium | reverse complement strand
CGACGATTAGCTAAGTGCTGCTTTACATCAAGATAAATGGCGTGATCGTTAGGCTCGATGCCGAAGATGCTATCTTTAAGAACAACCTTTTTACCGGTTTCCTTACCTGATATATTAAATACTGCTAATTCCATTATTTCTCAATTATTACATAAGAACCTTTTGCACCGGGTACTGAGCCTTTTAGCATCAGAATGTTTTGTTCGGGCATAATTTTCATCACTTTCAGGTTCATTACTTTTACTGCATTACCACCGGTACGGCCTGCCATGCGCATGCCTTTAAAAACCCTGGAAGGATACGATGAAGCTCCGATAGAACCGGGAGCGCGTCCGCGGTTGTGCTGACCATGAGTGGCATCGTTTACCCCGCCAAATCCGTGACGTTTAACAACACCCTGGAATCCTTTACCTTTGGTATTTGCTTTAACATCTACCCAGGTATCATCTTTAAAATAATCCACGGTGATCACATCGCCGGCTTTCCAGTCTTTCACGAAACCTTTCAACTCAATCACCTTTCGTTTTGGAGTGGTGTTAGCTTTCTTGAAATGACCTATTAAGGCTTTTGAAGTATTCTTTTCCTTTTTCTCATCGTAGGCCAATTGAACCGCTGTATATCCGTCGGTTTCCTGGGTCTTGATTTGTGTTACCACGCAAGGACCTACCTCCAGTACGGTACAGGGAATATTGTTACCGTTTTCATCGAAAACGGAAGTCATTCCTACTTTTTTTCCAATTAATCCTGGCATCTCGCTTTTATTTTAAGCAATTATACTTTGATTTCAACTTCAACACCACTAGGCAGTTCAAGCTTCATTAGAGCATCAATGGTTTTCGGTGTTGAACTGTAAATATCCATCAAACGCTTAAAGGAAGACAATTGAAATTGTTCTCGTGACTTTTTGTTTACAAAGGGTGAACGCAGCACAGTAAAGATGCGCTTGTGCGTTGGTAAAGGTATAGGACCGCTAACCACAGCGCCTGTCGACTTTACCGTTTTTACGATCTTTTCAGCTGACTTGTCAACCAGGTTGTGATCGTAAGATTTTAGTTTTATTCTAATTTTCTGGCTCATTATGATCCAATCTATGAATTATTATTCTGATTTTGACCCTTTAATATTTTCAATAATTTCTTTGGCAATACCCTCGGGAACTACATCGTAATGTGAGAATTCCATGGTAGATGTTGCTCTTCCGGAAGTTAAAGTACGAAGCACGGTTACGTATCCGAATTTCTCTGCCAAAGGCACTTTAGCTTTAATAACGCGTGCTCCGGTTTTGTTGCTTTCCATACCTTCAACCTGACCACGACGACGGTTAAAGTCACCAATGATATCACCCATGTATTCTTCCGGCGTTACCACCTCGGCATGCATGATCGGCTCGGTAAGAACCATTTTGGCTTTTCTCAGACCATGACGGAAGGCTTGTTTAGCACAAATCTCGAAGGAGAGTTGATCCGAGTCAACCGCATGGAAAGAACCATCTTTGAGTACCACTTTCAAACTTTCCAATGGATATCCGGCAAGTACACCGTTTCGCATGGCTTCTTTGAAACCTTTTTCAACGGATGGTATGTATTCGCGTGGAATGTTTCCACCTTTAATTTCGTCAACAAACTGAAGCCCGGTAACTCCTGGATCAGCAGGTCCGATAATCACGGAGATATCGGCAAATTTACCACGACCACCCGATTGTTTTTTGAATACTTCGCGATGTTCAACTGCGCTCACAACAGCTTCTTTGTAGGCTACCTGTGGGGCACCAACGTTACATTCCACTTTGAACTCGCGTTTCATGCGGTCAATCAGGATTTCGATATGCAACTCACCCATACCGCTGATTACGGTTTGTCCGGAGTCTTCGTCAGTTTTTACACGGAAGGTAGGATCCTCTTCTGAAAGTTTTTGAAGTGCTATTCCTAATTTATCCAAATCCTTTTGAGTTTTGGGTTCAATGGCCACACCAATCACTGGATCAGGGAATGTCATCGACTCCAAAGAAATGGGATGCTTGGCATCGCACAGGGTATCTCCGGTAATCAGGTCTTTGAAACCCACTCCGGCACAGATATCGCCTGCCTCAATAAGTTCTTTTGGATTTTGTTTGTTGGCATGCATTTGGTACAGCCTGTTGATCCGTTCTTTTTTTCCGGTTCGTGGATTGTATACACTGTCGCCAGCATTAAGAGTTCCGGAATACACACGTATAAACACCAAGCGTCCTACGAATGGATCCGTTGCAATTTTGAATGCCAATGCAGACAAAGGCTCACTAGGATCGGGTTTACGGCTTATTTCCTGATCGGTATTTGGATCGATTCCTCTAACCGATTCGATATCGATAGGGCTGGGCAGCAGTGTAGTAACCGCATCCAACAAGCGTTGTACACCTTTATTTTTGAAGGCTGAACCGCAAAGTACAGGAACAATGGTCTGATTAATCACCGCTTTACGAGTCACGGCCATAAATTCTTCAACACTGATCGAGGTGCGATCTTCGAAGAAACGCTCCAATAAATGATCGTCGGTTTCGCATACCGCCTCAATGAGCCTTTCTCTCCATTCCTCAACGGAGTCGATCATGTCGGCAGGAATTTCTGTATACTCATACTTCATTCCCATTTCCTTATCTTCCTTCCAAACAATGGCACGGCGTTCAATAAGGTCAACAATACCTATGAAATTTTCTTCGGAACCAATGGGTAATTGCATAGGTACCGGATTCGCTCCCAGACGATCTTTGATTTGACCCACCACGTTAAAGAAGTCAGCTCCGGTGCGATCCATTTTATTGATAAATGCCAAGCGAGGTACTCCGTATTTATCGGCCTGACGCCAAACGGTTTCCGACTGAGGCTCTACTCCGCCCACTGCGCAAAAAACTGCAACAGCACCGTCAAGAACACGAAGTGAACGTTCTACTTCAACTGTAAAGTCAACGTGCCCCGGAGTGTCAATAATGTTAATTTTGTATTCTTGTTCGTTGTATTTCCAAAAACATGTTGTGGCCGCAGAGGTAATAGTAATTCCCCGCTCCTGCTCCTGCACCATCCAATCCATGGTTGCAGCTCCATCGTGCACTTCTCCAATTTTGTGCGTAAGGCCCGTATAGAACAAGATGCGCTCGGTAGTTGTAGTTTTACCGGCATCAATGTGGGCCATAATCCCTATATTCCTTGTATATTGAAGGTTACTCATCTTACTAATTATCAGCTAGCTACTATATTTATCCCTAATGTCAACTTATCTCCTCACCTAGAAGCGGAAGTGTGCAAACGCTTTGTTTGCTTCTGCCATACGGTGAGTATCTTCCTTCTTCTTGAAGGCGCCTCCTTCTTCGTTAAAAGCAGCAATAATTTCTGCAGCAAGTTTGTCGCTCATCGATTTACCTCCGCGCTTCCTTGCAAAAAGAATTAAGCTCTTCATGCTGATAGATACCCTGCGTTCGGGCCGTATTTCGGTAGGCACCTGAAAAGTTGCACCCCCTACACGACGACTCTTAACCTCCACATGAGGTGTTATATTTTCCAAAGCCTTTTTCCAAACATCTAATGGAGAGCCTTCCAGGTCTTTGCCTTTTTTCTCAACAATCTCCATTGCGTCATAAAAGATTTTGTAAGCAACACTTTTTTTACCGTCAACCATCATGTTGTTTACAAACTGAGTTACCAGTGTATCGTTAAATTTTGGATCTGGTAATAAAACTCTCTTTTTTGGTTTTGTCTTTCTCATTGCTCAGCGAATCTTTATAATTATTTCTTAGGCCGTTTAGCACCATATTTTGACCGACGCTGTGTTCTGCCATCCACTCCAGCTGTATCCAAAGCGCCACGAATCAAATGGTAACGAACACCAGGAAGGTCTTTCACCCTGCCTCCGCGAATAAGCACCACGGAGTGTTCTTGCAAATTGTGGCCTTCTCCGGGAATGTATGCGTTCACCTCTTTACCGTTAGTCAACCTCACCCGAGCTACTTTTCTCATGGCTGAGTTAGGCTTCTTTGGAGTTGTGGTGTAAACACGTACACATATTCCACGACGCTGCGGACAAGCATCCAAGGCCGGAGCTTTACTTTTATCCACAATCTTGTTTCTTCCTTTTCTAACTAATTGCTGTATAGTTGGCATACAAACGTTTTTATTATCTTATCTTGAAAATCGGTTTGCAAAAGTAGATGTTTTTTTAATAAAAACAACAAACGGTAAAAAATAATTTGTTTTATGTGCAAAAAAAAGAAAACTAGATCGTTGCTTTTTTAAAATACCTATTTCTTCTTATGAAGTTATGCGTCTTCTACCAGCAAACATTTTTCCACTTTATTGAAGCGTTCGCAGGTAATCAATAATTTTTTGGATTTCTTCCTCGTTGAGCTGATTTCCGTAACTCAGCATCAGCCCTTTGGTATAGCCTTTCACGATGTCTTTATTCGGATCCAGAATGGAAGTCCGGATGTACGCTTCGTCCACGGTAATGGTTCTTTCCTCTTTTCCTGTAATCACAATTTCTGTTTTACCAAACAATCCTTTGTAGGTGGGTCCCACGAGACGAGTTCCATCTGTCGTATGGCATGCGGTGCAACCGACTTGTTTAATCAGTTTCCGTCCTTCTTCGGAGGCAGGTGGCGCTATCTGAACAGTTGACTGGGCCGAAGTGGTATCCAATGAAGCATACCAGGCTTCGAAGTCTTCGCCGGGCAGGGCTTTTACCAGGGTGATCATGGTTGAATGTTGCAAACCACAATATTCGGTACAGAACAAATCGTAGCTTCCCGGCGAATTGGCAATAAACCAAGTTAGACGAGGCGTGCCAGGTACAATGTCTTTTTTAATCCGAAAAACCGGGATGTATAAACTATGAATTACATCCAGCGCCTCCATATCCAGCGCAACAGGTAATCCCACCGGAATGTAAAGCGTGTCGGTCACTTTGCCGTTTTCATAGGTGAAACTCCAATTCCACATTCGTGCAGTAGTCTTAATGTGCATTGCATTGCGGGGTGGACGAGACTCCATGGGTTTCCATGCCACCCATCCAAAATAAAACATCCCTAATACGAGCAGCAGGGGAATCAAGGTCCAGATAATCTCAAGGGTGGTGTTGCCACTAACCTGAGAGGCTACCGGATGCTTACTGGCACGATACTTCACTATAAAATAGATCAGAACAGCAGTAAGCCCCACGAGAAAGAAACCGATGATACCCAGTATCACTATAAATGCGGTATTGACACCCTGCGAGAAGTTGGATAAGTTGGAGGAAAACATAGGCTGCTTATCTTAGTATCGTTTAATTCCCATTCGTACAATTTACTCCACCGAATCATAGTGATTTTTAGGGTGTTCCTGTATTCTACTTAAGTCCGTAATCGAGAAATGTAAACACCAGCACCGCGACAAATACCAGAAGCACCAGAGCGATCATGGCTAAATAAAAACGGTTTTCGTGTTTCAGATGCATGTAATGCCATAGTACCAGAAAGGATTTACCGGTTGCAATGCTCAACGCTCCCAGTATGGTAAATCGACCTAAATCCATATAGGTAATAAGTACCGAAATCAGGGTCAATGCCAATAAAACTGCCAATACCCATAAATATGTGGAATACCTGATCCTGGGCAATGAATGATTGGAGTTCATGGTGTTTAGTTTAAACAATTAGATAGAATAGCGGAAAGAGAAATATCCAGACAATATCGACCATGTGCCAATACAATCCGCCATTCTCAAGAAGTACATAATCGGAACTAGTAATCCGGTTTCGTTTCACCCGGAACAATGCTATGGTCAGGATAAGGAGCCCAATCACGATATGCAACGCATGTAAACCGGTCATGGCAAAATACAATCCAAAGAACAGCACTTCACCATGCCCTAATTCCAAAAGTTTTTCGGAACCCGGATAGATGCCATGTCCCCACTTATCACCCCATTCAATATATTTATTCACCAAAAATAGTACTCCCAACATCAGAGTAATTGAAATTAGAATAAGTGATTTGCCTCGTTCGTTCAACTGAACCGCTGTTAACGACATAGCGACAGTAGCACTACTAATTAGCAACAGAATGGTATTTAAAATGCCCATGCCGCGATTTAATTCTTCAGCGGCAAAATGAAAGGCTACCGGGTTTTTGTACCGGTATACCGCATATACAATAAACAGCCCGCCGAACAACAGTAGTTCGGTAAAAATAAACAGCCACATGCCAATTTTAGCACCCACATCATCGCGATGGGACTCAGTTGGGGTCATTTGGATAAATCTTTGGGTTGAAGTATCGAATAATCGTAAGGATGGGTTACGATGGTTGGGATGTCGATAAAATTAGCGACGGGCGGGGGACTCGGAACCGTCCATTCGAGAGTGAGTGCACCCCAGGGATTATCGGGCGCTGCTGCACCTCTCCGGGCGGCACGCATCAGGTTGATCAGAACAATGGCCAGTCCAAACAGCATGAGCATTGCTCCCAGAGACGAAATTACATTTAACCCATGAAACTCGGGAAGGTAATCAAAATACCGGCGTGGCATACCTTTCATACCCAGAATAAACATGGGAAAATACAGCGTAAGAAAACCGGAAAAAAAGAGTCCCCACCCGGTATTAGCCCATCCTGAATCGTACATCCGTCCGAACATTTTCGGGAACCAATAGTGGATGCCTGCCATAAAAGCATACCCCACACCTCCAAATACAATAAAATGAAAATGCGCCACAACAAATGCCGTGTCGTGTAAATGTACATTGGTGGCTAATGCACCAAGCACCAGTCCGGACATGCCCCCAATCATGAACACAAAAAGGAAAGAAGCCGCCCAAAGGAACGGGGTTTGGATATGTATCGACCCTTTATACAGGGTTGCCAACCAGTTGAATACCTTGACAGCACTGGGAATAGCCACCAGAAAAGTCAGGAATGAAAACGCAAATTGAGCCGTACCGCTCATACCTGCAGTAAACATATGGTGCCCCCAAACAAAATAACCGATGAATGCAATGAGCAGCGTGGAAACCACAATGGCTTTGTAGCCAAAAATTGGTTTGCGAGCGAAAGCAGGTAAAAGTTCGGAGATGATCCCCATAGCAGGTAAAATCATGATATAAACTGCGGGGTGGGAATAAATCCAAAACAGGTGCTGGTACAAAACCGGATCCCCACCCAATGTGGGATCGAAAAAGCCAATTTTCAGGGTACGTTCAGCGACCACCATCAAAAGGGTAATGCCAATTATGGGGGTGGCCAGCAACTGAATCCATGCCGTACCATAGAGCGACCAGGGAAAAAGGGGCATCCGCAACCAGGTCATACCCGGAGCGCGAAGGCGGTGAATGGTAACAATAAAATTCAACCCGGTAAGAATGGAAGAGAAACCCAGGATGAAAGCGCCCAGTACGGCAGGAAGCATATTTGTTCCAGTTCGGAAACTGTAAGGCGCATAAAAGGTCCATCCGGTATCGGGCGGGTCACTTCCCAAAAATTGCGAACTCAAAGCTACCAGCGCCCCCAATATATAGATCCACCACGAGAGCAGGTTTAATCTGGGAAATGCCACATCGCGCGCCCCTATAAGCAGGGGCAGGAAAAAATTACCGAATACGGCAGGAATACCAGGGATGACGATGAGAAAGATCATGGTGATCCCGTGCAAGGTAAAAAATCCGTTGTAGGTTTGAGCCCGCATGATGGTACTCCCGGGGGCAATTAACTCCAACTTCATCAACAGCCCTAAAAAGGCGCCAGCAATGAAGAAACTCAGAATCGAATACAGATAAAGAATGCCTATTCGTTTGTGATCGGTCGAGAACAACCAGCCCCAAACGCCAGCATATTTCCCTTTGAAGGTGAGATAATTCGACTGGCACGAATGGTTTTCGGAAGACATGGCGCGTTTTGTTTATCGGTTGGCTTTTCGGGGAACTCTCCGTAAAGCTAAAAATAGAAATAAAATAACGAGAAAAAAACTGATTATGCTGCCGGCTACACGCGTAACACTCAGTACATAGTGTTGTCCATGAGGGTCGTAACTGTAACAATATTGCAATACTTTATTCAGCGAAGGGCCGGGTATTCCCTTTGACGTTTCCAGGATAGCCAGTTTAAATTCAAAGGGTAGAAAACGAACCCCATTCAGGTAGCGAGTTATTTTACCATCGGGGCTTATAAAAATCAGAGTGGCTACATGGGTATAGTCATTTCCTGCCTTTTGATACCGAAATCCCACATTATCGGTCAAACGCTGTATTTGCAAACTGTCGGCAGTAAAGAACAACCATCCTTCTTCTGCCCCTTCGAGCTTCAGGACATTCATGTAGTTCCTCTTCTTCCTGGAAGCCAGTTCGGTGCCTTCTGCAGGATTAAAACTGACGGTTAAAATCTGGTAATCGCGCCCAATCGCCATGTCCGACAATTTAACCACTTCGGCCAAACCGTCCATCAGCGGAGTGCACACGCCGGGGCAGCGATAATACACCAGCGCCAGAATCGTGGGTTTGGTGATTAACGACCGGAGGTTCACCTCCTCGCCTCGCTCTGACCTGAGCCTAATTTGACCGGAAATGCTGTCGCCAACTCTTTCCTCAATTCCAATAAGCAGTTTCGCTGATGTCAAAGGGAGTTGCTGTGCCTCAAGGCGATGAACTCCAAAAAGAAGAATTGCCGCATAAATTGCATACTTCACGACATTACTGTTTTTCTCATCCATGATGTAGTTTAGACCCGAAACGAGGGAGGTTGATCCACGGGCAGAAATGGGAGTAGCTTAAAGTTAGAAAAAAACCGCTGGATTCACGTAAATCAAACAGCGGAATTCATTTTAAGGTTCATGAGGCGGGCTAATTTTTCTTTTGTAGGAGTTGCTTTATCACCGAGAGAAAAACATAAAACAGAATGGACAATGCAATTCCTGGAATTTCAAGGAAAACAATGAACACAATACTGGCGAAAAGCAAAATATATTGGTATATATTCTGCAGAAAACCCATCCCCTCCATTTTAAAACTCAGCATGGTTAAATTGGATACCATCAGAAAAACAAGTGAAATTAGTACTCCGTAAACCACATAAATATTCAGTAAGAAAGCGCGCAAACTTTCATTCTCGGTATGGCCCACGAGCAACCACAGGGAAGCAATCATTAACGAAGCTGCCGGCGTAGGCATACCATTGAAGCTTTTTTGATGCGATTCCATAGCATTGAAGCGGGCCAGACGCGCTGCACTGCCCATCGCGAAGGCGAAAGAACTAAAAAGAACCACGTTCTGCCACGATTCGGCGGTAACCAACTCAAAAGTGCTTTGATCCGATAAGCGGGTAAGCACCAGGGTAAACCAGCTAAATAATATTACCGAAGGCGCAATCCCAAAGCTTACCACGTCGGCCAGGGAATCGAGCTGAGCTCCAAATTTCGAACGAGCATCCAATGCCCTGGCAGCCAACCCGTCCAGCAAATCAAAAACGGTTGCTGCCATAATCAACCATGCAGCATGGTATTCGTTTTCGCCCCGAAATACAATAACAATGGCCACGCATCCCAACAAGAGGTTGATCATGGTAATGAAATTCGGAAACACATATTTAAATTGAAATTTTTGTTCCATGGCGTAACAATTTTAATTGATTTTTTCCATCCGGAGCCTCCTGCCTCCCATCCTCTCACAGCTAAATCGCGAAATCCACCGATCCAAAGGCTACCCCGTTTTTCGGGTATTAAAGGTAAGGAAAAATACGTTCCCTTGTTTCGTTCGCTCTGTTGAAAACCCGCATTGGAAGGCATTTTAGCCAGAAACTAGGTATAAAACACCTTCGTTAAGGAATGTTAAAAACTATACCTGCAGGCGAATGGAAACCGAATACTTCTACAAATTGATTTATTATTTTTAATTTTGCGGAACTTATACAAACTACCATGAAGATAGCTGTTGATTTTGACGGAACAATTGTTGAACACCGGTACCCTCAAATTGGAGAGGATAAACTTTTTGCTTTCGAAACCCTAAAGCAAATGCAGAAACTGGGACATCAATTGATTATGTGGACCTACCGGCATGGTAAGGAACTGGATGAAGCCGTTGAGTATTGCCGCAGAAAAGGACTGGAATTCTACGCAGTGAACCGCAGCTATCCTGAGGAGGAATTTGATCCGGCTGGCGCCAGCCGGAAACTGGATGTCGATTTGTTTATCGACGACCGTAATATTGGGGGATTTCCGGGATGGAGTGAAATTTGGCAAATGATCAATCCCGATACCATGGACTCCGAATACAGCGAACTCAGTGATATTTCGTCACGCAGCAATCTCTCGGTTGGAAGTCGCCTGAAAAAATTCTTCAGATAGGCGATCGATATGAATACCCGTATCCTGGCGCTACCCGCCTTTGCAATACTGATTATGAGTTGGGCGACTCTTGCCTGTCAGCCGGAGCAAAAGCCTATTGCCGGGAATAGCCTACCGGCTGCCGTCCCAAAACAGTTTTACCTGTACGCCCCATCGCTGAATGCGACCTATCGCTTTTCCGATTCGATACCTGTTCGCGTGGGAAGCCAAACCCACCTTCCCGTCGACTCCACTCAGGTATTCCTCGATGGCCAACTCTGTTATACGGAATCTAAAACTCCAGGACAATTCCAGGTGCAGGGAATATTTAACCACCTGGGCGAACAGAACATGCGTCTTGTAGTATATTCCGGATCGTTACGAGAAGATTGCCCTGTACAGATTCTGTTGCTGGCCGATAAAGAACCCCGGGAACTATCCTATACCGTACTCCGGAAATTTCCGCACGACCCTCGCGATTATACCCAAGGCCTGCTCTACCGCAATGGATTCCTGTATGAAAGTACGGGTCAGTTTGGCCAATCGCGTTTGGCCAAAAAAAATATCAGCAATGGTTCCACACTTATGGAACATCAGCTGGACAAGTCGCTTTTCGGAGAAGGACTGACTTGTGTTGGCGATACGCTGTATCAGATTACCTATTTACAGCAGCAAGGGTTTATGTACAAATTATCCGATTTTTCGCAGATCGGCACTTTCTCCCTTCAAACCACCGAAGGATGGGGGTTAGCATACGATGGCAACCAGCTCATACAAACGGACGGATCCCCTAAGCTGTACTACTATTCACCCGGTTTTTATGAACCCGGTAAAGAAGTTGCCGTAGCCGACCACCAGCAACTCATTCGCCATTTGAACGAACTGGAATATGTAGATGGTGTATTATGGGCGAACATCTATACCACCAATCTGATCGTTCAAATTGATCCGCTCACAGGTACGGTAATCGGGCGACTGGATCTCAGTCGTATTTTTCCGGAAAATATTCCTGACGATATCGACCATGTACTTAATGGCATTGCCTATAATCCCAACAGTAATACCTTCTATGTAACCGGGAAACTATGGCCGGTACTTTACGAGATCCGCATTCACTAGCGCATCCATCCAAGTTTAAACTATTCCGTAGTCGCTTGCTATAATTTCTTTAAGTCCCTCTTCGTATGAAGTTGGTTTAAATTGGAACCGTTTCTCGAACTTATCGCTTCGGAATATATAATCACGATCGTATTGATAGAGCATTTCCACATACTCCCGTAAAACAGGCATGCCTAGTCCAAGTATGCGCGTCATTCCACGGGTGAGTACCCGTCTGCTGGCCTTTACCTGCATAGCTGCGGCAGCCCGATCAATCCATTCATTTCCGGTAAACGGATGGGCAGCCGTTGGTAAATGCCACACCTGATTGAAAGCATCCGGTGTATTCCCGAGCATTGCAGTGGCAATACCAGCATCGGGAGTATAAGTAAACGAATGTTTCTTATGCAAATCCATGGGCCAATGAGCAGCCTTGCCAGCCGCTAAATTATTGAATACAATTTTATTGAGCACCCCGGTCCGTTGGGTAGATGGTCCATAGAAATCAGCCGACCGTGCAATTAAAGCTTCCAGTTTTCCCTGGCTCACCGCATCCAGAAGCATATCAGCAACCATTGCCCGTACCCTGCCCTTCCGGCTCGCAGGGTTATGCAGGGTGTTTTCGTCCATGTTCCCGAGATAGGCAGGATCGTACATGTAGATGTTATCAAAGTACACCAACTTCGTTTTGTGATGGCTACACGCTTCGATGACATTATGCATGATAACCGGCCAATCACGTTCCCAGATCCGCGTGCCGTAGGGAAGTCCAACGGTAAGATATGCCACCTCAGATCCCTGAACAGCATGCATTACTTCGTCGGCATGGGTAAGATCCGCACTGTGGAGAATATCCCCCTGATGAACTTTTTTTGGATTTCGGGCTACCAGACGGATCTCGGTGGTGTATTGCCGAAGTGCTTTTGCCAGTTCTCTTCCCACAGGACCACCGGCACCTAGTATAGTTTGCATACACAATAGTTAGTTTTACCCTGCAAACCTACGCACATGCCCTTCTCCAACCGAATTACAATCGGCAAAGGATACAAAACGCTCGGTAAAGTAGCCCCTTTGGGAACTATTCCGATAGCTTTGCCCTGATTTTAGCTTCAATCTCATCGGTGAGTTCCGGATTATCGGCCAGCAGTGCCTTAACGGCATCGCGCCCCTGCCCCAAACGGGTATCACCATAACTAAACCAGGAACCGGCCTTCTTAAGGATCTCATGATCAACCCCTAAATCAATAATTTCGCCTAAACGGGAAATGCCCTCGCCAAACAGAATGTCGAATTCGGCTTTTCGAAAAGGCGGAGCCAGTTTGTTTTTTACAATTTTTACGCGAACCCGGTTACCCAGCGCTTCTTCGCCATCCTTAATCTGCGAAATCCGCCGTATATCAATCCGTGTACTGGCATAGAATTTCAGGGCATTACCTCCGGTAGTGGTTTCGGGGTTACCAAACATGACTCCGATTTTTTCTCGAAGCTGGTTAATGAAGATGCAACAGGTGTTGGTTTTATTAATATTCGCTGTCAGCTTACGAAGTGCCTGCGACATGAGTCGTGCCTGGAGTCCCATCTTGGAATCGCCCATTTCGCCTTCAATTTCGGCCTTGGGTGTCAGGGCTGCCACCGAGTCGATAACCACGATATCGATTGCACCGGAACGTATCAGATGATCGGTAATTTCGAGCGCCTGCTCGCCATTGTCGGGCTGCGAGATCAGTAAATTCTGGATATCAACTCCCAGTTTCTGGGCATAAAACCGATCGAAAGCATGTTCGGCATCGATAAATGCCGCAATACCTCCGTTGGCCTGAGCCTGTGCAATGGCATGAATAGCCAGCGTGGTTTTTCCGGAAGATTCAGGGCCGTAAATTTCCACGATACGCCCTCGTGGATAGCCCCCCACACCCAATGCCATGTCGAGTGCGAGCGAACCGCTGGGTATGGTAGGTATATTGTCAATTGCGTGATCACCCATCTTCATGATGGTTCCCTTACCAAAATCCTTTTCAATTTTCCCCAGGGTGAGTTCCAGGGCTTTCAATTTCTCCTTTTGTATATCGCTAAGATTCTGTTCTTTGGCCATGTTGGTGTACGTATTGATTTATGAAGTGGTGATTATATTTTAATCATCTTTTATGCGATTAAAATAAGCATTTTCTTTCAATGCACAAGTTTTTTAGTGGAGAGTTTGTTAAAAGAACCGATCCAGGCCACCCAATTACTTTTTAAAACGCGTCCAGCGAGCCAATTCGCGGTAGCTAAGCTTTTTCCCATAATGCAGTATTCCGCTACGGTAAATTTTTCCAGCCATCCAGGTGACTGCCAGAAAGCCCCCTGCCAACAATCCCATGGACACCGCCAATTCGGCCGGAGCCACTCCAAAAGGCACGCGTGCCATCATGACTACCGGCGAGGTAAAGGGGATGAGTGAGAACCAAAAAGCCAATGAACTGGCGGGATTGGTTAACGCACTAATCATGACAATCATTCCCAAAATCAATGGAATGGTAACCGGCAGCATAAACTGCTGGGTGTCGGTTTCGCTATCTACTGCAGCACCAATGGCGGCAAATAATGAGGCATATAACAGATAGCCAAAAATAAAATAGAACACAAAGCAGCCTAAAAGCATGAGATAATAACCTACCTCTAACGATTGTAGCGCATGCACCACCGCCAACATGCCATTTTCAGGAAGAGCGGTAAGTTCACCGGGTTGAACCGGAGAAGATGTAAGCACAGAGCCCAGACTCATCTGTGCCAGACGATAAATCACTAGGGTAGATCCCATCCAGATCAGAAACTGGGTGAGCCCCACCAGAGCAATTCCCAGAATTTTCCCCATCATCAACTCAAACGGCCGTACCGACGTGATCAGCAACTCAACAATGCGATTGGTTTTTTCTTCCACTACCCCCCGCATGACCTGGGCTCCAAAAAAGAAAATAAAAAAATAAATGAGAAAGGAAGCCGCATACCCTAAGCCTCGCTTGATCTCGATTTGTTCTTCCTGCTTCAACGTAACATTTTCCCATTTCCGGGTTTGCCATGGTGCCTGAATCTGAGCCGCATTAAGTTGTTCTCTGGTAAGCTGTAACTGCAACAATTTTTTTTGAAAGCAAAACTGGTTTAGCGATTCACGAAGGTAGGGTTCCATCATCAGTCCGGACGTGGTGCACTCGTAAAAACAGGCCGACCCCAATTCACCTTCGATCCGGCTGTGGGTAAGCACCAGCACTCCGTCGTAACCGCCGTATTCCAGGATGGCTTTTATAGCGACAGTATCGATACCGGGAAGGTACTGCACCCGAAGGTTCTCCCTCCCGGAAATGGCATCTTTATAAAGAGACTGCTCTTCATCCACCGGAAATTGTTGGTCCGTAACTTCGACAACAGCGAGGGTTTGCCTTTCATTTCCTTCGGTACCGGCCATGATAAACGGGGCGAAAAGCAGAACAGCAAAAAGCAGTGGTCCCAGGAGGCACATAACCAAAAAGGAACGCTTGCGCACCCGGGTGATGTACTCCCGATGAATAATGGGCAGGATCTTAGACATGGCTTTCCTGTTGGCTGTTTTGCTGTACCGCCTGAAGAAAAATATCGTTCATATTGGGAAGTACTTCACGAAATGCGTGAATTTCAACACACGAAAGCAACTTCCTCAATAAATCGTTCCCACTCGTGGCGGCAGGCAAGGTAATCCGGGCGGTGCAAACCTCTTCCGGTCCTACATTATCATGGTGTACCCGGCCTATTCCGTCTATGCACTGGCTGAGCTGGCGAAAGCTGCCATGGTATTGAATTTCGTACTCGTTGTCTTTGAATCGTTGTTTTAATTCGTGTACTGTTCCTTCGAGTATGGACTCCGCCTTGTCGATCAGAGTAATATGCTCGCAAAGCTCTTCCACGGAAGCCATATCGTGTGTAGAAAGAATGATAGTTGTTCCCTTTTTCTGTAACTCGAGTACCTCACTTTTTAATCCGGCGGCATTCACCGGGTCGAACCCGCTAAAAGGTTCGTCGAAAATAAGCAATCGGGGTTCGTGAACAACGGCAACAATAAACTGAACTTTCTGCGCCATGCCTTTTGAAAGTTCTTCCACCTTTTTGTTCCACCAGTGGTTCATTTCGAACCGGTTGAACCAATGCCGAAGTTGGAGTAAAGCGTCGTGTCTGGATAATCCTTTCAACCGGGCGAGGTATAAAACCTGCTCGCCCACCTTCATTTTACGATACAAACCCCGTTCCTCCGGCAAATACCCCATCTGTCTCATGTGCTGAGGTCCCAGCCTTTCGCCATTGAACAGTAATTCACCTTTATCGGGTGCCATTATCCGATTGATGACACGAATAAGGGTGGTTTTTCCAGCTCCGTTGGGTCCGAGCAGGCCGTGAATGCTGCCATCGGGCACGTGCATCGAAACTCCGCGTAATGCACAGTGGCTGAAGTAATTTTTATCCACCTGACGGGCTTCGAACAGATTCATGAGCCAAGCAGCAGTTTTAAGGTAACGAGGGTTTATTCAAAATAGCTTCGGATGCGTTCAAAGAAACCCCGTTCCATACTGTCGGGATCGGGGACAAAATTTTCCGATTCATCCATTTTTTCAAGTTGCTTTTGTTCTTCCTTAGTTAACTTTTTGGGAATCCAAACGTTCACGGTAGCCAACAAATCGCCCCGGCCATAGCCGTTGACTTCAGGCAGCCCTTTGCCACGCAAACGTAAAATTTTACCCGGTTGGGTACCCGGCTCAATCCGGATTTTTACTTTGCCATCAACCGTGGGTATTTCCACCGTGGTTCCCAATGCTGCCTTTGGGAAGCTTAGGTTCAGGTAGTACAACAGATCGTTTCCGTCGCGAACCAGTTCCGGGTGTTTCTTTTCCTCAATAAGCACCAGCAAATCGCCATTCACACCGCCACGGCGGGCTGCATTTCCTTTACCGGTAACACTCAATTGCATGCCTTCACCCACGCCGGCCGGAATGTTGATGGAGATAACCTCCTCGTCCTTCACAATACCTTCGCCATGACAGTCGACACAGCGGTCTTTAACAATTTTTCCATCGCCATTGCACTGCGGACATACCGATGCAGTTTGCATCTGTCCAAGCAGGGTATTGGTTACCCGGGTTACCTGTCCGGCACCGCCACAGGTGGAACAGGTTACATACCCGTCGGAACCACGGGCACCGGAACCGTTACAGGTTTTACAGGCTACGTATTTACTTACTTTAATTTTCTTTTCTACTCCGTTGGCAATTTCTTCGAGAGTGAGACTTACTTTTACTCGCAGGTTACTGCCTTTATTTACCCGGCGGGAACTACGACTGCGACTGCCCCCAAAGCCAAAACCTCCAAAGCCTCCAAAATCGCCAAAAATATCGCCAAACTGATTAAAGATATCCTCCACAGTCATTCCATGTCCGCTATAGCCACCGCCTGAAGCACCACCCATGCCTGCATGCCCATAGCGATCGTAGCGCGCGCGTTTTTGGCTGTCGCTTAGCACTTCGTAGGCCTCTGCTGCTTCCTTAAATTTCTCTTCGGCTTCCTTATTGTCAGGATTTTTGTCGGGATGATATTTCAATGCCTGTTGCCGGTACGCTTTTTTAATTTCTGCTTCAGTAGCCCCTTTTTGAACTCCCAGTATTTCGTAATAATCTCTTTTAGCCATCTTTTCGTTCTTTATACCGTGCCCCTTAATCGCCCACAACCACTTTGGAATAGCGTATTACCTTATCGTTCAGCGTATATCCCTTTTCAACCACATCCACTACCTTGCCTTTCATATCGTCGGCTGGAGCGGGAATTTTGGTAAGTGCTTCATGAAAATCGAGGTCAAAAGCCATGCCTTTAGCTTCAATCTCCTTCAGCCCCTTTTGCTTTAAAAACTCGCTGAACTTTCCATGTATCAGGTGAATACCTTCCTTCAGGCCGTTAATATCGTTCGATTTGTCAAGATGAACCATGGCGCGTTCAAAATCGTCGACCACCCGAAGGATGTCCTTGAGCAGTTCTTCGTTGGCCGATTTTATCAGATCCGTTTTCTCCTTGAGGGTGCGTTTGCGGTAGTTGTCGAATTCGGCAGAAAGGCGCAGGTATTTGTCCTGCCATTCTTTGGCTTTGGCCTCCGACTCTTCGATCCTTTTGCCGGCAGTGACATCGTTGGTTTGTTCCTCTGACGTTACTTCCGTTTTTTCGTTCTGCAGCTCCTCCTTACCTGCCGCTTTGTCGTCTGTGGCAGTTTCTTCCGGTTTTTGCTCCACGGCGTCCTGATCTTCTATTTCAATGTCCATTTTGGCTACAGGTTCTTCCTTCTTCCCTTCTGCTGTAGCTTTCGAAGCTTTCTTGGTCATATCGTTATTCGAATTATTTGGTATGCATTAGTTTTCTGGCAAAAGAAAGCAAAATTTTTGCCATTCGTCCCGGTCAGTCAATTTGACAGACTAGCGAAGCAGGCGAATCAGATATGCTTCCAGGTCGTTACCGTGAAGATCCCTGGCCAGAATTACCCCATCGCCATCGATCAACAGGTTGGATGGGATGGAACTGATTTTATACAGATAGGTCGATTTTGCCTCCCAACCCTGAAGTTCCGAAACATGATTCTTCCATTCTAGCCGATCCTTTGCAATGGCCTCAACCCAGGCGTCGCGGGTATAATCGCAGGAAATGCTGTATACGGTGAATCCTTTGCCGCAGGTAAACTTCCGGTCTTTGTAACGCTGGTATACAGCCACCAATTCGGCATTTGCCTTCCGGCAGGGAGGACACCAGGAAGCCCAGAAATCGATCAGTACCAGCTTGCCGTGCAGGGAGGATAAATGCAGGGTGTCGCCCGCAGGGTTGGGGTAGGCTATGTCAATAGCTTGCTGTCCAATATCGATTCCTTCGGGAATATCGGTACGAGCCGCATTCCGGCACGATGCTCCGAAAACAGCTGCAAGCATGAGAATAAGCAGAATGCTTCGCATGTTCAGTGATTATGAAAGGCGGGTTATTCGTGCTCCCAAAGCGTTCAGTCGCGTATCAATATTCTGGTAACCGCGGTCAATCTGGTCGATATTATGAATTACACTGGTGCCCTCGGCCGAAAGTGCCGCAATAAGCAGCGCCACTCCGGCCCGTATATCGGGGGAACTCATCACCGTGCTGCGCAACTTCACCTGTTTGTCGAGGCCAATAACCGTAGCGCGGTGAGGATCGCAAAGGATAATCTGAGCCCCCATATCAATGAGCTTATCGACAAAGAACAAGCGACTTTCGAACATTTTCTGATGGATGAGCACGCTGCCCTTTGCCTGGGTTGCCAACACCAGAACCACACTAAGCAAATCTGGTGTGAAACCGGGCCAGGGAGCATCGTCGATGGTCATGATGGAACCATCTATGAAGGATTCAATCTGGTAATGCTCCTGTGCAGGAATGATCAGGTCGTCGTTCTCCAGGTTCATGTGCACTCCCAGCCGTTCAAAAGCACGTGGAATAATTCCCAGTTCGGAATACGCCACATTTTTGATGGTGATTCCGGCACCGGTCATGGCCGCCAAACCAATGAAACTGCCTATTTCTATCATGTCAGGCAGCAAGGTATGGGTACACCCCCCTAAACTTTCGACCCCTGTAATAGTAAGCAGGTTGGAACCCACACCTTCAATTTTTGCTCCCATACGAATAAGCATGCGGCATAATTGCTGAACATAGGGTTCGCAGGCAGCATTGTATACCGTGGTAGTTCCCTGCGCAAGTACAGCCGCCATCAGAATGTTAGCGGTTCCGGTTACCGAAGCTTCTTCGAGCAACATGTAGGTTCCTTTTAATTTGGAAGCTTCTACGGTGTAAAAATTCTCGCTGTGATGGTAGTTAAATTCGGCGCCCAGTTTAACAAAACCATTGAAATGGGTATCCAGCCTGCGACGCCCTATTTTATCGCCACCGGGTTTGGGAATATACCCTTTGCCGAACCGGGCCAACAAGGGTCCGATCATCATTACCGAACCACGCAGACTGGCACTGTTTTTCTTGTATTCGTCGGAGAGCAGGTATTCCAGATTAACCACTGCTGCCTTAAAACGGTAACTACCGGGAGCCAGCCGGGTTACCTCCACTCCCAAATGCGAGAGCAGGAGTATGAGGTTATTCACATCGATAATATCGGGAATATTATTCAGCACCACCTCTTCCGGGGTAAGCAATACGGCACATATTACCTGCAAGGCTTCGTTCTTGGCTCCCTGCGGATGCAGTTCGCCCTGCAATTTATAACCTCCTTCTATCTGAAATGAGCTCATGAAAGGGACTATCGGGGTTTACGCGGGATATTCCGGCGGAATTTTCGTTTACCGCCTCCCTGCTGCTGATTCTGATTTTGGTTCTGATTCTGATTTTGATTTTGATTCAGGCTTTGCGATTCACGCACCTCCGTAAGACGGATACCTTCCAGGTTTAGCCTTCCTTCGGCCATCCGATCCAAATCTTTCAGGATCACTTCGTCGTTTACCGCATCGCGGTTCCATGTCAAATAGGCTTTTTTCATCTGATTGGCAATGGCCACTACCAAACGCCGCTTCTCGTCTCCCTCTTCCAGATTGCACACGTAGTGCACCATTTGTTCGGATGCTTTTCCGTAATGGCGGAATTTGATGGCGTGGGTTCCATACTTAACCCGGCTGGGTGGAGTCCGGAACATTTCAGGTTTGGGAACCTCGTAGGGATAATCGATATCCAGTTCGAAATTGGCGATGATGGCCAAATGATCCCAGAGTTTGTGCTTAAAATCGTTAATGTCGCGAAGATGCGGATTCAAATTCCCCATAATGGCCACAATGGAGTGCGCCAAACGGTTTCGTTCTGTACGATCCTCTACGGATTTAATGTAATCTATCATCCGTTGAATATTCCGTCCGTATTCGGGCAGCACCAATTGCTTCCTGCTTGTGTTGTAATCAAAACTCATTTAATGGTATTTTTTTATTCGTATGTATTCCTTTCCGCCGGAGAAATTCCTTGGTATAATCCAATCAGAATTCATTTTTTACTCTGGAGCCTGAATTATAAACAGGGGCTGAATGTTACCGTTCAACGTATTAACGTTAACTGGCAGATAGGAGTATGCTGCAAAGCTACGTGAAATATTTGGCTTATCAAAGAGGGTGTATCGAAGCAACAGAAGGAAGGCCCTAAAAACAGAATGTCCGTTAATACGCACAACAGAGTGCCAGTTCCGGGCTTATAGCCACCCCCTGGATCACTCGCCTATTGCCTCTACAATGCGCAGCTTGGCAAACTTGAGTAGCAGCTGTTTCTCCTCTTTCATTTGTTGAAAGAAAACTGTGGCTTTGCGGTCGGGTTCTTCACCCGTAATCTGAACCACCTTACCCCGGCCAAAACGCTGATGCTCCACCAACATACCCGACTGTATTTTATCAGGATCGGAGGGTTTAAAAGCCGGGTCGTTGAGTCTGGGCGGCACCAATCCGGCAGCAGGAGCTTCGCTAACCCGTTTCAACCGGCGCTGCAAATCGGTAGCTGCGCCTGCCTGGGGAGCTTTACGTTTGAATTGATTTTGAATCCTGGCCTGCTCACTCGAGAAAATGGACGACAGGGCTGTATCCTTGCGCGGATCTTCAGGCCAGTCGAGATATGCCTCGTCAATTTCGGATATAAACCGGCTGGGCGAACAGTCGGCAATTTCGCCCCAGCGGTAGCGCGACAACGCATAACTGATGGTTACTTTTCGCTTGGCCCGGGTTACGGCAACGTAAAAAAGCCGCCTCTCTTCTTCCAGGTCTTTTTGTGTGTCTTTTGCCATGTGCGAAGGGAATAGCTCCTCCTCCACCCCGGCAATATAAACATGGCTAAACTCCAACCCCTTGGCCGAGTGAATGGTCATAATACTAACCTTATTCCTGTCCTCGTCGCTTTCCGTATCGGCATCGGTCAGTAGCGCTACATCTTCGAGGTAGCGTTCCAGGGTTGGCGATTCTTCCTGTTCGATGGCTGTATCGACAAAATCGCGTATGCCGTTCAGCAATTCCTGCAGGTTTTCGAACTTGCTCAACTCTTCGGGAGAGTTGCCGTTGTGCAGCTCCTTCAGAATACCCGTGGCAGCGGCAATGTGACTGGCTATTTCGTAGGCATTCGCTGATTGCAACATGGCCTGGCATTCTTCCATAAACCCCCGGAATTTACCCAACTTTTCCAATGTGCCTTTATTAAAGGTAAGCGGATGTTGTTTTAAACCCTGAAGCACCTCCCAAAGGCTCATATTGAACTCGTTGGCCGCATGTTCCAGCCGATCGGTGGTAGTCTTTCCTATACCACGAACCGGATAATTGATGATGCGTTTCAGTGCTTCATCGTCCTGCGGATTGACCAATATGCGCAGGTAGGAAATGAGATCCTTCACTTCTTTACGCTGGTAAAAGGAAATGCTTCCGTACACCTTATAGGGCACATTACGTTTTCGCAGTGCTTCTTCAAAAATACGCGACTGGGAATTGGTTCGGTACAGTATGGCGAAGCCGCTGTACTCAACATGATCGCGCAGGGCGGTATCAAGTATCGAATTCGATACCTGAAATCCTTCTTCCATATCGGTCAGAGCCCGCGTGACGGATATTAACTCGCCTTCGTCGTTCTTCGAGAAAACATTTTTCTTTATTTGCTCGGTGTTTTTGTCGATAATGCTGTTACCCGCATTGACAATGGTTTGCGTTGAACGGTAGTTCTGCTCAAGCTTGTAGAGATTGTATTGCGGGTAATCGTTTTTAAAGTTGAGGATATTCTCGATTTTGGCTCCGCGGAAGGAATAGATACTCTGCGCATCATCGCCCACTACGCACACATTGTTGTGTTTCTCAGCCAGGCGTTTCACAATCAGATACTGCGAGTAGTTGGTATCCTGGTACTCGTCGACAAAAAGATAACGGAATTTGTCCTGATACTTGGCCAACACCTCTTTAAAATCGCGAAAGAGAATGTTGGTGTTCAGCAGGAGGTCGTCGAAATCCATGGCGCCGGCCTTGCGGCAGCGTGCCGTATAGGTTTTAAAGATCTCACCCAACAGAGGACGCCTGGTTATGCGATCGTTTTCCCTTATTTTATCGTTATTGTAGTAGGCCTGAGGGGTAATCAGATTGTTTTTGGCTGAAGAAATGCGCCCGTACACATCGCCGGGTTTGTAGACTTTTTCATCGAGCTGCATCTCACGCACAATGGTCTTAATCAGGTTCTTGGTATCGGATGCATCGTAAATAGAGAAGCTCGACGGGTAGCCGAGATTTTCGGATTCGGAGCGGAGAATACGGGCAAAAATGGAGTGAAACGTCCCCATCCACAGGTTGCGAGCTACCTGCTCACCAAGCAGTTGGCCTATACGCTCTTTCATTTCGCGCGCCGCCTTGTTGGTAAAAGTAAGCGCCAACACCTGATGAGGCGGCACCCCTTTCTCCAACAAATGGGCAATACGGTAGGTCAATACCCGGGTTTTTCCCGATCCAGCACCTGCAATAACCAATGCGGGACCTTCGGTATTCTTTACTGCTGCAGCTTGTGCCTCGTTTAATCCGACTAGTAACTCACTCACAATTCCATTCTTTTAATAGGTGCGTAAAGATAGGTTTTACGGATGGGGTGGCCGGATGATGAGCTGCATTTTTTTCACGAGAAATTAACACAGGCACCCTGGATGCAGTATTCCGTATTCAGTACTGAATACTCTGTGTCGAGTACAGCGGTCACGGGCATTCACTTTCAGTCTTTTGACGGCAAGCCTGAATGGCTCTGTGATGTGATATGAATTCCTGAACTCGCAATGAGTTTTTTCCATTGACGGCACAACAATCTCCCCAATCCTCCTTCCCTCACTTTGACATTTCTGCACCGAAGTTCTTACCGGTATAACGAGCGGAGTGCCCTTACTAATTTTTGCCCATGAACATTTAAGTTTTTTCTTTCAGTCCTACTTAACGGCCACTTGTCGAGTAGACAAGGGGAGTTTCACCCCAAGCCTCTCACAGAACCGTGCGTGATAGTCTCCCATCACACGGCTCCTGTTATACCAATCCGTTACCCAGCCTAAATTAATTAGAAAATCCTAACTGCCAATGATAGAACAGGTA
>QKEH01000139.1 GCA_003252385.1 Bacteroidota bacterium | reverse complement strand
TTCTTCAGGTCGTGCGCTATAATGGAGAAGAACTTGTCCTTAGTGGCGTTGAGTTCGCGCAACTGGGTGGTACGTTCCTCGACCTTTTTTTCCAAACTGGCATTTAATTCCTTGAGTTCTTCATTCTGTTGGTGAATAGTTGCTTCCTGATCGTAGCTTTTGAGTGCTTCGCGAAGCGTGAGCATTAAATCGTCTTTCTCCCAGGGCTTGGAAATAAACCGGTACAGATTACCATGGTTGATGGCATTGCCAATGCCTTCGATACTGGCCTGCCCGGTAAGCAGTATGGTACGGGTGTTGGGAAGCAGGTTATGAACTTTCTCCAGCAGCACATCTCCGGTCATGCCCGGCATAATAAAGTCAGCCACCACAATGGGTACGTCGGTATTTTCGTTCATCAGCTCCTCAATGAGCTCCAGGGCTTCGGTGCCGCTTTCAGCTACTTCTACCAGCAATTCGCCATCGAAGCTTTTTTGAATTTGTTCCTTGAGGGCATTCAGCACAATCGATTCATCATCGATGCAGATTATATATCGCTCATTCATAGTTTCGTAGTCCGTTATTAACGATAGTAATTAGTTCCTCTTTATTCCAGGGTTTCGCCACCAGGGTGAACAGGTCAGCGAGGTCTTCCAGGTTATCTACCGATTCCTGGTCGGCCTGCCCGGTGAGCAGAATCTTAATCACCCTCGGATATTTTAGGTCAATTTGCAGCAGAAACTGATCGCCTTTCATGCCCGGCATCAGCCAGTCGCATACAATAATGGCCACCTCCACGCCTTCTTCCTCCAAATCGTTCAAAATCTCCAGGGCTTCTTCGGCACTTTCGGCAGTTTCGTAAATGTAGTTATCGCCGAAGTGCTTCTCGAGCTGTTCCCGGAGGCTCTCCAGAATGATCGGTTCATCATCGACGCAAAGTATCACTTTTCGATCCATATTCAGTTATTCCAGTGGGATTTTTACATGAAAGGTAGCCCCTTTACCCAACTCACTCTCCAGCCAGATACTACCATCGTGTTTTTCAACAATTTTTTTTACAATGTCCAGACCCAAACCACTTCCTTCACCGGCTTTTTTGGTGGTGAAGAAGGGTTCAAAAATGCGTTCCTGTATTTCCGGATCAATACCCGGCCCGGAGTCTTTGAAGCTGACCACTACCGAGTCGCCATTCAGTTTGGCCGAGATCAGTAGAGTACCCTCCAGGCGCATGGCCTGTATCGCATTTTGAAGCAAATTGGTCCATACCTGGCTGATTTCGTCCTTGAAACAGTTCACCAGGGGTAATTCATCGTAGTCGCGCGTTACCTCAATACCCTGCTTAAGCTGGTTGTTGTAGAGGGTTAAAACCGTTTCGATACCATCAATAATGTCGGCAGAAGCTTTTTCGCCCATGGCATCGCGATGCGCGTATTTTTTAAGCGCAAATACCACCTTGGTGGCTTTTTCCACCGCAACGTTGATGGTTCCCGAGTTTTTCATCAGGGAGATAAAGTTCCGGGCAGAGCGAACCACCTTAAGCGGGTTATCCAGCTCCTGAAACTGGGGTAAGAGGGTTTCCAGGTTGTCCTGGTAAATACCCAGATAGACCAACGTATCGGCCAGCAGATCGGGTTCGGCAATGTGGTGTCTGCCTAGCAACTGACTGGTGTCCCGGCGTATTTGTCGTTTCTCCCGCGAAGACAGTTCGGGCTTTTTGACCAGTGCTTTGTCAAAGAGCTCGGAAAATACTTTCATATCCAGTGGCGACTGATTCTGGGTCAGTTCGGGCAGTTCCCGAAGTGCTGTATCGAGCGAATCGCTCAGGTTGCCAATGGATGCTTTAATGGCTCCCAGGGGGGTGTTTATTTCGTGGGCAATACCTGCAATGAGCTGTCCCAAGGCAGCCATTTTTTCCGATTGCACCAACTGCTCCTGGGTTTGGGTAAGGTTATCTACCAAGGCCTCCAGATTCTCTTTCTGGTTAACCAGCTCTTCGTTCACAAAACGGATTTCTTCTTCAGCACGTTTTCGGTCGGTTATGTCGCGGGCTACTGCAATGACTACATCGCGGTTTTTTATATTGAAAACATGAGTACTGATTTCCAGGTTAATGATCTTTCCTTCCTTCGATTCCCAGATACGCTCAAATTTCTCTTTGCTCAGGGTAAATTCTTCCAGATTCTGGATGTCGCTCCTCCATATGTCCACCGCAATCAGATCCAAGGGGGTTATCTGCCGCAATTCATCCATGGAATAGTTCAAACGTTGCAGGGTATACTGATTGGCTTCAATAAATTTTCCGACCTTATTCTCCCGGGTATTCAGCTCGTACAGGAAGATGAAGTCGGAGGCATGATTGAACAACATGCGGTACTGTTCTTCCTGTTCCTTAATGAGCTCTTCATTTTTCTGCTTTTCGGTAATATCTCGAGCCATACCTTCAATGGAAACCAGAACATGATCGTCATTAAACACGGGTACTTCAACGACCTCGAGAACCTTTTCTTGTCCGCCGGCATCAGTCACTTCAGCCAGATATTCTACCGGACGTGCTTCTTTCAGGATTACGGATTGTTGATTTCGGGCTTCTTCATTCAATGGGTTTCGGGTATACAGGGTTTGATGCCGGTTGCGGTAATCGTTGCTGTGATAGCCCAGTATTTTATGAACCGATTTGGAGACAAAAAGCAAGGTGCCGTTTAAAGCCTTAGAGTAAAAGAAATACTCGTTTTCCAGGTGCTGAATCAGCTTTTCATATTTTTCTCGGCTTTCCTTGAGGGCATCGTAAGCCGATTGCAATTCGGTATTTTGTTTGAGGATGTCGCGGTGCGTTTTTCGCAGTTCTGCATTGCGCATCGAAATTTCCGAAGTTCTGCGGATAACCCGGATTTCAAGATCATGATAGATCTCCTTTAAATTCTGTCGCATTCCGTCTATGGCATTGGCTAAGTCCGACATTTCGTCGGTAAGCCCGGTGGGGAGGGTGCAATCAAAATTTTTATCTCGGATCTGATGGACCACCTGACTGATCTGTCCGATTTGACGGTAGTATTTCCGTTTAAAATACAGTGGAACCAGAAGCATGCCGGCGGCCAGCATAAATATTACCAGAAGCAGGAAGTTTTTAGCCGGGGAAGGTTGAACCGGGGCATCCTGAACGTAAAGCATGGCAACCGATCCAAACAGAGGTTGTTTCGACCAGGCATACCTGGATTCTTGCTTTTCGGCACAGGTAAATAGCCCCCATGACTGGTTTTTGAGCGAAGCAAATCCTATTTCGTGGTTCAGACAGGCCGATCCGGTTCGGCCGTAAAGTACTGTGTCTGCTGTGAGCAGGGCTACCTGACGTACCAAGCCGGAGTCGTCTGCCATTTGGGACAGAAACGTATCTAAGGGAAGAGTAAACACAACAATACCGTGTGTTTGCATACCATCCCGGGTTAACTGTTTTGCCAGGCAAAGGTAGGGTTTATCTTTCACGGTTTCAATCCATATGCTGCCTTCCGCATTCTGAAACCGTTGATGGATAAGCAGAGCGGAATGCAGGGGAACTAAAAGCCCTGTGTCAGAATGGGTGGTATACCAAGGTTTTCCTTCAGCATCGTTGGAGGTGAGCACGATCACATAATCCAGGTTGGGAGCCTTTCGTAGCGAATCGAACTCCAACTCATCTGCCTGCGCGATACGTTCCCAACCGCTAAAATAACGGCTTTTTAGCGCATGGTTCTGAAGCTGACTGATGTGGGTAATTTCGGACTGGAGGGAAGCTTCTTGATGGGTATTCAACCGACCTACACCTATCCAGGTCAGGAGGAAGCCAAGCAACAGGAAAATACATACTACTCCAAACAACAACCTGGAAGATGCGTGAAGAAACTTCATAGTTTAATAGCTTGTCCCTAATATACTAATATTTCTATTTAAAATTGATCCTTGCCTGAAATAACTTTTACCGGGTTGGTACGTAGATGAGGACTCCTATTTATGGATAAACTTATTGCTTGTTGAATAGAATTTTGAAAAAATAGGTATATTTATAGAACAGCTACTGAGATACTTTCATTCATGTCAAGATTTTTAGGAATACTGCTTACTCTCTTTTTATCCCCTGTGTTTGGTTTTGCCCAAACCGATGAAATATGGCAGGATAACGGTTCGGGTGTTTTAGAGTCGACTGAAGATCAGAAAGAAAGCGTGACATTTTCTGTTGAAAATTGGATCTCCAGTCAGTCGGTTGCACCAGGTCAACACCTGGTGGGTGGTTACGTTCAAAGTATTTTCCATGAGTTTATTGACAGCGCTTTGGTCAGGATTCAGGTAGACGATCAACCAGTGGATTCTGTATATACCGAAAAGGGTTTGTTTTGTTTTTTGTTGAATCAAAAAGGAAATTTACTGAATATCCAAATCACGCATCCCGATTTTCATCCCTTCGATACGGCAATGGTTTTTCCTCAGGCACCACAGACCACTCTGCAAAAAAGCCTCGAACCACGTTATAAAATTTTACTCAAGGGCCGAGCCTATGCCGGTAACCTGCCTCTTGAGGGAGTCGATGTTCGCATCCGGCACCGGGATGTCCTTTATGAATCGCAAACCAAAGGTTGCTACTACGATAACGAAGACTACTGGAACTGCCTGTATCACGGAATGTTTAAACAGGAGCTTACCGCCGACGAAGCTTCGGACAGCATTTATATTGAACTGAATTATGAGGGGATGAAACCCCTGACCCGGGGCATGACTTTTAATGAGTATCAGGGCGATATCATGGAATTGCAAATGAAATACGAATCCATACTTCCTGTTGTGCCCATGAACAGCATCAATCTGAAGCTGTCATTCCCATTTATGTCGAAGGATAAGGATTGGTTTGTTAGTATGTCCTATTACCGGTTGGTGAATGAAAAAAGCCTCCGACGGTTGGGCTATGGAATGGATGCCAGCATGTACATCAATACCCTCACCACAGAACATAAAACGTTCGACGAGTTGGAACCCGTTGCGGTTGACAGTTCCTATATTCGGGGATTTATCGGACCTTCGGTAGTATTCTGGCTTCGTGCTCCCGAGCAGCGGATTTTATCGAGCTATGTAGGTGCCACGCTGGCACTCAATTTGAGCGAATATGCTCTAAGCCCTCAGGCTTTTCTGGGAACCCGCCTGTTTCTGGATTTGAACAAGGCCATTAACCTGGAGCTGCGTTATGCCGGTTTTGACATGGAGGTAGTCGATTATCAATTTAACCCTTACGGGAATCCCGAAAAATACTTTAAAACACAACATTTTAATAAGTTACATGCCACGCTGGGGGTTCAAATTGTATTTTAAGCCATGAAACAAGTATTCTGCCTACTGAGTTTGCTGATGGTTCTTTCGGCTTGTACCAAGGAAACCGGCTCCTTAAACAATGAGGATCTGGTGTTTACCAACAGTTACCCAATTGGAGTGGATCCTTATACCTACACCGATCCGGTAAACCATACGGATTTCACTGTTTACGGCGATTCGATCTGGAGGAAGCCCGACACGGTTTCGTCGCGACCGGTATTGGCCTGGACCAAACATGCCCCCAGCATTCTATTGGCGGCTATTTTTAAGGAACCCATACGGGTAGAAGGAGGCGAAATTGTAAATACCCAATCCATAGTATGGCAATGGCATTCCGGCATGCCAACCGTTTATCAGGATACGGTATACTATTCCGAGGGAAAAGCCGTTTCTAATGGCATAGAACTGGATGGAACACCTGTACCCCTGGATACCGGGTTATACTACTGGGCCGTGTGGGGCTGGGGTAAAACGGGCGTGTACATCTACTATTCCAGTAAGCAATATGGCCTTTATGTAGAAAATTAGTACATTAATAATAAGAAAACAGCAAATGATGGAATCCGGTTTTGTTCGTATCTGAACAATACTTACATTTGTTGAGGTAATTTACTTAAAATCCAGAGCGTTGAAAACAATTAAGCAAAAACACAGTTTGAAAACGGAAAAAAAGAACCGCATCATTATTGAGGAAGTGAACCCCAATGAGCTAGCCGAACTTTGGAAAAAGTTAAGCGATTTAAATAAAGCTTTCTAGGTTCCGGCCTTACATTTTTTCGTATAGCAGCAATCGACGTTACATAACGCGATTGGGCAATGCAATACACCTGACGTGTGTTGCTTTTTTATTTTTGGCCCGTAGATTTCTTTTCGATTGATATTGTGCTAAACGTTTCATCGACATAATACTAATAGATCGTTCTTGAATTATCATATCAATTCAGGACAATCTCTTCTATTTTTATTTCCACCTGAAAACAACCGGCTCTTGATTGATTTCCTCAATCCCTGCATTTATTGGCTCTATCAATTCTTCTTTGGAATCAACTCTGATATCTATGGAATCCTCTGGCGATTTTACTGAAAAATATTCCAATCATATTGAGCCAAGAGCCGTGTTTAGGGGTAAATACGAATTCGAACCTATCCGGTCGCGTAAACAGGAACTCTTTGGTTTCTTTAGAGATATGAGAGGAATGGTTGTCCAAAACAACCCTGATTTTCCAATCATTAGGATAATCCCAAATCAGGCAGTAGAGAATCCGAATCGGTTTGATGTACTTCACGAATCAATACCTGATAACGAAACAGGCCATCAGGTTACAAGCTGGCTGGTGTATTGACAAAACCGCATTTGTTTCCAAGTAAGAAACAAATGCCACTATTCACATCTTGCAAACAAGCTATAAACAGGTTGCTAACAGTTTATTCGCAATGCAGTTCGTTCTCGGAGATTACGGTAGGCGCCCAAATGCAAAGGTTGCGCAGTTGGTTATCAACATGCTGGGTGCCAAAGCCAACATAACCCATCACCAGACGCCGGTCGCTGAAGCTAATGCTTTGTTTGCTGGTGGTATTGGTGATTCGGATGCTGCGGTTCAGCAAATCCCGTTCAATACGTATTTTGTTCCATTGCTGTGGATTAAGGTGAAAAGCCATGCCTTTGAGGAATTGATCTTTACCTTTTTCTACATAGCAAAACCGAACCGAATCGCCGGTAAAACAGAAGGCATAGTAGGTGTTACAGTTTTTAACCGGACCCAGGAAGTAAAATCCGGCACTGCCCGGAGAGGTGTTTGGTTCCAGTCGGAGCTCCATTTCCAGCCGGTATTCCCCATAGACCTGGTTGGCAATAAACCCGCAGCTGGCCGGAACTACCGAATCGGCATTTTCGGTAGGCAGGGTACCTAAAACAAGGCTTCGTTTGTCGCGGCTGAGTTGCCACCTTGCCTGTGGACTGAGGGTGAGTGTAGAAAGCATTTCGGGCGCGCTTTTTTTGTAGCTCAGCTCGTAACCCACGGGCAATGCCTGTGCGGCAACCTTCAGGGTAAGATTAAGCACCAACAGGCTGAAAATGTAAATGGAAAGTTTACTGTACACAACAGGAGAGTTAGGGAAACAGGAGCCTTCCTGCGAGAAGACTCCTGTCTGAAAAAATGCTGTTTATAAGCGGATCTTTTTAATACGCTCCATGGCTTCCACCACTTTCTCGCGATCGGCAAAGGAGGAAAAGCGGAAGTATCCTTCACCCGAAGGCCCAAATCCCGATCCGGGAGTACCTACCACGTGGGCTTCGCTCAGGAGTTTGTCAAAAAGTTCCCAAGAAGTTAGTCCGGAGCCCGAATGGATCCAAACGTAAGGGGCGTTGATGCCTCCGAATACTTTGAAACCCAGCTGGGTAAAGCTTTCGCGCATGATGCGGGCATTTTCCATATAGTAGGCAATGGTTGCCTTTACTTCTTTCTTGCCTTCGGGCGTGTAAATGGCTGCAGCCGCCTTTTGCACCGGGTACGATACCTGGTTGAACTTGGTGGATTGACGCCGGTACCAGAGTTTGTGAATGGAGTAAGCCTCGCCCGATTCGGTATATCCCATCAGTTCTTTGGGTACCACTGTAAAGGCGCAGCGGGTTCCGGTGAAGCCGGCAGTTTTAGAAAAGCTGCGGAATTCAATGGCTACTTCTTTGGCGCCTTCAATTTCGTAAATGGAATGGGGAACATGGTCCTCCGAGATAAAGGCTTCGTAAGCCGCATCGAAGAGGATGATAGATTTATTCGCTTTGGCATAGCTTACCCATTTGGCCAGTTCTTCTTTGGTGGCTGTGGTTCCCGTTGGGTTGTTCGGATAGCACAGGAAAATAAGGTCTGCTTTCTGAGAGGGCAACGAGGGCGAAAAATGGTTCTCGGCCGTACAGGGCATGTACACAATTCCCTCGTAAAATCCGTTTTGCTGAACTTTTCCGGTACGTCCGCCCATCACGGTGGTGTCAACGTATACCGGATATGCCGGATCCTGAACGGCAATGGTATTCTTCGCACCAAAAATCTCGAGGATATTTCCGGTATCGCATTTCGAACCATCGGAAATAAATATTTCATCGATACTCAGGTCAACGCCGCGTTCTTTATAATCGTTATTTTTAATGGCTTCGCGCAGAAAATCGTACCCTTGCTCTGGTCCGTAACCTTTAAAGGTTGTCTGCCGGGCCATTTCATCAACCCCCTCGTGGAATGCGTTAATTACGCTGGGTGCCAAAGGCAGCACCACGTCGCCAATACCCATACGTATAATTTTAGCATCGGGATGGCTGGCCTGGTATTCCCTTACCCGGCGACCAATTTCGGGGAACAGGTATCCGGCCTGTAATTTCAAATAGTTTTCGTTAATCTGAGCCATTTTCTTAATTTTGCGGCAAATATACTCAACATATCTATCTCGGGAAAACAATGAATTACATTTATTCGGAAGTAACCAAAGCGAACAATTTCTATGGTAATACGGATCCGGTGCACCTGGCCGAAAAATTTGGAACCCCCTTATACGTTTACAACGAAAACATACTGCGGGAGCGGTGTCGCGATCTGAAAGGTTTGATTGATTACAAAAACTTTTTTGTGAACTATTCGCCCAAGGCTAACAGCAACGTGGAGCTGCTGAAAATTGTACGGAGCGAAGGCCTGCGGGTGGATGCCATGAGCCCGGGCGAAATATATGTGAATCAACTGGCAGGGTTTACTCCCGACGAAATATTCTATATCAGCAACAATGTGAGTGCCGAAGAAATGCAATTTGCCATTGATGCAGGGGTTCGTATTTCGGTCGACTCGGTATCGCAATTGGAAATGTACGGCAGGCTCAACCCCGGAGGCCGGGTGGCCTTTCGTTTGAATCCGGGAGGCACGGGGGCCGGACATCACAAAAAAGTGGTTACTGCCGGTAAAAAAACCAAGTTTGGTATCGAAATGCAGTTTTTACCCGAGGTAAAACGAATTCTGAAAGAATACAATCTTACCCTGATGGGGATTAACCAGCACATCGGCTCGCTGTTTATGACCGGTGAAGCCTATGTGGACAGTGCCAAAACTTTGCTTGAGGTGGCCAAACAATTCGACACCATTGAGTTTTTGGACATGGGAGGTGGATTTGGTATCCCCTATAAAAAACAGGATGGCGAGCCACGCCTCAATTTGAAGGATTTGGGCGAACACCTGTCCGAAACCATTAACGCCTGGGTAAAGGAATACGGGCGCGAAATTGAATTCAAGATTGAACCGGGACGCTACATTGCTGCCGAGTGCAGTGTTGTGTTGGGCGAAGTGCATACCGTTAAGGAAAATTACGATCTGAAATACGTAGGTACCGATCTGGGCTTTAACGTGCTCATTCGTCCGGCAATGTACGATTCGCATCACGATATTGAGATCTATCGTCCTTCGGATATTCCGTCGAAGGGCATGGAACATGTACGCATTGTAGGGAATATTTGCGAAACCGGCGATATCATTGCCAAGGACCGGCTGCTGCCGCAAATACTGGAAAAGGATATATTGGGTGTGTTGGACAGCGGAGCCTACGGGTACACCATGAGTTCCAATTACAACAACCGCTTGCGTCCGGCTGAGGTGCTTATTGAAAGCAATGGCGGTTACCGGCTGATCCGCCGCCGCGACACCCTCGAAGATTTAGTGCGGAATTTTGTATAAAACAGACTGGAGCCTGGCTGGAATGGGATAAAATGCTTCTCCTTCTTTTGTTTGAGGCTTGCTATGCATATCAGGGAAATGGAAAAAAACACTTTTGTAAAATCGCATGGTCTGGGCAACGAATACCTGGTGCTCGACAGCGAAAACCTGAGTTTTAAACTTACGGTGCCGGCTATAAAAAGACTCTGCAATATTCACTTTGGCATAGGGTCGGACGGTATTGTTCTGAAAGTACCTTCCGAAAAGGCCGAC
Organism: Bacteroidota bacterium; assembly: GCA_003252385.1. GTDB lineage: Bacteria > Bacteroidota > Bacteroidia > Bacteroidales > UBA10428 > UBA10428. The sequence goes on along the minus strand of QKEH01000139.1, from coordinate 107,191 downwards.
TTTGGTTTCCGGGTATACAACCCCGATGGTTCCGAGGCGGAGAAGAGTGGAAACGGACTGCGCATTTTCTGCAAGTACTTGTACGACTATGGATTTACCGAGAAGAAACAGTTTTCGGTTGAAACTCTGACCGATATGGTTTACGCGGACATTGTTGAACAGGAAGGAGGACGTGCCAAACGGATTACGGTAGACATGGGCAAAGCTAAATTTAATCCGCGTGAAATTCCCGTGAACAGCGATCTGCCCGAATTTATCGCCCAAAAAATTACGGCGGGCGACCGGGAGTTTGAGGTCAACTGTGTGTCGGTAGGTAACCCCCATTGTGTGGTGGTAAAAGAGCAGCTGGACGAAGCCGAAATACGCAAGTATGGCCCCCTGCTGGAAAATCACCCCTTGTTTCCAAACCGGATCAATGTGCAGTTTGCCAAGGCGCTGTCGCGCAACGAGGCTGAAATTAGAATATGGGAGCGTGGTGCCGGATATACCCTGGCATCGGGAAGCTCTTCGTGTGCCGCTGCCTGTGCCCTGGTTAAAAGAGGCCTGGTAGATGGCGACCTGACCATGTACATGCAAGGGGGTACCCTTATGATACAGATTGACAAGGAATGGAACATACGCATGACCGGTGAGGTGCGCGAGGTGGCCAAAGGAATACTCAGCCAGGAGTTGCTGGAAGATTTAAACCAACCCTTGGCAGGGTAAATATACCGTGAGAGGTGAAATGGGGAGAACTGCGCTGACCCGGAATGGTGTTTTCGATCTGCCGGTCTGCGTGGGTGAGTTGGACAGGGTATCTCTATTCTCCAATTTCAAAATTACGTTACCATGAAGATTGCTTTCGATGCCAAACGTGCTTTTTTAAACCGCAGTGGACTGGGGAATTACAGTCGCGATGTAATACGCGGATTGCAGCAGTACTTTCCCGAAAACCACTACACCCTGTATACTCCGGCAGCGGATACCACTCTTTTTGAACCGAACCGGCAAAACACTTCCACCATATTGCCTCCGGAGGGTTACGGAAAAATCCGGCAGGCCTACTGGCGAACTTTTCAATTGCCCCGCCAGATAAAAACCGATGGACAGGATATTTATCATGGGCTAAGCAATGAACTGCCCCGTCATATACACCGAGCCGGAGTGAAGAGTGTGGTAACCATTCACGACCTGATTTTTATGAGGTATCCGCACTGGTACCACCCCGTTGACCGGGAAATTTATCAGCGAAAGTTCAGTGCTGCCAGTTATACTGCCGATCAGATTATTGCAGTAAGCCTTCAAACCAAGGCCGATTTGGTGCATTATTTTGGCGTGCCACCGGAGCGCGTACAAGTGATCTATCAGAGCTGCAACCTGGCCTTCTATACCCGACATTCCATTGAGGAGCTAGAGCAACTTCGTAAAACCTTGCAACTGCCATCGGAATTTCTGCTGTATGTGGGAACCATTGAGGCACGGAAAAATCTGCTCAGCCTCGTTAAAGCATTGCATGAGCATGCCATTGGGGTGCCTCTGGTGGTATTGGGCAGAGCCACCGGGTATGCCAAGCTGGTGAAGCAATACATTGCGCAGCATAGTATCAGGCAGGTGCATTTTCTGGAGCAGATCCCTTTTACCCAATTTCCCATGTTGTACCAAATGGCACAGGCATTGGTTTATCCTTCGGTTTTCGAGGGCTTTGGCATACCCATACTGGAAGCGCTGGTTTCAGGGACGCCCGTCATCACTTCGCTGGGAGGTTGTTTTGCCGAAGCCGGTGGTACGGAGTCCGTGTATGTCAATCCCCAAAATGTAGAACAACTGAGCGATGCCATTCAGAGGGTATTGGGCAATACGGAGTTACGTCAAAATATGCAACAAGCCGGATGGGAACATGCTAAAAAGTTCGATGCCGAAGTGCTCACCCGGCAGATGATGAAGGTATATACTCAACTGGTATCATGAATGACGATCTAAAAAAAGCCCTGGAAGTGCTTCAGGACGGAGGAACCATTCTCTATCCTACCGATACGGTATGGGGAATCGGATGTGACGCTACCCATCCCGAAGCGGTAAAAAAAGTGTATCAGATCAAACAGCGCGAAGATTCGAAATCGATGCTGGTGCTGGTGGATAGCGAAGTTCGATTGGAACGCTACGTGGCGGAAGTGCCGGAAGTGGCCTGGCAGCTGATTGAGGTAGCCGACAAACCCATGACCCTGATCTACCCCGGGGCAAAAAATTTGGCAGCCAACCTGATAGCTCCCGATGGATCCATTGGGATACGCTTAGTGAAGGACGATTTTTGCCGGCAGTTAATTCAACGACTGAAAAAACCCATAGTTTCTACCTCGGCCAATATCAGCGGGCAACCCACCCCGGCAGGTTTCGATCAAATTGCACCGGAAATTCTTCGTGCGGTCGATTATGTGGTAACCTGGCGGCAGGACGACCCCACCGCAGCACAGCCCTCATCCATTATAGCCGTTGGTTTGGGAGGCCAGATACGAATTATACGGAAATAGCCCGACGTATTTTGCCGGAATGAAGCAGGCCGTTCGTTTTGTCCGCTTTTCATGGCCGACACAATCTGTTCAACCGTTTTGGAGGAATTGGGCAGAATGTCGGGAGGGCAACTTCCCATAATTTGAGCCACCTGATAACGTCAGCAACGATCGCGGCCGGCCTGGCCTCCTTCGCAATATAAACTCTTATAGGTTTCGGTAAATTGGTGTCTTGTAGAATGCCATTGAATATGGGGCATTTGGGGTGTTAGAGCATAATGCAGTATCCATCTTGTGAAAGTTGAGAAAGTTTGACATGCAATATATGGGTTTAATAATTTTTAACCTTGTTGAGTTACGATCAGTAAACGAATTGTAGGGAACAAAGTGGTAAAGCTCATCAGAAAACCTATTTTTGCAACGTATTCGTAAAACGCTTTTTACAGCGCATTAAACCGGATGTATACCTATGTCAGGAAACTTTATTGAACCCTTATCGGTGGACAGTGTCATTTTTGGATTTGAAGATGCCACACTAAAGATACTGCTATACAAGAGGTCCATCGAGCCCGGCTACGGGATGTGGTCCTTACCGGGAGGGGCTATCCGCTATGACGAACATATCGATCAGGCATCGGCGCGTATCCTTAAAGAGCATACGGGGGTAACCGGATTGTACATGAGCCAGCTGGGCGCATTTGGCGAGGTTAACCGTTTTCCCGGGGCTCGTGTTATTACCATAGCGTACTATGCGTTGGTAAAACCCGGCCAGTTTGAATTGCGCCCCGGTCCCGATGCCAGCGATGCCCGGTGGTTCGATGTAAATGCCTTGCCGGCTATGCCTTTCGATCATCCTCAGATTATTGCAGCGGCACTCAACCGCTTACAGAATCAGGTAAAATATAAACCCATAGGATTTAACCTGTTGCCCGATAAGTTTCCATTACGCGCTTTACAGGAATTGTATGAGGCGGTGTACAATATAAAATTTGACAAACCTAATTTTCGACGGAAAATTATGAAAATGAACTTGCTCATTCCTCTGAACGAAAAACAGAAAGGCGTGGCACACCGTTCGGCACGCTTGTTCAGGTTCGATAAGCAGCGCTACGACAGCCTCACCGAAAAAGGATTTATTTTTGAAATATAAGCAGAAGTACGAACTATGAAAATACATTCACTGGAGACCGGTAATTTTAAACTCGATGGAGGCGGAATTTTTGGGGTAGTGCCCAAAAGTTTGTGGAGCAAGGTGTATCCGGCCGATGAAAACAATATGTGTAACTTTTCCATGCGCTGCCTGCTGGTAGAAACCGATGACAATCGTCGGGTATTGATTGATGCCGGATTGGGAAATAAGCAGGACACAAAATTTTTCAGCTACTACTATCTCAATGGCGAGGCTACCCTGGAGAACTCATTGGCCAAGCTGAATCTGACCAAAGGCGATATCACCGATGTAATTATCAGTCATTTGCATTTTGATCATTGTGGCGGGGCGGTAGAGCGCACATCCGGAGGAGAACTGGTTGCCGCTTTTCCCTGCGCCGATTACTGGGTCAGCGGCCCACAGTGGCAATGGGCCATGGAGCCCAACCCAAGGGAAAAAGCTTCCTTTCTTTTTGAAAATTTTGAACCCCTGGAACGAACCGGGCGTTTGCATTTTATCAATAAGGTAGGCCCGTTTTGCGAAGGGATCAGCCTGCGCTTTTACAACGGGCATACCGAAGGTTTGCTGGTTCCTTTTATACAGTATAAGGATAGGACCATTGTGTATACCAGCGATATGCTGCCCACGGCAGCCCACCTGCCCACATCGTGGGTGTGCGGATACGACACACGTCCTTTGATATCCATGCAGGAGCGGAAGGCTTTTATGGAGGAGGCCGTTCGCAATGAATACGTACTGTTCTTCGAGCACGACATTCAGGTGGAGTGTTGTACGTTAAAGGACACTGAGAAAGGCCCTCGCATAGATCGCAGTTTTAGGCTTCGGGAATTGGAATAGAATCAGCATTCCAGACCCGGATCTGGCACAGCTTGATTCTTAGGAGTTGATAACGGGAAATGAAAATGAGGGGTATTCGATGGTTATGCAAATACTTTCGCCTGTTTTCCCGAAAGGTACCCTTGCCAGTAACCCGCGGGGGGTGTATTCCAATGAAGGTTTTGTTCACTACGTAGTCCACTTGGAGCCTTATTATTTCCACCCTCAATGGATTTGAAATCCTTTCAGCACATCACGGAACCTATTCTACTTCAAGGCCTACATGATAAGGTTGATGTTCAGCAGGCCATTCCTGTCAGTGAGGATGGTGTAAACTGTTCCCACAAGAAAGTCAGAGCAGATGAGGCAATAGGTTTCTGTAGCTGCAATGTCCGTGAAGGTTAGGTCTATAAGCTGTAGATCAGATCCACTAACTTGGGGGCAGTTTGAAAGTGAGGGGCTTCTCAGGTATGGCCATTTACAACCAAGATCTGCTTCCAACTTCTGTTCCGGAAAGGAACATGGGCAGGTAACGATGGGCTGGTCTTTTGCCAAAAAAATCGGGTAGGGGAATACTAACTTAGCATTCCCTACCCGATAGTAATTAACCCGGTTTATTCTTAATCTTTAATAAACCGTTTCGTTACAATTGTTCCATCACAGGTTATATGTAAAATGTACATTCCGGAAGGCAAATCGCTTATTGAAAGTTCGTGAACTTCAGCATTTATTTGCTCGTCCATAACCTGGTTACCCATACTGCTAAAAAGTACCAGATGCGCTGCATTTTCCGACTTGTTTGCAAGGCTAATGTATAATACATCGCTGGCGGGGTTCGGGAATACCTGTACTTGAAGTGTTCCGTTTTGAGCAAGGGTATGATCCATATCCTCAGCATCTTTCACTGCTCCAATCCGGGTGAGGATGGTTTTGTCCAGGTTCCATTGCAGATACGTGCCAGTTGCCGTCAGCTTTAAGGTGTGTGCGCCCGCTGTCAGGTTCAGGTTTACACTTCCTTTAGTAGAGCCAAAGGTTGTTAACGAGCCGGTTTGAGTGAGAAGCTTCGTGGAAATAGCTTTACCGTCAAGCGTATACTGGATATTCTGATTGGCCTGGTTGGAAGCTGCCACGAAGGCTATCTCGTATTCACCAGCTGTTCCCACACTGAATGAGTATTGTAACCAGTCGGTGGCCACAATTTCCCACATGTAGGTTATAGAACCTATGGTGCCTACTTTTCCTCCCATGGTGCCATTCTGGTTTACCCCGCCCATACTGGAATAACTTTCCGCTTCGAGAGAGATAATCGTGGTTGGAGCGGTAACCGTATACGTGCATGTAGCAGTTAAACCATATTTGGAACTGGTTGCGATAATACTGGCACTGCCTTGAGCCACTGCGGTAACGGTGCCTGATGCATTTACAGTTACAACCGCAACATTGCTGGAAGACCAGGTAATATCACTTGATGGAATTGTAGAGGGATTATAGGAAGCAGTCAGTGTTTCCGACCCGGCGACTAAAAGGGTTGACGTTGTTTTGTTTAAAGTAATACTTGTTGGCTTTGGATTATCAACACTTAGTACAAAACGGTCCATGTTCCATTCCCATCCTTGGGTTCCGGCACCTAATAAACGTATGGTATGCGTTCCTGCCGTAAGATTAACTGTTTTGGCCGCTTTTAAAGAAGTAAATACATCCCAGTTCCCGGTGTTAGGTACTATGTCTTTCATCACGGTTGTGCCATCAAGAATGAATTCAATAGCTCCACCAGTTACGGTAGTACCCACAAAGTATTCAACGCTGTAAGAGCCTTCTTGTGGAATGACCACTTTATACTCGCCCCAGTCGCCGGTTTGATTCCAGTTAATAGCGGTAACACCGTTTACGGTATAAACCTTGAACCCGCTGTATGTTCCTCCTGTGGCGGTAAAGTTTTCAGCCTGAACCGTTAATGAGGAGGAAGCTGCTTCAACAGTAATGGTTGATGTAGCAATGTAGCCGCCATCATTTGTTTTAACCTGAATTACTGCGTTGCCAGCTGCAAGGGTGGTTACCATTCCGTTTGCATCAACCGTTGCAACCGCTGCATTATCAGAGGTCCATTTTACTGACTTATCTGTAGCATCAATTGGCAATACGGTAGCGGTTAACTGCTGAGTTGCATTCACGCCCAGGGTTACAGCAACCGGACTAACACTTACACTGGTTACCGGTATAGTTGCAATATGGATGCTGCAGCTGTCGGTTAAACCACCATCGTTTGAAGTAACGGTGATCGTAGCTTCGCCATAGCCAACGGCTGTTACCATACCACTTGCACTTACGGTAGCAACAGTTGTGTTGCTCGATTTCCAGGTTACGGATTGATTGGTAGCATTGGCAGGGGTGAAAGTTGTTGTTAACTGTTGAGTTGCATTGAGTTTAAGTGCAACCAGGGTTTCAACAATATTGATATTGGTTAAATGGATGGCTTCAACAGTAACGGTACAGTTATCGGTAAAGCTTCCTTCATTGGTAGTTACCGTAATGATAGCAGAACCAACTCCAACAGCCGTAACCAAGCCATTGTTATCCACCGTGGCAATGGATGTATTGGAACTTTTCCAGGAAACATTTTTGTTAGTTGCCGTTGCTGGTATAACTGTAGCTACAAGCTGACCGGTATTACCAATGCTTAATGTTAAGGCGTTTTTGTCCAAAGCAACACCTGTAACCTTGTCATTAGTATTAATCCGGGTAAGCTCAATTTTATCCAGATTCCACTGCCAGGCAGCGCCGGAAGCTTGTATTCTAAAGATATGTGTACCAGCTGATAATGTAGCATTAGAAGCAGCTTTTAAGGGCTTATAATCTTCCCAGCCAGCTGTAACCGGTACCGCATCGGTAGAAATTAAAGTGCCATCGACCAGGCAGGCAATGTTTGCATTTGCTGTAGTTGGTGTAGCAATGTAATAGGTGATACTATAACTGCCGGCCTGGGCAACCGAAAGTGTATATTCAGCCCAATCGCCGGTGTTAACGTAGTTAACCCCTACACCCGGAACAACGTTCATATTATTATGGTTTCCATCGAGATAGGTGCCTCCTGTTGAGGTCAGGTCTTCCGCTTGAATGGTAATAATATCGGAAACAGAAACAGCAACCGTTGTTTTAATTCCACTGGCATCGTTTGCAGAAATAGTAATAATTGCAGAACCATTACTTACGGCAGTGATTAAACCTGCAGATGAAACGGTCGCAACCGATTCGTTACTGGAGCTCCATGTAACGGTTCGATTGTTCGCACTTACAGGGAGCACATTTACACTAATTTGCTGTTTGGCACCAGCAGGCATGGCCACACTGGCAGGTGTTGGCGTTATGGATGTAACCATAATTACCAGGTTATTATCAACGGTTACGGTGCTGAAATCGGTAAAGGAACCCACCGCTGTAGTTGCCGTAATGGTTGCTGTTCCGTTCGCAATACCTGTAACAACACCCGTACTTGCATTAACCGTAGCTACCGATGGTTTATTCGAACTCCAGGTAACATTTTTATTGGTTGCGGATGAGGGATACACGGATGCTGCAAGTGTTTCCGTTGTACCCGGGCGCATGGTTACTGTTTTAGGGGTTACTGTAACTCCTTCGGGATTGTTTGAACCCTGGTAAGTAAGCTCAAAGTGCTCCATATTCCACTGCCACTGAGAACTGCCGGAAGCAAGAACCCGGAATGTATGCTGACCCTTACTCAGATAAAATTTATTGGCCAGGCTGATTTTCACGAAAGTAGTCCAACTGCCGGCCGGAACCGTGTTGGAACCAACGCTGGAACCATCCACCAACAACTGAATAGCCGCTTCGGTAGTCTCGGTACCTACAAAAAATGCAGCCGAATAGTCGCCAGCTTTTGGTATATCCACAACGTACTCCACATAATCGCCTCTTTGAACATTATTGATACCCACATCGGATGTTGCGATAGCCGCTTGCGGTCCTCCCTGAAGATTGAAATCTTCCGCTTCGACAACAATAGTATAACTAACCGTTACAACCGTAGTGTCGGAAACTTTGGGGCTGCTGGCGGAGGTAACAATTACCGATGTTTTGCCTTCAGCCGGGCCTGCGGTTACCACACCATTGGCATCAACAGAAGCTATAGTTGGATTTGACGATGTCCACGTTAGATTTCGCTCGGTAGTCCAGGCTTTTACAAACTCAACCGGTAAAGTTTTACTGCCTGATGGGAATATTGAAACCTTTGCAGGACTAATAATTTGAACAGGTTCAATCTTAACCGGACTGGCTTGAACTGTTACAGTGGTTTGGGCGAATAATGCACTATTTTCGGCCGAAGTAGCCTTAATAGTTACACTACCTGCGCTCACACCGGTAATAACTCCTGTTGTACTATTCACCGTAGCAATTGCGGGATTACTGGATGACCATACAATAGCAGTATTGAAAGCATCGGCAGGTGCCACCTGTGCGGATCGGGTAATCGTTTTTCCGGTTTGCACCAAGGGGATACCGTCGGCAATGGCCACAGAAGTAACACGGATATGGTCTAGCATCTCCACAGTTTTAGTTTCGGTATCCAAAACCGTAGTTCCATTTTTTAAGGTAAGCCGTAGCTGATACCCTGTACCTACCGCGGGGGCATTTTTAAGGGTATAAGTAACATTTGCAGTGGTTAATCCATAAGCGCTTACATTTGTAGTTCCCGATCCAAGTACTGTTCCATTCTTCAACAACTCAACGGTAACCGAACGGTCGCCCATAATGTTAACAGGAACACTTACTTCGAAAGAGGTAAAAGGACGAAGGAAATCAGGTAACTCCCTCACATACACACTCTCCTCGCCGGCAATCCGGACTTTAACCGTAATCTGATCGGAAATGTTAGTTCCTTTTACTTTAGCGGTTACTACAGCAGAACCATTTATTACTTTTCCAATAATTCTTCCGGGAGAAACAATACGAACCATGGAATCGTTACTGGAAGTCCATTCTATTTCCGGAGCATATTCGGGCTTTGGTGTAAGCTCCAGTGTTAAGGCTGTATTGATAAATTGATCTACGGTAATGGTAGAGCCCTCAGCAATAGTTAACGAACTTACTGTTGAAGCCACGAAAGGTTTAACAGTAATGGTTTTTGTGGCAACAATAGAAGCGTTGGTGGTACTGGTTGCAGTTATGGTTGCAGTTCCTGATCCGGCCACTGCAGTTACAACCCCGTTTGCATCAACAGTTGCGATGCTGGTATTGGAGGATGTCCAGGTTAGACCTTTGTTGGTGGCATCGGCAGGTGTATATGTGGGTACAATGCCCATTTTAACACCCTGCATTAGGGATGCTGCCCCGCCCAGTGAGATGGATGTCAGCGCAACCGAACCATTTGAAGATCGTCCCGGAACAGCGCTCATATCAAATACCTGAAGTAATATGGTAGTAAATTCAACGCCTTGGTAGCGGGCAAATACAATCTCGTTATCGCCATTTTTTAAATAACCAGCAGGAATATCAATTTCTAACATGCCAAACCATCCGCCCTGATAGCCTGCTTGCATCACGCCCCGAGGATTATATTCATAGGCATCCGCCTCAACAATAACCGGGTTACCGTTAACGGTAAGCTGTTTAATTCGCATGGCATTTCGGTCTTTTAAACCGTCAGTCGGGTTTGCAAAGAACCCTCCGATACGTACCACAGCCTCACCTTTGGCAGGAGCAACCACATCTTTAATGGTAGCGGTAATTGACGACACAGAGGGCGTATGGCAAAGCTGAGTGCCGCGATCATTCTTGCCATTGGTCAATGGCTTACACATGTACTTGGTTTCCTTCGATTCCTGGTTAATAGCTACCTGGTTCGCAAAGGTATAATCCAGTACCATGGTTGAATTGGGCAATAACGTAACACAGGAAGGAGCCGCGGTCATTTTTGCCTTGGATAAGGTAGGTTCACCCTGGGTGCCCAGCTTAGGATCGAAATATAAGTGGCGTAGTTCAACCGATGAAATCGTCCCTAAATTATTAAACAAGTTAAGGTTTACCGTTTTGTTTTGACTGATACAATTGTTAACAATCAGGTACATGTGATTTTCAAGAACATAGGCATCTACCTGAACATCCCGATCATTGGATTTGGTATCGATGCGGGTACCTTCAACGTCTTTCCATAACTCGAAGTAATAAATAATCGGACTCCAGTCCCAGCCTCCGGTAGGCGCATTCATGGTTCCCGTGGAAGGATCTCCGGTCCAGGAACCAATCGGGTCAAATAAGGTAGCGCCATCATAACGCTTAATATTTGAAAATGTGTTAATAATTTTTGTCTTGTCGGCATTATAAGTCACAGTTTCGAAGGAAGCCCCCCATACGGCTTTAGTGGGTGCGAAAGGCATACTCATCACAATATGCGATGGGCGTTCCAGGATCTCCATAAACATTTGGTTGAATGGCTTTAGAAATTCCCAGTCTCGGCGACGTGCCGGCAAAGTTGGAATATACAATCCACTTACCGAACCAAATTCTGAAAGTACAATATCTTTTTTCTTATTAAACAATAAATTGTCGTACCATTCAAGCATATCAAGCGTAGCTTCAGTTTGTCCACCGGAACGGATCGTCGACGATGCTTCCGTTGCTGCTGGCCAATCGTAAAGGTGTAAACCATAGAAATCCATTTCTTTGCCACTATAATCAATGAAACCCTGGTACAGATAATCCCATTGCCACCAGTTCTTAGTTCGGTTGTCCCAGGCTTTGGGCCAAACGCTGTTTCCTATTCCTGGGTTAGGTATCCCACTGCCAATCCCTGAAAGCATATTTTTATAAACAGGAATCATCGGATTATCGGGTTCTAAGTTTTTGGTCCAATAATCTAATGTTTGTCGGGTGGGTTCGCCATCGGGTTTGTAAAAATCCAACAAACCCCAGGTCATTCCCCCAATTGACGGAGCTGCTTTACCCAGTCGTTCCCTTACCGATTTTGCCACAAGGTTATGAAACTGCCAGTTTTTTTCAAGACTCGAAATAATCATACCAAATTGTGGATCCATGAAGTTCATATCAGGCTCATTATAGCATTCCCAATATTTAGGCAGGGGTTCCCCAATATCATCTTTCGATTTTGCCAGGTAGTTATCCAGGTATAAACTTACCCACTCGGCTCCGGCATCTACATCGGTCACAAACCATCCACCAGCGCCTTTACCAAAATTTTTATCCCAGGAAAGCGTAGGGTACATGGGACAATGGTCGTTGATGCCCATGATCATATTACCAGCATTGGCTTCGTACTGGCGGCGCAGATCAAATGCACTCGTTTCGTACCACTGTTTTAGTCCATTGCCATGCGTTCTCATTTGCGCTTCGTTAGGCCAATGCGGGTGGTTGGGATCTTCCTCAACGCTATTGTTTTTCCAACCGGCCGAACCGGTTTCGCGGCCAAACGACACGCCTAATTCGTTAATCAGGTAGTCCAGTTTGTCTTCTTCACCATCCCAATCGGTTTCATGAAAGTTGGAGTGAATGGTCATATGTCTCTCGCGTCCAAAATCCGAAACGTTGTCCACGGAGTGTTTCATGTTGAGGGTAACGTCAACGTTGACTTGTGCTGTAACGGACAGGCTACCCGTTATCAGCAGAAACGTAGCAAACAGTAAATGTTTTACATTCATAATAATTAGATTAAGTTAGTTTTTTTAGGGAATTAGGGAGGGTTTAGATGAGTGGCGAAACCTTTAAACGGTGTTGTAAAAACTGCATACACAACGCCGTCCGGGCTTTTCTAGGCCGAATGCAATCAACAGGAAGACGCTACTTCCTATCGTCGTTGCGGTATTACTGCAACCAATTTACAGGTAACTTAGGGAACCCGACCGGCACTTTTATAGTAAAGCAGGAAAGTTTCACGATCGGCATCAGGCATACTCTCTCTCTTAAAGCAACAATTCCGTGGAATAAAGAATCTCTCTGGTCATAGCATTCGTGTTTTTAATTAGTTAAAGGGTTGCATTTTGATGTGTGGTTCTGTTGATCTTAAAATGTAACGTTTTTAGAGGCAGAGTTCGGTTTTGTTTAGCGAGGCTAATATATTATTCGGTTGGGTATAAAAGTGTGTTAAAACGAACAAAAAAGGAGGGGTATTTGATAACAATTTCACATTTCGCAACAGCAATTTAGACTACAGGTACCGGTGACATCTGCCATCCTGCATGCCATAACAAGGGCAATGCAAACGGATATCCGAACAGATTATCAGTGCAATACGGCAACTGTCCATTTGCTCATGTAAACGAACCTGCATTACCATGAAGCGGCTGATAGGCGGGTTATGTTACTCAATCCATCGAAAATAAAATATTCAGGTGCGGATTGGAAACTATATTTCGAAAACTACCGCGATATGAAATGCGTGAGGTCAGGCGTTCTGATCCTGTCGAAAACCCTTTGAAGTTTGAACCTAAAGGAAAGGCGGTACCTTGCCAACCAAGAAGGAGGGACACTCTAACCCCATCCCGGCATCAGGGAGCAATCCGGCTTTACGAAGATGGCGATAAGAGGCTCCTACAGGTTCATTACGACACTTTATTGAATTTCCGTAACAATACCTCCCGATAAGCGCAGCAGTTCCGTATAGGATTCGATCAAATAATAATCGGCCTGCAACTTTTCCAGAGTAGCGCCGAGGTAGGCCAATTGCACATCGCGGTAGTTGAAGGAGTTGATGGCTCCGGCTTTGAACTTTTCGCCGGCAATTTGCAGGTTGAGCCGGGTGCTTTTCAGGCTCAGCTCGGCCACCTGTTGCAACTGCTGCCTCACCTGATACTGCTCGAGAGTACTGTACAAGCTGTTGTAGAGGTGTTGTTTCATTTCTTCGGTTTGGATGCTGCCCATTTCTTCCTGGATGCGGGCATTCTGAATTGCCCGGCGCACATTGCCTCCGTTGGACAGGGTATAGGACAGGGTTAGGGTGGCCGATCCGCGGTAGCCATTGTTGTCCCAGAGGTAGTTCTCCATATCGCCATACAGTCCGGTGTAGCTGCGTCCCAGGTTGGCCGAAAGGTTGAGCATGGGGTACAGGGCGGTTTTTGAAAGTTGTACATTTTTTCGTAGCAGCTCCTGGTTCAGGTATTGGTTTTGCAAGGTTTTGTTCTGGCTTTCCAGTTTACCTATCAGGTCGTTCAGGTTAAATACCTGCGAATAATCCCATGCTTCTTCACGAAGTACGTATTTCGTATCCACCGGGGCAGCCAATATCAGGTTCAGGTTGCGCAGGGCATTGTTGTAATTGATTTGTTGGCGCAGCGCATTGGCCGAATCGGCCAGGTAGTTGCCTTCGGCCTGGAGTACATCAAAGGTTACGGCATTGCCCAGGGTCTTGCGGGTTTGCATGTACTGGTAGCGGTCGCGCGAGAGGTCGCGAAGTTCGGCCAGCACCTCGTACGATTGTTTCTGGAGCAGCGCACTGTAATAGGCTAAAAGTATGCTTTGCAGCGTGTTTTCCACCACAATGGCCGCATTGCCCTCGGAAAGCTGCTGCAGGCTGGCCAGTCGCGAGCGGTTAATCTGTACCGAAAACCCGTCGAAAAGCACCCAGTTGAGGTTAACCGACGGGGTAACCGTGGCGGTTTGCTGGGTATTCACTGAAAACGATGAATCCACAAACTGAGTACGTGCCAGCGCCAGCAGTTGTTGATCGGGATAGCGGTTGGCCAGGCCATTGGCGGTGGTAATAAAGGAGATTGTGGGGTACAGGCCGGCAGCTCCCCAGGTATTGTTATTCTGAGCAATGGCTACCTGTTTGTCGGAGAGTTGAATCTGGTAGTTGTTGGCCAGTCCCAGTTGTATGGCCTGGGAGAGCGACAGGGTATCCTGTCCGTGTGCCTTGATAATCCAAAAAGTGAACAGGGCAGTTACAAGGTATTTCATGATTGAATTTCTTTTTCAATTTTCAGGTGCTTCATGGCAATTTCCACTTCTTCCTTATCAGGGCGCACGCCCGTCCATATCCATCGGCGCAGCACCCGGACATCGTTCAGTACCATAATCAGCGAAGGAAAGAACAGCAAGGTAAAGCCGGTTCCGATAAATACTCCGTAGGCTAGTGAAACGGCCATGGGTTTCAGGAACTGAGCCTGAAAGCTCTTCTCAAAAATAATCGGGTACAGGCCCACCGAGGTAGTTATGGTGGTGAGCAGAATGGGGCGTAAGCGGGAAGTTCCGGCTTCGTGCAAGGCATTGAACTGTTTCATACCACTCTGCAGGTTGAGGTTGTATTTGGAAAGAAATACCACCGCATCGTTCACAATCACTCCGGAAAGTGCCACCATACCCCAAACACTGAGCATCGACACGGGAATACCTTCCAGGCCATGGCCCCACATCGCACCAATCCACGAGAGGGGGATCATCAGGATAATGATGAAGGATTGGGATACCGACCGGAAATGCAACATGATGATCATCAGGATGAGTATGAGCGCGATGATATAGAGTTTGCGCAGTTCCGCCATCGATTCGTTGCTTTGCCGTTGTTGACCCTGGGCTTCGATGGTGATACCCGGAAATTTCGATCGCAATTCGGGCAGAATACGGGTGTTAATATCTTCGAGTATGGGAGGAACCGGGGCGTACGGATCGGTCAAATCGGCTTCCACCCGCATTTCGCGACGCATGTTAAAACGTTCGATGGTCACCGGTCCCCGCTTGATGTCGTAGGTAGCCAGCTCGCTTAAGGGATATTCGCCTTTAGGGGTCATTATCTTCATGTTCTCTAATTGTCCCAAGGTTTCACGATCGGTTTTGGGGTACCGTACCCAAACCCGTATTTCGTCCTTCGAATCCTGTAACCGCTGCGCCTGCCCGCCAAAAAATCCCTGACGGATCTGATTGCTGATGCTGGCATGGTTCAATCCCAGCAGATAGGCTTTGGGTTTCAGCTGCAGTTGCACTTCGCGTTTGCCTGCCGCGTTGGTTTTTACCACATTTTCCAGTTCCGGCATTTGCTTAAGATGTTCCAGCAGGAACTCTTCGGCTTGTTCCAGCTCCTCGAAGTTTTTGCCCAGCAGGCTGAGAGCCACCGGTTTTCCGAATCGGTTGGTTCCGGCAATCTGAAATTTCTCCGCTTCCGGCATGGAGCCAATTTTTCGGCTTATGCGGCTGGATACCTCGAAAGCCGACATACCCAGATCCTCCAAATCGCGGGGCTGCACAAACAGGCTGCCGGTATGCGAGCCTGACTCGGCTCCGTTAAAGGCATAGCCAATTCCGGGGTAGGAAAAACGGATGATGGGGTCTTCATCGGGGTGTGCCTTGTAAAAGTCGGCATGCTCGGCCATCAGCTCCTCATTTACTTCCCACACAATGGAGTCGAAGCGCATCATGTATTCCCAGGTTTTCTTTTCGCCTGTACCCGGGGTAAACGCCACGTCGATACTGAAATAGTCGAAGGGAATGGCCGGGAAGAAAGTGAATTTGATCAAACCTCCCTGGATGAGGCCGGCGGTTAGAATGATGAGGGCAACAGGCAGAAAAACCACCACATACCAGTGCCAGCGAATCATCCATTTCAGCAGGCGGCCGTAGAGCTGGTCGCGCACGTAGGCAATACCCTTATCGAGTGTGCGGCGTATGGCCATACTTTTATTTACGGCATCTTTGGTACGTAAAATGTAGCTGTGCCCCAGGTGGCCGGGAAGTACCAGAAAAGCTTCAATCAGCGAAAAAATCAGACAGGCAATAACCACAAAAGCCATTTCGTACAGAAACTCCATACCCCCTTCCTTAATGATCAGAAGGGGAATAAAAGCCACAATGGTGGTGGTAACCGAGGTCAATACGGCGGGGAGTACTTCGATACTTCCCTCCAAAGCCGCTTTGCGCGGGGTTTTGCCCATTTCAAAGTGCGAGTAGATGTTCTCAGCAATCACAATGCCATCGTCTACCAGTATGCCCACAACCAGAATCATTCCGAAGAGCGAAACCATGTTGATGGTAATGCCAAACATGGAAGCCACCAGAAACATACCGATAAAGGAGAACGGGATCCCAAAAGCCACCCAGAACGATAAGCGCAGGCTCAGGAACAACCCCAGGGTAAGCAACACAAGTACAACACCCAGTCCCATGTTGGTGGTAAGAAGTCGTAAACGGGCTTTAAGAATATCCAGGAAATCGAAAGTTACATAGAGCTTCGCTCCTTGGTGCCGGGCATTAAAATCGTCGACATATTGGGTAACAAAGTCAGAGATCTGTTGCAGATCCTCATCGATGAGTTTCTGGATGAAGAAGCCCCCTGCCTGTTTACCGTTCATCAGGTAGCGGTTGGCCTCATCGGCAAATTTAAGCTGCACGCTGGCCAGGTCGCGTATGCGCACCAGGCTGCCATCGGTGTTGGCACGAACAACAATATCGGCAATTTCGTTGGGGTCAATACTTCGTTTGCGGGAACGGATGAGTATTTCTTCCTCCATCGATTTAATTTGTCCGGCCGAAATATCGTTGTTGTTCAGGGCAATGGCATTCACAATTTCGTCGAAACTGATTTGATAGCGCAGCCGGTTCTCTTCGCTGACTTCCACGGAGATTTCCAGGGCTGGAAAACCATTGATTTGCAGCTGCGAGATGAAGCCGGTGGCACGCAGGTCGTCTTCAATTTCGTTGGTGTATTTTTTCAGGGTAAGCCGGTCGACTCCTTCGCTGGCCAGCCCCAGGCGCATGGCAGGGGTGGTGCTTCGTTGTTTGTAAACAATGGGCCGTTCGGCTGCCGAGGGGAACGAGCTGATCCCATCTACCGCATTTTTAACCTCCTGAACCATTACGTCGATATCGTATTTTCCAGTGGTGGTTATGGCTACGCTGCTGAAATTTTCCGAAGAAGACGAGTGAATTTCTTTGATGCCCACCAGCCCCCGTACAGCTTCTTCGATCCGAACGGTAATACCTTCTTCCATTTCCTTGGGCGATGCACCCGGATACCATACCGTAACATAAATTTGGCGGGTTTGCCGTTCGGGGAAGAACGATTTTTTAAGAGTAATTATACCGTAGAATCCGCCCATGAGAACAAAGGCAACAATCATATTGGCATAAAACGGATACTGTATGAACCGCGCAACAAGTTTTTTCATGATGAAGGAATTTTACTCAAACCGGTTTGGAAAGTACTGCATGCCCAAGGCTAATTTTGGGTTTGGGAACGGATGTTTTTTGTGCTATCTGCCGTTGCAGGTTCCGTATCCGATTGAGGCGGACGGGTGTATTTGCTTTGCACCTGCATTTTTTCCTGGGCATTGGCCAGGGGTTCGGTTACAATTTCCGTTCCTTCATCGGGGCCGTTAAAAACTACCGTATTTTGCCCGATTTTAAGCAGGTTGATTTCCTGTTTCATCAGCATGCCACTGTCAATCACAAAAACCAGATTTTGGTTAAAAACGGCATTTCTCGGTATTTCCATGGCATGGGCAATACGTATGTTGTTAAACTCAACACGGACGTAACCTCCGGCCCGCAACTCGCCGGAGCTGTTTTGTACTTTCAGGTAGCTGTTGATGGATTGCGTCTGCGGATCGATGTATTGGGCCATGCGTACTACACTGGCCGTACCCAGTTCAATCCCGTTTTCGCTATAAATCCGGGCCAGGTCGCCTTTATGGATCCAGTCGGATGAGCGGGTATCCAGGGGCATTTCAATTTCCAGCTGATCGGTTTTGAGTATCTGGGCAATATGGCTGCCAGGATTGGCCACCGAACCCGTTTCGAGTAAAACATTCTGAATGGCCCCGTTGTAGGGAGCTAACAGGGTGTATTTTTTTAAGCGTTCCTCATCGGCACGGATGCCATAGTATTCGGTAAGTACCCCCCGGCTGGAGAGGAATATTTTAAGCGGGGCATTCACTTCGGGAAAGGGCGGAAGGGGATTTTCCAGGTCGATGGTATTAAAAAAGTCTACCCAGGCAGTGTAGGCTTCCGGATAATCCATTTTCAGGTCGGGGAGTATGTTGGCCAGTGCATTCAGATAGGCACTTTTCCGAGCCTGAAGAGCAAATCGGGTGTCGCGATCGTAAATACGGGCAAGCACATCGCCCGCCCTAAACTCCTGGCCTGCTTTGAGTGGCACATCGCCGGGGAGGAGTTTTCCCTGTACCTCGGCAATCAGCTCAACGGACTGCTGACTGAGAATTCGTCCGGTAGCTTCCAAAGTGCTGTTTTGTGTGGTGTATTGCACCAATTCCGATTGCACCATCCGGATGGTTTTGGTCAGGGGTTTTTGCTCGGGCGGTCTATGGCTTTTTTTTAATGCCATGAAAATACCCATGGAAACCATCAGGGTGAGTATTCCGGCTGCAAGTACAATGAGAGTTTTACGCCAATTCATGATTTCAAGTCGGTTTTTGAATTTTGTATTGCTTAAAGTAGTTCCTTCCAAAAGGGTGCAAAACTGAAAACGAACAAAACTAAGGAAATATTGGCATCACCTGCTAAAAATATTCGACCAACCCGCTGTTTTTCTCGTCCAACCAGTAAAAATAAGGCTACCAACCGAAAGAACAGTTGGAATATAAAGAAGGAAAATACCCGTGAACCATGAGGGTTGTATTGTTGGGCTTCGTCAAAATGCAAACGTACCAGACAGGAGAAACTCCTGGATAAACCGGTACTGGCCGTGGGAGGAGCCCCCATAAGTTGCGTGCACGAGGGAATGAGGTATCGGTCGGAGGTGGGCGGGTACCAGGCCGAATACAACACTACCGCTCCGATAATTCCAATAAAAATCAGATTGATAATTGTATAGTTGCGATGGAAATCAGAGGGCAGCAAACTATCGGGTTATTGAGGAATCCTGCAGTTCATCCAGAAATTTTCGAAGTGCTCTTCCGGTGGCCCTGCCCATGCGTTCTGCTTTTTCTTTGTCGGAAAGATCGCGGAAACTGTTTTCAATTTCTTCCCCGGCTTCATCCAACTCGCGTTCCAGTTGCTCCATTTCCTGTTTAAAGGGGTCGAACCGATTGTCTGGTTCATTTTTCAATTCTTCTTTGAAGGCTTCCCGAAAAGCTTCCTCAAAAGGCTTGTTTGCTTCGTTTTCCCATTGTGGAACCGATTGTTTCAGCTGTTGAAAGAACTCGTGGGTTTTGGAGGCTGTATTTCCCAAACGCACCAGCGAAAGGCCGGTGCCGATAATGGAAACGATCAGGGCGGCAGTTAGAATGCCCGTAGGAGCATGGGCGTTGCGCGCTTGCGAATATCCGGTTGCACTCAGGGTGATGGCCAGAATACCCAACAGCAATCCCAGTAGAAATGTGCAACCCATAAGTCCCAGGGGGAGCGAAAGCAACCCCAGCACCAGGCCTGCGACTCCTAAATTCGACCCGGCGTTGTTTTGATTTGTTCCGTTCATTCTATTGTATGTTTGGTGGTTTTTGCCGGATAAACATTTAAAATTTGAATTTGAAACCGTTTAAAGCATACCTCACATAAAATCTGCTCATTGCAAAACATAAATTGCAGGGTTACCTCCGGGTGGAGTCAGCGTGGGGTTGCGTTAAAGGGTAGAGTTCATTGGCAAAAACGTGTATTTGGTTAAGACGTTTGAACTGCAATTTGTACTACAATTGTTCCTGTTCTTCTGGTTAATAGTTTATCGGACAGGTTGGATCAGTAGCCAGCATATCCGGGACAGCAGCAATTTATAACAGTCTTTTGTAAAAACAAACTGGAAAATAGTTATTGATTCCCTGTGCCCTGTAAGTTGTTTCAATTCAGAAAAACAAGAGGGAAGGGCATGGAAATGTAAACTTCATTTCGTTGCCCGTAAAAAAATGATATTTTTGTTCCAAACTTTCCACAATGAAACGAACTCTCATTCTGATACTTGTAACTGTAGTGCTGGCTCTGGGAGGTCTGTATTTTACCCGTAACCTCTGGATGGAATCGGAACTGCCCGGAGAGGATGCGGTGGAAGCCACCAGTGTGGTGGTAACGGGAAACAACTACACCAGTGGTACCGGTTGGGCCAGTCATAGTAATCCCGATTCGGCCGTATTAAAAGCCATTGTGGCCTCCGAAAAAGGCTGCTCCGTGGAACCGGAAGTTACCTTTCTGATGTTTTCAAATAGCTTTGCCACCGATTCGGTTTTAGCAACTCTGAAAGCACATTACCCCCGGCGGAAATTTTTTGGTTGGAGCATTGTGTACGACCTGAACCTTTTCCCCGATGGTTCCAATCGATATTCGTACCACCATGTTACGGCCATGTCGTTGCGATATCCTTACCTCAAAACGGGCGTGGCTTCGGGAACTCTGGACGACGATACAACCAATCAATCGCTGGTAAGCAGAGCCGTGGAGATGGCTTACCGCGATGCCGGCCTGGAACCCATGTCGCAAAAACCCAATAAGATTATACTCATCAGCGATGGGGAATCCAAGGAAATCTTCTCCAAGGTTTCCGACTACTTCCATGGCGAGGTGCCCATTTTTGGCGGTTGGATTGAAGGTGATAAAATTGCCAACTTTACCCGTCAGGTGCATGGAAACAATTTTGTTATGGCCCTGCTTTTTTCCGAGAAAAACATTGCCTGCGATTTTCGGGGAGGTTTTTCGTTAACCCGGAATTACGGGCGGGTTACCCATACCCGCGATGGGGTTCTGTACGAAATAGATGGCCGGCCATCCAAAGAGGTCTACAGCGAATGGTGCGGGCGCCCGGTGGAAAGCATTGATACCGCCAACTGGGCCTTTCTGAACTTTAGCACGCTGCACCCCATCTACCTAAAACGGCACGAAACCGGAGTGGATTACTACCAGTTTATGCATCCTACGCTGGATGAAAACAAGAACTTACGTGTGCAACAACATTTTCATATCGCTGAAGGGGATACCATTTATTACGCCGAAGGCAAATACAACCTGCTGATTAACCATTTGTGGAAACAACCCGAATATGCCATTATCAATGCGCCTGAAACACGGGTCTCTTCGGCATTGGTGTTTTGTTGTGCTTCCTACCCGGTATCCATTCCAGCCGAGCAGCATCCTTTAATGGCGCAATCGTTGCGCATGTCGCTCGAGGATAAACCCTGGTTGTTAACCTTTACGAATGGCGAACATGGCTATGTTCCCGGAATTGGTAATATCTACGGCAACCTCATGACGGGTATTTTAATATTCCCGGAACCCTGACACTTTACAATCAACACAAGCGCCTCACTACCTGATGGGTCTGTTCTATAAAATATATCTTGGGGTATCCCTTATCCTGCTGTTTGTTATTGCAGCTTTTGTGATTACGGCGGTACGTCACGAAGATAAAGCCATATCGGAAGCGCTGGACAAAACCCAGCTGACACTCGCTTCGGGAGCCGCTACCCAGTTGGAGATTGGCTACTTTGAGCGCATATGGCCGTTCGAATTGTTGAATGAAATTGCCCACGACGAAAATTTTTCCTTCTGGTACATTGTTAATGGAAACCGCGAAATCGAATTATCCAGTAAGCCCATTCATGAAATAACGGATCGGGAAAGGGCGTTTTTTCACGGAATTAAAACGCTCCGATCCAAGACCAATCGCAAATGTCTGGATCGGGCTACCCGGGTATGGCTTATTCCTCTCGAAATCAAACACCATGAAGATCAGGAACGATGGTTGTTTTGTCTGGGGTATTCTACCGTGCGCCTGCGCGAGCTGTTTTGGAACAGTTTTCACATTTATTTTTACCTGACCCTTGCACTTATTGGCTTAACCATACCCGTTACCGCACGGTTTACCCGTCAGGCCTTGCAACCGTTGAAGCAATTGGCCGACACCACCACCCGAATCCGGGAAGGGGAATATCACGTCGAACTTCCTACATCGAACACCCGTGAGATCAGGCAGTTGTTGCTGGCATATAAAGCCATGCTGGACGGTTTGGCCGATAAGGACAACCAGATTCAGGCACATATTGATCAGTTACGTTTTGCATTCAATGAGTTGGGGGAATTGAACCACACGCTGGAGAATCGCGTAGTAGAACGCACCGAAAAGTTGAAGTATTCCAACGAACAGTTAAAGAAACTATCTACCCGTTTGAGCCAGGAAAAAGAAAAGGCCGAATCGGCTAATAAATCCCTTAGTGCTTTTATGGCGAATATGAGCCATGAAATCCGAACCCCCCTCAATGCCATTCTTGGATTTTCGGCTGTACTGGAACGCAGGGAAACCGACATAAAAAAGGCGAGCATGGTGAAGAACATCAGCCTGGCGGGCGAAACCCTGCTCGCACTGATCAACGATATTCTTGATTTATCGAAGATTGAAGCCAATCAGGTGAATTTATCCCTGGCACCCTTCGATTTGGGAGCGCTCATTCAGGAAGTGTATGTGCTGTTCTCTGCCAATGCCCTAACCCGAAAAATCAACTACACCCTCCAGCTGCCTGACGACTTTTCCGATCAGGTGGTTACCGATCCGGTGCGTCTTAAGCAGATCCTGATGAATGTGATTGGAAATGCGTTCAAGTTTACGGAGGAAGGTTCCATAACCATTTCAACCCAGGTTCGGGTTAAAGAGGATGAGGAATTGGCCGATATCACCATCGACATACAGGATACCGGAGTGGGCATCCCTATGGATCAGCAAAAACGGATTTTTGAAGCTTTTGTGCAAAAAGAGAATCAATCGGTACAAAAGTACGGAGGAACCGGACTGGGACTGGCCATATCGCTGAAACTGGCTCGCCTGATGAAGGGCGATTTGTTCATAAAGGAAAGTGTCCCCGATGAGGGATCGACCTTTACCCTTTGGTTGACCGATGTACCCCTGCAAAAGAAAAAACACAGGAACGGTGAAGATGCCGAGCGTCAGACCAAGACTATTTTTCCCAAGGAGGTTCGGGTGTTGTATATCGATGATATTGCTTTGAACTGCGAGATATTCCGTGAGTTTTTAAACGAGAACTTCGAAAATTATCAATTAGATACCTGCCTCGACGGTCAAACCGGATTGGAAAAACTGGTTACCTGCCCATACGACATTGTGTTTGTCGACCTGAAAATGCCTACGCCAACCGGGGTTGAGGTAACCGAACAAATCCGGCACATGGAAAGTTTCCGTCAACTGCCGGTGATTGCGCTCACTGCCTCTACCGAAACTACGGAGCACGATAACTTCCGTCGTGCCGGAGGCGACCATTTGCTGTTAAAACCCTTACAACAACGCGATATTGTTAAAGTGATGAAGAAATACCTCATTCAGAATTAGAGTTCCAGGCCAACCACATAGGAGAGTTGGACTTGAAATCCGTAGTGCAACCATACGAATTCTGAATAGATTTCATTCTGCAGGGTGTGCGAACCTTTCCAGTAGGCCAGGTTGGTGCGGCATTCCAGTTGCAGGAACCCGTTCCTGTGAATTTCGTACCGGGCTCCGATACCTGCTGCTGCACCCAGACTGAAGACGGTGCCGGTTTCGTTCCCGGGGCGCTTCTCGTAAAGGTCTTTTTCGGTGTAATCCACCTCGTTATAAAGCCCCAGAGCGGGTGCGCCGTAATCGACACGGATACTGTCCAAAAGGGACACCTGTGTGTACACGTGGGTTTGCAATCCAACGGTTAGGTAGGGGCGGAGTTTTTGGGCAGGTAAAAAGTTTCTGCGATACAGAACGGGTACAGATAGGGCGGTGAATTCGAGTGGGTTGGTACCCATGGTAAACTGCTGTCTGCTCACCCACACTTCCAGTTGAATGGCCTGAACGTTGCCCTGCTCCATTGCCAGGGATATACCCGGGAGTATCAGGTTACTTTGTCCGGAATAACTGGTCCTGCCAAATCCCGAATAATGATCGGAGCCATAGAATTCGGCAGTATAGCGACCGTCGCCCAGGATTTCTATATCCGTTCCAACATATTTCAACCCATCCTTCATGGCAACTTTCGAGATTCCTGCTCCACCAAGCACTCCAAACTGCAATTCCCAGTGGTTTTTCACTTTTTCCACCTGACCATAGTATTCCTTCATGGGGGTATTTGCAGCGGTGGCAGTATGATATTCCTTACATACTTTCACCAGGGCAGCCGGCCTGAAGTTGGTCGTTTCTATCTGCGATCGCAGCGAGGGTACCTGACGGGTAATAAATTTCAGGGTGCCTTTGTACTGTTCGGAATGTTTTTGGTAATGGGTGCCATTTTGGGTATAGCTAACCATATCATTATTCAATTCATAGCTGTTGGTGTCCATCTCGGCCAGGTACCGGTCATCAAAATCAGCCCCCTGAACCAGATATAAACTAATAGCGCCATCGAGCAAACACTCGGTAAAGCGCGTAACGGGCTTCTCGTTTATAATTAGGGTTTTACTGCGGAAGCATTTGGATCCGGAATATCCGTAGCCTTTAAGGTCGTTGGCGGTGTAAATTACGGATTCCGATACCGAATCGGCCCGGTAGGTACATGCATTGGTGCGGGCGTGAAGTCCATCGCGGTGAAGAAGCCCTGTGAGGGTATCATTCTGCAGAGTAACCACATAGCCTTTAACAAAAGGCGATTGGGCATTCAAAATTGCCGAGCAGATTAAGAGCAGGGAGAAGATGATTTTAGTTTTCATGGGAGGGCCTATTGGGATAGTGCTTGTAGAGAATAGGATCATGGTTCTGGGTGAAACTTCTGAGACTTAACCGGTCACCTTCCAGTACCGCATAGGTGAAACTGTAAATCCAATCCCCCAGGTTAATTACCTGGGTTTTTTCACCCAGGGTAATCACACTCGGAATGTGCCGGTGGCCAAATACAAAGTAGTCGTAATGATGGTGTTTTAGTTCTTCTTTGGCAAACTGAATTTGCAATTCGCCTTCTTCGCCGGCAAATTCTTCAGCAACAATACCTTTCGAATACCGACTGTTTTTCGACCAGGTTTTCCCAATCCAGAGGGCAAAATTGGGATGAAGCCGGGCAAAACAAAACTGGAGAAATTTGTTGGTAAAGAACCATTTGAGCAGCTTATAGCCATTGTCGCCACGTCCCAGTCCATCGCCATGGGCCAGAAAGAATTTTTTGCCGTGCAGGGTTGTAACCAGGGGTTGACGGTATATTTTCATACCCAACTCTTCGGTAAAGTATCCATAGGCCCAAATATCGTGGTTGCCCGTGAAAAAATGCAGGCGGGTGCCCGAATCGGCCATCATGGCCAATCGGCCCAGGAAACGTGTAAATCCTTTGGGAACTACATGCTTGTACTCGTGCCAGAAATCGAAAATATCACCCATCAGGTACAATTCGGCAGCATCGTCGCGGATTTGGTCGAGGAAATCAACAACAATTTTCTCGCGTACGGCGCTTTTCTCGAGAGGATACAATCCCAGGTGCAGGTCCGAGATGAAATATATGTTCTTTTTTTCTTTCACGCGGGTTTACCGATTCAGAAGGTGATTCAGGGTATGGTCTAATTGCCCGGGGGTCAGGTCGCGCGCCAGGATATCAGGTTTGCGCAGGTCAATAAGGTAGTTGGTAGGCACCGAGCTGACATGGTAAAACCGCAGCGATTCAGAGTTGGGATACGCCGTATCACAAACGCTGATCCAGGGAAAGTTTTCAAACCGGACTGCCGACTGCCAGTTGGCCATGTTGCGGGTAAGCCCAACCTGGTATATTTCAAAACCTTGGCCGTGGTATTTCTTGTAAATGGGCAGCAGTTCCTGATTATTGGCCACACAGGACGCTTCGGTGTTCGACCAGAAACTTAACAATACCAGTTTGTCCGACAAATTGTGCATGGATTTTATATTGCCATGGAGGTCGGGCAGCTCAAAATAGTGGAAAGCCACTTCGCGGGGCTGGGCTTTCTGGAGGAGCTGCATTTGGGTGTATTGTTTGTAAAATGTGCTGAAGTTGTTTTGCAAATTGGTAACCATACCCACTTGCGGGTAGTATTTCGAAAGGGTGTCGCGCACAAGTTTAAAATACTGCAGGTCGCTGCTTTTGTGGAACACATAATAACCCGGGGCATATTCCTGATACAGGGCTGCCACATTGGCCAACGATGCCAGGTCTTCAATCACAAATCCAGCCGAGAACCGGTGGTAGTTCTCCATTATTGCGTCGTATTTTTTCGAAAGCTGTTCTCGGAGCTGTATTCCTTCGGGTGAAATGCTATCGGCTTGTGCGTATTCTTTTTCGATGGAAAGCAAGGTCTGGGAAACATGGCGAAGACTGTCGTGAAGCAGGTTTACTCGTGCCGAAACGGGGGAACCTTCAAGGGTTTTGCGGGTATAAAAATCCTGTATGTCGGTGGTAAAAGTTATTTTATCGCCGGGTTGAAGGATCAGCGTTAGTTTTTGACCACTAAAAACCGACAATTGATAGAAGCCGGGGCGGACCAGAGGGGCTGACAGTTTAAAGTTTCCCTTTTTGTTAATGGCTGCCGAATCCACCATGCGTAATCCGGAGGGCGTGATTTCCTCAAGAAAAGCAGTTTCGCCGGGTTGGATACGATCGATGGTTCCGGTAATGGTGGCTTTATGGGTTCGGGCACAGGAGGCCAAAACCACTATGGCCAGAACGAAGGGAAAGAGTTTCATGGAAGTAGTGCGTTTATGCGATAGTCAAGATCGGTACCAAAGATATCTTTTCCGACAATAACTCCTTGTGTATTTATGAGCAGGGAGGAGGGAATACGTTTTACCGCATATCGGGCCGGAATTTCAGAATCCCAATAGGCATAATCGCAAACCACGGGAACTTGTATGTTTTGTCGTACCAAAAAGGTATCCAGCAGTTCAGGCGACGTGTCCAGCGAAATGGTAACGATATCCAGTTTTCTGGCTGCAGGTGTGCAGGCAAGAGTATTTAGAGCCTGCAGCTGGCTTACGGAATAGCTGTTCCAGGTTGCCCAAAAAAGGAGCACGGCAGGTTTTCCGCTGTATCCGCTCAGTCGAATGGTGTCGCCATGCAGTTTCGGGTAGGCGAATGGAGGAAATGGACGTCCTTCTTCCACGATTTTTTCAATAAGTTTCTTTTGCTGGATTTGCGAGCGGATATCGTTTACTTCCTTGTTTAAAGCCTGAACAGCCGCGGTGTTCGGGTACAGGGTTGTCAGGTTGGAGTCTACAAAGCTGAATAGTTTGTGGTCATCGTAGGGGTCAAAGAGCGACTGCGAATTTCGTCCCAGGTTTTGGTACACTGCCATAAGGGTAGCCAGCGAATGGGGGTGCTTTAGGATGAAATCTCGTGTAGAATCGCGATGGTCGCGAAGCGTGGCATGGTAGGTACTGTCAATGGTGTGGCGAAGTGTACTGTCCGAACCCGCTTGCGACCACATTTCGCTAAGCTGATCGAATGTCCTCAACACCTGGTTTTGCCGGTCGGTTAATTCTTTCACCCATTTGGAATCGAGGGAGTTTTTAACATAGTAACTGATCCATTCTGTCGAGTTGTCGATCTCCAGATCAATGTCATCTCCCGGATGAACAATCAGGAAAATTCGTTGGTCGTTGAAAAACTTCAAGAGGTAGATTCCTGCATATTCCGAGGTTCCGGAGAGTTGAAATTTACCGTCTTCCGTATGGGACGAGTCGATCAGTACCGCTTCTTCGCTGGTGAGTAGGAAGAGTTTTACCGGGGTAGGATCTGCAACAGAAAAAGTTCCACCGACAGTGAATTGCTGATCAGGAGAACACTGAGTCAGTAGCAAAATGCATGCGCCAGTCAGAAAATGTATAAACGGCCTGTACATAAATAAAACGATTCGGATTACAATTTTACAAAACTACAATTCCCTTCTAAAATTCACGGATTACAGCGTATATATTCTTCCGTACCATTAAAAAAAGATTCCATTATTGCTTGGTTTTTATAGTGGATTATTCAAAAGGTTAAACTAACTTTAATAAGCTTTCAAAGCTGAGAATTTTGTAATGAAGAAGTATTGAGCAACCCAATCCTGCTGTTTCTTCCTGCAAAAAATCGCAACATTATTGTATTCAATTTGTTAATTTTAAAAAGATTAGCACAGGCATGAGTTACCTAAATTTCGACAAATCCGAGTTGGTTAATCTGGAGTATTCCCTGGGTAGGGAGTTGCTTCGCACCAACCGGGCCGGATCCTATGCAAGTACCACCATCGTCGGTTGCAATACCCGGAAATATCATGGTTTGCTGGTATGTCCCATGGAACATCTTGATGGAGACAAACATGTTTTGCTCTCGTCACTCGACTGCACCGTAGTGCAGGGTAAAAGCGAATTCAATTTGGGAATACGGAAATACGAAGGGGATAATTACACCCCTAAAGGTCATAAATACGTGCAGGACTTTCAGGTGGAAACGGTCATGCAAATTTATTACCGTGTCGGCGGGGTGCGCATTTTGCGCGAAAGTTTACTGGTAGAAAAGGAACAGCAAATTTTGGTTCGCTATACCATTCAGGAACTCGACAAGCCCACCCGGTTGCGTTTTACACCCTTCCTGGCATTCCGGAATATGCATCAGCTGAGTAAGGCCAATTTACATGCTCAAACCCGGGTTAAGTTTATTCCCAATGGCATAAAAATACGATTGTATGCCGGGTATCCTTATTTGCACATGCAATTTTCCAAAGAGAACGAATTTATTCCTACCCCCGATTGGTACTATAATGTGGAGTACCTCGAGGAGCAACGCCGCGGTTACGATTATAAGGAAGATCTTTTTGTGCCCGGATATTTTGAATTACCGGTCAAACAAGGAGAAACGCTTATTTTCTCGGCCAGCACTACCGAAACGACCCCTTCAACGCTGGGGCGCAAATTTGTCGTTGGCGAAAAAAAACGCATCGCCCGCAATACTTTCAAAGATTGCCTGATTAACAGTGCAGAACAATTTATTGTACATAGGGAAAGGAAAACTGAAATTATGTCGGGTTTCCACTGGTATGGCTACACCGCGCGAAATACTTTTATTAGTATGCCGGGTCTGCTACTGCCCTTGGGCGATATAAAAAATTACAAACAAGTATTGGACACCATGGTTCAACGGATGCATCAGGGTCTCTTCCCCGATGTTTACACCGACGACCGTTTCGAATACAAGTCCGTAGATGCCTCGCTTTGGTTTATTTGGGCCATACAACAGTATTGCCTTAAAACCAACGATTGTAAATTCATGTGGGACACCTATCACAAAGCGATTAAACAAATCATCAAATACTTCTCGGAAGGAACGCTTCATAACATCCACATGCTTCCTAACGGACTGATATACGCCGGGGAACCGGGAATAGCTCTTACCTGGATGAACTCGGTAGTGGATGGCAAACCCGTAACACCTCGCACAGGCTGTACTGTTGAAGTGAATGCCTTGTGGTACAATGCTCTTTGTTTCAGTGCCGAACTGGCCGAAAAATCCGACGAACCCTTGGTGGCCAAACGTTGGAAGGCTTTGGCCGGAAAGATGAAGGAGGCTTTCATCAGCGAATTCTGGAGTGATAGTTATAACTACCTGGCCGATTATACCAATGGCGACTATAAAGATTTTTCCATACGCCCCAATCAGGTGATTGCGACCTCACTGCCTTATACCCCTCTAACCAAAGAAATGCAAAAGTCTGTATTGGAACTGGTTCGTCGGGATTTGCTCACCCCCCGGGGGCTACGCTCCCTGGCGCCTAATCATCCGCAATACCAGAGCAGGTGTGAGGGGTATCCATCGGAACGCGATTATGCCCTGCATCAGGGAAGTGCATGGCCCTGGTTGGTGGAACATTATTGTACCGGCTATCTGAGACTTTTTAAGTTATCGGGATTAGCTGCTATAAAAAAAGTAATCAACGATTTTGAAGCTACACTTCTCGAACAGGGTATTGGTTCCATTTCCGAAGTTTTTGATGGCAACCCCCCATATGCCCCCCGGGAAGCTATTTCCTATGCCCCCAGTGTAGCAGCATTACTAAATACCATCGATTGGGTGGAACACGTGGAATCGGAACAAGAAATACTTTCCGTGTTGGCCGAATAAAAATACAAAAACCAAATACTTACTCTATAAGAGCTACTTAAATGAAAGTACTGATGTTCGGATGGGAATTCCCTCCACATATCTCTGGAGGCTTAGGTACCGCCTGTTACGGGCTAACCCGGGGGCTTACCTCCCTGGGCAATATGGATATTACCTTCGTGGTTCCAAAGGCATTTGGCGATGAAGATCAACAACGTATCCGGCTGGTTGGTGCCAGCGATGTTTCATTGGGGGAGAAGGATGTGAATTACGAAGAATACCTGCGAAAGATTCAATACATTCAGGTTGGATCGAATTTGGTACCCTACACCACACCCGAAGAATACGCAATACTGTCCGAGTCAAACGGGATTGAAAAAAAGGAGCTTATTAACACCCGGCACTCCGGGAAAATTGATTTCTCCACCGGTTATGGGCCAAATTTATTTCAGGATATTGCTAACTATGCCATCGTTGCCTCCTACATCGGGCGCGATTACGAACACGATGTAATTCATGCTCACGACTGGCTCACCTATCCCGCAGGCATTGCCGCCAAGGAAATTAGCGGTAAACCTCTGGTGATCCATGTGCATGCCACGGATTTCGACAGGAGTGGAGGGAGCGTTAACCCCGGCGTGTATGATATTGAAAGGAGGGGAATGCATGCGGCCGATAAAATTATCGCCGTAAGTAATCTGACTCGAAATACCATAATAAACAATTACGGAGTCGATCCGGCTAAGGTACACACCGTGTACAACGCTGTAGAACCGGCAAAGAAAAGAAGGCTCGGCCAAAGCGAAAGCCGGATGAAGGAACCGGTGGTTACCTTTCTCGGGCGGGTAACCTTGCAAAAAGGACCCGAATATTTCATTGAAGCCGCCAACATGGTGTATCATAAAATGCGCAATGTTCGTTTTGTGATGGCCGGGAGTGGCGAACTGCTGGCTCGTTCCATTCACAGGGTTTCCGAGTTGGGTATTGGCGATCGTTTCCACTTCACCGGATTTTTAAAGGGAGACGATGTGCAACGGATGTTTGCCCTGAGCGATGTGTACGTAATGCCTTCGGTTTCTGAACCTTTCGGAATATCGCCCCTGGAGGCCATGCAGTCCGATGTACCGGTAATCATTTCCCGTCAATCTGGAGTTTCTGAAATTTTAAAGCATGCCATTAAAATCGATTTTTGGGATGTTCATGCCATGGCCGATGCCATATATGGGATTTTAAACTATGGCGGTTTGTCAAGCTATTTTAAAAAGTACGGAAGAGCTGAAGTGGATAATCTGAAGTGGGAAAAAACGGCTGTGAAAGTAGTGGATATTTATAACGAGATGCTAAAAAAGCAGGCCTAGACCTGTGACACTGAATATTGTTGGAAGCTGCTAGATCCAATCCAAAGAACCAGATAAGAAATTGAACGGAATGAAAACGATTTGCCTTTATTTTCAAGTACACCAACCGATGCGATTTAAACGGTATCGATTTTTTGACATAGGTAACGACTCGTACTACTTCGACGATTACCTTAACGAATCGATCATGAGAAAGGTAGCGGACAGGTGCTATTTGCCTGCTAACAAGATCTTGTTGTCGCTGATCAGAGAATACGGAATAAAGTTTAAAGTGGCCTTTTCCATATCGGGGATCGCTCTCGACCAGTTTAAACTGTATGCCCCGGAAGTGATTGATAGTTTTAAAGAGTTGGCAGAAACCGGTTCCGTTGAATTTTTAGCCGAAACCTATTCGCATTCCCTGGCATCGCTAAGTTCGGAGAGTGAATTCCGAAAGCAGGTAGAATTGCACTCTAAAAAAATAAAAGATTATTTTGGGATCACGCCAACCGTATTCCGAAATACCGAACTAATTTATTCCGACGAAATTGGCGCCCGAGTTGCCGACATGGGATACAAAGCCATGCTAACCGAGGGGGCAAAACATATTTTAGGTTGGAAAAGTCCAAATTACGTTTATTACAACGCAATCAATCCCAGGTTGAAGGTATTGCTTAAAAATTACAAGTTAAGCGACGATATTGCATTTCGGTTCTCGGATAAAGGCTGGGCAGAATATCCTTTAACTGCCGACAAATTCGTTTCCTGGTTAAAAAATACCGATGACAAGGAAGAAACCATTAACCTGTTTATGGACTACGAAACCTTTGGGGAGCACCAGGAAAAGGAAAGCGGAATATTAAAATTTCTGGAGAGTTTTCCAAAAGTCGTATTCAAAAAAACCAAGCTCACCTTCAGTACTCCCTCCGAAGTGGCTGAAAACCTGCAGCCGATTGCAGCGGTTAATGTACCGTATCCAATTTCGTGGGCCGATGAAGAACGCGACCTTACTGCCTGGCTGGGTAACGACATGCAGGAAAATGCCTTTAATGCTTTGTATGCCCTAACGGGTAAAATCACTAAATGCGAAGACAAGCACATACTTACCGATTGGAAATACCTTCAGGCCAGCGATCATTTTTACTATATGTCCACCAAGGTATTCAGCGATGGCGAAGTACATTCCTATTTCAATCCCTTCGATTCACCTTACGATGCGTACATCAACTACATGAACATTCTAAGCGATTTTATTTTGCGGGTGAATGCATCGGTGCCTGAGAGTGAGTCGGAAAAAGAAATCGCCACCCTGGCCGCCATTATCTATGAAAAGAACCTTCAACTGGAGAAGTATGAGAAGGAGATAGTAAGGCTGAAAACAGTGAAGCGAAAGACTCTGAATACCAACGGCAGGGACTCAAAAAGCGAGCCTGATGCCGAGAAAAAGGCAAATTCAGTAAAAAGGGGAAATGTCAAGTCTTCCATCGCGAAGAAAAATTCCGAAAAGGATTCCACAAAAAAGGAACCCGAAAAGACAATCAAAAAGACAACATCCAAGGCATAGTGCACATAGCCGGTTGTTCTCCATTAGTAGAAGAAATTAGGGAAGGATACCAATAGAAACTTTAATACAGGAAGCAATGTCTGATAAAAAACTGAGTCCGGATTATTTGTTTGAAGTGAGTTGGGAAGTATGTAACCAAATAGGGGGCATGCATACCGTATTATCATCTAAAGCCCTTAGTTTAGTGCAGCAATTTGAGAACAAGTACATTCTGTTTGGCCCCGATCTGGTACACGATTCAGGAATGAATCCTGAATTTGAACAGGATACGCAGCTGCTTGCTGATTGGCGCATGCATGCTGAGGCCGATGGATTCCGGATAAAAATTGGGCGGTGGAAAGTTCCGGGACGACCTATCACCGTGCTGATTGATTTTACCAACTTCATCACGAAGAAGGATGAAATATTTACAGAAATGTGGGAGACCTATAAGCTCGACTCTATCTCTGGGCAGTGGGACTATATCGAACCGGTATTATTCGGCTATGCTACCGGAAAGTTGATCGAAAATTTCGTTCTTTTCTCCCTTACCAAAACCGACAAGGTGGTAGCTCAGTTTCACGAATGGATGTCGGGTTGCGGAATACTTTATCTGAAACGATCTCTGCCTCAGGCAGCAACCATCTTTACTACTCATGCTACCATTATGGGGCGCACGCTTTCCGGACATTACAAGCCACTTTACGAGGAAATGGAGCATTATAATGTCGAAGACCTGGCTCGTGAATATAAAATTGTCTCCAAGCAATCGTTAGAAAAAATTTCAGCTCACGAAGCCGATATTTTTTCCACAGTAAGCGATATCACCGCACTGGAATGCAAGCATTTTTTAAATAAAAATGCGGATCTGATTCTTCCTAATGGATTTGAAGTAAGCACCTTACCTTCCGAGTCCGATTATGATAACAAGCGCAGTCAGGCCCGTAGCAGAATGCTTCAGGTTGCTTCCGCATTATTGAATGAAAAGATTCCCGATAACGCATACGTTATTGCTACAAGTGGTCGTTACGAGTTTAAGAATAAGGGTATCGACCTGTTTATTGATACCATAAACAGTTTGCGAAATCAAAAACTCGATCGCCCCATTGTAGCCTTCCTGCTCAGTCCTGCAAACCATTATGGTCCCCGGAAGGATTTGCAGGATGCCATACAATCCGGAACTGAACTTAAACAAGGTTCCCGTATTCTTACCCACTATCTTCACGATCCTGAGATGGATCCCATCCTTAAACGCTTGCAGGCACAGGGACTGGATAAGAATACCGATAAAAATGTGAAAGTGGTTTACGTTCCCTGCTACCTGAATGGTTCAGACGGAATTATGGGCTATAACTATTACGATACTCTGATTGGTTGCGACCAGACCTCTTTTGCATCCTATTACGAGCCATGGGGTTATACCCCCCTCGAAAGTATTTCGTATGGGGTACCTACCATTACTACCACTCATGCCGGTATCGGACGATGGATCAAAGATGCCTGTCAGAGCAATTGTAAAGCCATTGCCATCATTGACACTTCCAACGTTTCGGACCAACATATAGTGGATCGGTTGCAGCACGCAATCTTGCAGGTCTATGAGGCCTCGGATGAGGAACGGATGGAAATCCACCAGAATGCGATGAAATTGTCCAAGACAGCGCTATGGTCCAACTTGATTGAAAATTATCGAACAGCCTATTCAAAAGCAATTCAAAAAACGTTACAACGGGTTGACGCCTTTGTAGCCATTGATGAGCGGCCCGTAGAGCAATCTCACGAAATTGTTGAACCATTGGCTGATGAGCCCAAATGGAAGCGAATTGTAATACGATCAAAACTTCCCGAACCACTCGAGAAACTTAATATAATTGCCAATAATATCTGGTGGTCCTGGGACGATGAAGCTCAGGAACTCTTCGAAGAAATCGCACCCGATATTTGGAGATCCAGTGATTTTAATCCGTTAATTCTATTTGAACAGGTGGCCTATAAACGTTTGAAGGCCTTGTCGAAAGATGAGGTTTATCTGGGGAAACTCCAACGGGTATACGATCGCTTCAGTCAGTACATGGAAGGGACAAAGGAATTGTCCTCGCCCTTAATCGCCTACTTCAGTATGGAATTCGGTTTTCATGACAGCTTGAAGCTTTATTCTGGCGGCTTAGGAATACTGGCAGGAGATTACCTTAAAGAAGCCAGTGATGCCAAAGTGAATCTGGTTGGAGTGGGTCTTCTGTATCGATACGGTTATTTTAGCCAGGTAATAACTACCCAGGGTGAACAGCAAGCCGATTACGATTATCAGCATTTCTCAAAAATCCCTATTGAGCCTGTGAAAGACGAAGATGGGAATTATGCAACCGTTCAAATGATGCTTCCCGGCCGCATCCTGTATTCAAGAATCTGGAAGCTTCATGTGGGGCGCATTGTACTTTTGTTGTTAGACACCGATTTCGAGATGAACCTTCCCGAAGACCGGGGCGTATCGCATAAATTATACGGGGGAGATAAAGAAAACAGACTCAAACAGGAAATTCTTCTGGGTGTTGGGGGAATACGCGCACTCGATATACTTGGATACAATCCCGATCTGTACCATAGCAACGAAGGACACAGCGCGTTTAATGGATTGGAACGGGTACGTCAGTATATGCAAAATGAACAACTTACTTTCCAGGAGGCAAAAGAAATTGTTCGTTCATCTACCCTATTTACAACCCATACACCAGTTCCGGCAGGGCACGATCACTTCGATGAAAATATGCTCCGAAAATACATGGGGCATTATCCCGATCGTTTAAAACTAAAATGGGATCAGTTTATGGCTTTGGGTAGGGCAAACCCTAACGACTGGAAAGAAGAATTTAATATGAGCTATCTGGCTACACATTTTGCCCAGGAAGTCAATGGGGTATCTATGTTACATGGAGCAGTTACCCGAGATATGTTCACCTGCTTATGGCCCGGTTACCTGTCCGAAGAACTCCCCGTGGGTTATGTGACCAACGGAGTTCATTGGCCCACCTGGACTTCCAAAGAATGGAAGCAACTTTATAACGAAATGTTCGAAGGAAATTTTGTGGATCGGCAAATGGAACGTGTTCTTTGGAGCCGGATCTACGATTACGATGACCAACGAATCTGGGATATTAAACAGCAACTGCGAACCAAATTAATATTAGCAGTTAAGGAGCGGTTCAAGGAAAACTGGATCAAACGGCACGAGGATCCAAAGCAAATTATGGCTATTAACAACAAGCTATCCGATAAAGCACTTACCGTGGTATTTGCCCGAAGGTTTGCCACCTATAAACGGGCTCACTTGTTGTTCAATAATCCCGAACGTTTGGCGGCATTGTTAAACAACCCGGAAATGCCCTTGCAGTTTATTTTTGCAGGCAAGGCTCACCCGGCCGATAAAGCCGGACAGGCGCTAATCAAGATGATTACCGACTATTCTAAGAAACCAGAATTTCTGGGGAAAATTCTTTTCCTGCAAAACTATAGTATTGGTTTGGCAAAACTTTTGGTCTCCGGAGCCGATATTTGGTTGAATACACCAACACGTCCTTTAGAGGCTTCAGGAACCAGTGGCGAGAAGGCGGTAATGAACGGAACCCTACATTTCAGTGTACTCGATGGCTGGTGGGTGGAAGGCTATCAGCCCGATGCCGGCTGGGCATTAACCAACGTTCGTACCTACGAGAATCAGGTCTTTCAGGATAATCTCGATGCGGAAGTGATTTATAGCTTATTTGAAAATGAAATACTTCCTGCATTTTATAAACGAAATGGTAAAAGTTACTCATCTCAATGGGTATCCTATATTAAAAATACGATAGCCGGGGTTTCGCCAAAATTTACTACCCGACGAATGATTACCGATTATCAGGAAAGATACTATACCCGGCTTTACGAACGATCGGTTAATATGCTGGGAAACGAGTATGCTTTAGCAAAAAATATTGCATCCTGGAAACGAAGTGTCGCTCGCGCCTGGGGGAATATTGAGGTAGTTCGTATGAATTTATTTGATCCGAACCTGGAGATATTGGATACCGGAACACCTTATAAGGGGGAGGTGAGCCTGAAACTCGATGGTATCGAGCCTGAACACATTGGGGTGGAGTTAATAACCACTCAGGATATGAAAGAGTTGGTGGAGGTGCATTCCTTTAACCTTTCGAATGTTAATTCAGGAATAGCCACGTACACATGCGACTTACGGAGCGATCGGCCTGGAACTTTTGAATATGGAGTTCGAATTTTCCCCAAACACGAGAAGTTGGCACACCGACAGGATTTTGCCCTGTTGAAGTGGATATAAGTCCAATCTCCAAAGGAAAATATCGTAGCTTTACCCCACAAGTTTCAAAGTCATGAAAAAAGCATTTGTTCATCTCGCTAATGGATTCGAGGAAATAGAGGCCATAACCATTGTGGACGTGTTGCGAAGAGCAGCAGTTGATGTTACCATGGTGTCCATTAGTGGAAGTTTGCAGGTGATAGGAGCCCATCAGATTAAAATTACCGCCGACTGCCTGTTCGAAGATGCCGATTATCCGTCGGCAGAAGTACTCATCCTTCCCGGGGGGATGCCCGGATCAAAACATTTACAGGAACATCAGGCGTTGGGCCGGCAACTCACCAACTTTGCCAGACAGGGTAAATACGTGGCTGCCATTTGTGCGGCGCCTATGGTTCTGGGTGGTTTAGACTTACTGGAAGGAAAGAATGCAGTTTGTTATCCGGGCTTCGAAAACACCCTTACTGGTGCTTCGGTGAAATACGATGCGGCATGCGTAGCCGGAAATATTATAACCGGAAGAGGTCCTGGAACCGCACTTTATTTTTCACTCAAAGTAGTGGAACAGCTTCAAGGGCGTGATCGAGCCAATCAGCTGGCTCAAGCCATGTTGGTAGCAGATTGGGCTTAGTCAGGGAGGACCGGAGCATTAGGGAAGTTCAGGAGGTTTATCTGCAACACTGCCTTAGCTATTTAGTTACTTTCCTGGCAAGCAACCTTTATTTTATTATTTTTGTTTCCCATAAAGAGAATCAAGTATTCATTTTAAAAAATTAAGATAATGGCATTAGAAATTACAGATGCGAATTTTGAAGAAATTGTGCTCCAATCAGACAAACCTGTAATTGTTGACTTTTGGGCAGAATGG
Source organism: Bacteroidota bacterium (assembly GCA_003252385.1). Taxonomy (GTDB): domain Bacteria; phylum Bacteroidota; class Bacteroidia; order Bacteroidales; family UBA10428; genus UBA10428. The sequence goes on along the minus strand of QKEH01000139.1, from coordinate 68,727 downwards.
TGTGGACCATGTCGCATGGTTGGACCAATCGTTGCTGAAATTGGAGAGGATTTTTCAGGCCGGGCAATAGTTGGTAAACTTGATGTGGATAGTAATCCTGGAGTGGCCGCCAAATACGGAATTCGTAATATTCCAACCATTTTGTATTTTCAGAATGGTCAGGTAAAGGATAAGCAAGTGGGAGCATGTCCAAAAAATGTTTTGGTAACCAAGTTGGAAGCCCTGCTTTAAGATACACGGATTGGTTAACGGCTGAGAAATTTTACTTTCAGCCGTTTTTTTATGTGGTATACTCATGATACGTACTTTACGCCGAAATCATCAGTTTTTTATTCTACTCATATTCTTTTATGGTGTTAGCGCCGTATTGACTACGTACTTTTCGCCGGGAAAACATTTTATACAAACCTCTATTTTCGGAGCGCCATTTATTCAGGGAGAGTATCACGAGTTTACATCCAATCAGAATGCCAAGGCACTGGTGCTGGTGTTTCTAATGGCGGTATTGCTGTTAGGGGCATTTGGAATAACCCGCATTGTAATTCGTCATCAATTGGTTTCGAGCCGATCTCAATTTACTGCACTTTTTTACCTGGCTATTTCTGTTTTTGCATTGCATAGCGAATTGTATTCTGGAGCCTTGCTGGCAGCAGTCTTCCTAATTTTAGTATTGGAAAGGGTGGTTGGTGCCATTGATGAACGAGGAACTTCCTATCGTTTCCTGGATGCAGGTATGTTGCTGGCTGTTGGGAGTATGTTTTATTTTAACCTTGTTTTTCTATTCCCATTTTTATGGCTTTCGCAGTGGATATTGCGTCCATCGAACTGGCGCGAGTTGCTATTTAGCGTTATTGGTTTAATCATTCCTGCCATTTATCTTCTAACAGCAGCCTATATCCTGGGTATTTCTATTTCATCGTCATGGGATAGTTTGAAGTCCTGGGTTGTACTTGGTAAGAGTTATTTTACCTCTTGGCAGCTAATTAGCAGTGTGTTACTTTATATGTTGTCAGCAGTTGTGGCCAGCTTATATGCCATACGAAAGTTTTCGACCTCGAAAATACAGGTGCGCAAGCTCTTACAGATACTTTTCTTATTGTTCCTTAATATCCTGTTTTGTGGGTTGTTAATCCCCTCAGTTGGTTCGGAGGTATTTTACCTCATGGCAGTTCCCATCTCCGTTCTCTTGGCAGTATATTTCACCGAATGTAAGGTCTCCATCTTCACCCGCTTATTATTATTGTTTCTTATTATAGCGCCCTTAGCTTTAAATTTCCTGGTTTAGAAAATATCTTGAAATAAAAAAAGCCACAATTTGTGGCTTTTTCAATATCGGGATGTGTGATTTTACAGTTTCTTTACAAACGATAGGATTCCAACTGCCTCTCCTGGTTTCCCTTCTTTAAAGGAAATAAAAACATGATAAACACCAGTTTTTTGGCATTTAAAATCGAAGAAGGGAAATTCTTTACCGGTTGCGCTAATGTAGGTACTACCCTGTAAAACATTCATGTCAAAAAGTTGTAGAATGGCCTCTCCATCGGAGTCAGGAGCTGTGCAAATCGAAAAGCGATATTGCGTGCTTTTGCTTAATACCATGGAGAATTTTGCCGAAGGTGGGTTTCCTCCAGGAACCCCGGCATCCAATTTAACGACAAAATCCTTTAAATAGGTAACATCGCCGGCACTGGCGGCACATTGTGCCACTAACTCAACATTATCCTGTGCAAAAGCTTCAGTAGAGATAAGAAATATTGAGAGGTAAATGAGCTTCAGGAATTTTTTCATCTTAAATACTGATTAGCATGTTACGGATTTCTTCGGTCTTTTTGATAATGCTTGTCAGCTGTTCCGGGGTGATGTTAACAATGCTTACATCGTTTTGAACAATAACGAGCATCCCGTCTTCTTCAATCATTTCTGGCTCCCCTTTTTCGATGGTAATAGTAACATTATTAAACTCTGCTTTTAATTGGTTAAATGCATCAAATAGCTTGGCAAAGTTCTTATCGCTTTTGTAATTGCCCAGGATAAGCATTAAATCGCTCATAATAATCTTCTGCTCACCAATACGTTCTGAAAGCTGGGGATGTGGGGAAGCTTTCGCAACTTGCGTTGCCAAATAAAGACCTTCGATCCAGATTCCGGCGACCATGGCAGTACTCAAATTGCTTCGATTGTCGCTTCTTAGGTATTTGTCCATTTGATTGAAGCTATGCACCGAGGTGTACATTAAGGAGTCCAAGTTTTGCGAATTTTGAGTAAGCCGCTTTAACGTGGAGAAATCAAAGAACTGACCCACGCGTATGCCATCGGCAAGCGTTTTTATGGCGGTAATGTATTCAATGACGGAGTTGTTCTTATTGTAAATGTTCAGATAACCCAAATCGGCAGCATAAATGCCCAAATGAAACGCTTGTTGATAACTTGTTGTCAGATCGTCCACGTTTTCAGTGGGAGCGAGATATTTACTGGAAAAACCGGCATCCAGACTTTTTACCAAAGCGGCCATTTCAACCGGGGAGGCAATATTCTGCACAATATCCTGCATAACTTCTTCGGAGATTTCAAGAACTCCTTCATTGACTACTGCCTCAGGCACTTTGAAGTCATCGCCTGTGTTTTGTTCTCCTCCCGATTTGCATCCGAAGATCAGTATACTCACAACAAAAAGCGCATAAAATTTTCTAAGCATAGCTCGTAATGTTAGTTGTTCTGCGTTAAACAAATGTAACAATATCTATAAAGATATTAAAAATCTGTTTCAGTAAAAACCATTATTTTCTTTTTAGACTTTCGCTGATGGTCAGCAGCTTTTTAAACACGTCAAAATACAATAAACCATAGCATATCGCTGTAAGAATCCAGATAACGGTCATATTGAACCAGTAGGTATCGAAGTACTTGCCTAGAAAGTGCTTGCAAGGGGCCAGGAAATGGCTTCGGAAGCTCAATGGATTCGAAGGTATAGGATACTCATATATCGGATCAATATGCTGTACCAGTTGGTTTCTGTATTCCAGAATTTTCTGTTTTTCATATACTTTCTTAAGTATATCGGAGATCGCTTCATTATAGTAACTGTCAAAGCGTTCCTGATAACGTTCCGGTTGGTTCTCCAGGAAGTAGTTGATCATATTTTGACGCTTCTTACTGGCCAGTGCAAACAAATTGGTATAGAAACTATCCAGCGATTTTAAATACTCGTAAACGCTCCGGGAATCCCGTGAGGTGAAATTTTTCGTAAGAGCATCTACATCCTCGAAGTATACCGGTTTGATCAGGTCAATTGCTTCGGTATGGCCCTGCTTAATAAAATCATCCTCAATAAGTCGGATCAGTTTGTTCTCCTTGCGAATCTCATTGACTAGTAAGGTTAAATCTTCCTTGGTGATATCAATCTGATTGATATCTCGAAGTTCTTTATCAATTCGGGTGAGACGGTCGCGAAGTTCCGGCAGGTAGTATACCTTTTTGAAATCCGCAATACTTTCCTGTCGCTCTAAATCATAGAAAGTATGAGTAAATTTATTATCCTTAAACTGGTGTACCATAAGAGCTTCGTAGCCCCATTTGGTGACCATAAATTCGGCTATGAACGGAACTTTATCCACCCGGCCGATACGTTGATTCAATTTATCAAAACTAAACATGGCTCCGCTAAGTACCATCATGGGTATCATGAGGAGCGGTATAAGGATATAGATGGTAACGGCTGAATCGAAAGTGGAGGAAATATTCAACCCTAGCATATTGGCGAAAGCTGCTGTAGAAAACAGGGCAAACCAGTAGATGAACCCCATTCCTTTTATCCCAAGAATGCTGTTGGCAATAATCACAAACAGGAATGCCTGGATGGCGCTAATGATAAAGAGTATTAATATTTTGGAAAGCAGGTAGCTGGATTTACTCAGATTGAGGAATTTTTCCCGCTTCAATATCTTCCTGTCCTTGACTATTTCCTCGGCGCTCACCATTAACCCAAGGAAAAGGGCTACGATTAGAGACATGAAGATAAATATCTGCATATTCTCATTTACCCTGAAGATGTATATTTTTGAATTCGGGTCTTCGATGTAACGGATCAGGTAAGAGAGTATGAAGCCAAGTACCGGTGCTTCGAGCAGATTCAATGCGACATATTGATGATTGCTGATCTTAGCCAAAAAATCCCGGATACCATAAATTTTCAATTGTTTGAACCATCCGGGAATATTTAAAGATTTCGGGGGTGGATCCGAAACCCTTTCCACTTCTTCGGGGAAGAAATTTTGTTGGTAGTTCTCTTCCCATTTGGTGGGCGAAACTTTTCGCGTATCGGTATAGTTGCCGAATTCATCCACCACATGGGCTTCAATAATGTTGAAGATCAGTTCCGGATTCACATTACCACAGGTTGCACATTCGCCAACATCGCTGTTAATCTGGGCATCCATGCGTTTAAAATACATGACCCCTTCTACCGGGTTGCCATAGTATATCAGATATCCGCCCGTGTCGAGTATCACCATTTTGTCGAACATTTTGTAAATGTCGGACGAAGGTTGGTGAATGACCACAAATATCAACTTGCCTTTTAAGGTAAGCTCCCGCAGAAGATCCATAACATTTTCGGAGTCGCGGGAAGAAAGTCCTGAAGTCGGTTCATCGACAAACAATATGGAGGGCTCCCGAATCAGTTCAAGAGCAATGTTCAGGCGTTTGCGTTGCCCTCCACTGATGGTTTTCTTAAGAGGTGATCCAACTTTTAAATCTTTGCGATCGAAAAGTCCCAGGCTGGTTAGGGTTTTGTTCACCAGTTGGGTGATCTCCTTGTCGTTTTTATCCTTAAAGCAAAGCTTGGCATTGTAAAACAGATTCTCAAAAACGGTGAGTTCTTCAATCAGCAAATCATCCTGGGGAATAAGCCCAATAACTCCTTCCAACTTTTCTTTTTCTTTGTGCAGGTTGAGTCCGTTGATCAGCACTTCCCCCTGAGTAGGAGCTTCAATGCCCGACAGAACATTCAACAGGGTGGTTTTTCCAGCACCACTGGCTCCCATAATTCCGATCAAACGTCCATGTCCTTCGGAGAAGGAAATGTCTCGAAGACCCAGATTTCCGTTGGAGAATTGATAACTCAAATCGCGAACAGTAAAGGATATCTTGCTGGCGGAGATGTCCGCCAGAAAATGTGCGGCAATATCACTATAATAAACAGGTGCTCCTTTGGGGAGTTTTACAGTGCTGCCATTCGCGAAAAGATAAATACGGGTATTGTTGATGGGTAGTCCGTTTAGATACAAATCCTCATTACCGGTATATTTTAGGAAGTACAGATCAACGCTTACAATCCGAAGGATATAGATATCTGCATCAAGCTCTTTGGTTTTGATCTTCTTGGCGTGTTCAAACCGTGTCTTCTTATCGTTGATGATAAGTATACTCTCGTTGTCGAGGTGTTCCGGTTGGGTTTGAACAACAAAAAGTTCGATACTCTTAAACTCTTCCTGTGAAATATTGAACACCTCAGCAACCGTATTAAGGATTGCCATCCGTTGGTCGGTAAACTTGCGATCGGCGTTGATAATTTCGAAGAGGCGCAGTAACGCAACCACTTTTTGCTTCTGGGTAAGTGTCTTATTGATCTTTTTACACAAACCCAGAATACGCACGGAATCGCGAACTGAAGTGAGTTTATTTTTTATTTTCGATTCGTCTTCATCCCGCAACCCGGCATGCTTTTCGAAAAGCATATAGTATTCCGCTACCTTCTCAGCAGTAAGCTGCTGTTCCAGAAAGTTCTTTACATAATCTACCTGGGTTGCTTCAACGCCTTCGTCCTGCTTTGCCACAATGGCAAAGAGTTGCATAAGCGCTTTTAGAATTTCCTCACTCATACCGTACGTTTAGATTAGCTGACACACCTTGGGTGTGGGCAAATTAACCTGAATAGGGTACCTGATCAAAAGGTACATCTACAATATCGGCGTATTCTTCGCCTGCTTCTTCCATGTCCTCATCGTCCTCGGGGAAGTGCCAACGAATGGTTACGTCATGTCCTGCTTCGTGGATTTCTTCCAGCTTCATTAAGATATCCAGAATCAACTTGGACGAAGCAGTGTTGAAATACATGAGTTTGAAGTTAAATACTGTTTTTGGGTTGGGATCCTGAGCATATTCGTCCAACCAGGCAAGAACCGGATCATAGAATGAAGCTACGTCTTCCGGTAACGACCGACCCGATATCTCCATAATTTCATGCTCCTTATCTAGGGTTACTTTGGGGGTATCTTCTGTACCTTGAATTTTGATAGTTTCCATAGCTACACTGTATTTAATTGTCGTCTCTTGAGATAGTCGAAGTTAATAAAAAGAAAGAAGTATCGTTCGAAATGGGCAAAAAGTGATATTCAAGATCTCGGCCTGTTTTGCGCTTAATATCGATAAAGCCAAGTCCGGCTCCGCCTTTTTCCGACAGGCGTCCTTCTTTCATTTGTTTTTTATAAAGATCTTTAAGCTCGTCTTTATCCATTTTATTGATGGTTTCGAGCATGTTGGTTAACTCTTCGATTTTATCGTTGTCCACAGCGTTTCCGGTGGTTACGCTGTATTCATTATCGCCTTTGCTAACCAGAAAAATGCCTCGCCCGGAGAAGAGGAAGTCACTCGACGAAAAATCATCGGCATGTTTGCTAATGTTCTGTAGGCATTCTACCATTACGTGGAAAACCTTCCGTTGAACATTTCCTGGCTCATCATCTTTGGCCATGTTCGACTCGGTTAGCGAGGTGAATGCTTTGGTAATCTGGTGTGTGATTTCTCCTTCATACACCAGGGTGATTTCGTGAGCTTTCATGGATTTGTAGAACTCGTAGACAAATTCCAGAAAGCCTTTTACATCTTTTTTATTGTCCATAATACACCTGTTTATTTATCATTAAAACTCGATGCCTATTAAGAGGACATCGTCAATCGGTTTGTGATTCGTCATCCAACCCAGAAAGTCATTCGCAAAGAAAGTATTATATTCCTCCATAGTCAAGTGTTTGTTCTCAACAATATTGTCGCGAATTCGTTTCGGGGAGTATTTTTTTGCTTCATCCCCTCCCAGTTGGTCGGGGAGTCCATCGGAGAAGAAGAATACCCGGTCTCCTTTTTGAAGATCGATGCTATAATTCGTAAAGTCTTTTTCCAGTTTGTTTTTATGAGGAATGCCGCCAATGGCTTTGCGATCGCCTCTGTATTCGGTAAGTTCTCCTTCGCGCAAAAAGTAAAGGGGTCGGTGGGCACCTGCATATTGCAGTTCCATTTTTTTAAAGTTGATTTTACAAAGTGCAATGTCCATTCCATCACGGGCTTCGGCATTGGTTTCGTCCTGTTTCAGGGTTTTTCGAACCGAGGCATGGAGGTTATTCAACAAACTGGATGCCGTGTGTTCAACGGGATGGTCGGCTATGTTATTCAGCAAAAAGTACCCGATGAATGAGAGCAATGCTCCTGGAACACCATGCCCTGTACAGTCTACAGCAGCAATAAAAATATCATCGCCTTTTCGGAAGTACCAGGGGAAATCGCCACTAACCACATCACGAGGGCGATAAAATATGAACGATTTGGGTAATGCTTCGCGGAGTACCCGGTTATCCGGGAGTATAGAGGTTTGAATTCGGCGCGCGTAGTTGATGGAATCTTCAATTTTTCGATTTTTATCCTGAATCTCCAGTTCAATACGTTTGGCTTCAGTTATATCGTGTCCTACAAAAAGGATAGTTTCCAGCTCGTTCTCATTAAATTCAGGGATGGCATTGAAACTCATAATGCTTTCTTCCGTGCCACCATCCTCTGTGGGAACGGTAATGGTAATTTCTTTGGTCGTTTTTTCAGGGGATTCCTTTATTTCGGCTATGGTGTCGCGGAAATAATTGAACAGGATTTCATCAAAGTTAACTTCGTTAAGAGTTTTATTGATGAGGTTTTGATTATCGATGCCGGTATAGTTTTTTACCATGGGGTTGGCATAAAAGAACTGACCAACGGTGCTAAGTCGAAGAATCATGTCCAATGAGTTCTCCGAAAGTGCCTGCATCTTGCTTCGCATCCGTTCCTCTTTCTCGGCGCGTTTTCGTTCGGTAATATCGCTCGAATTCAAAATAATTCCATTGATGGCCGGATCATCCAGAAGATTTCGTCCGGTGGTTTCAAGGAATATCTTCTGACCGTTCTTCTTCATGTAGGTATACTGAATCGATACGGCTTCGGATGGGTTCGCCAGTATTTGCTTAAACATTTGGCGCATAGCGGTTTCCCCTTTTCGGGTCAAACGATCCATATCCTTGCCACCCATCATCTCTTCCGGGGTGTAGCCCAGAATTTTAATTACCGACGGACTCTCGTAGGTAAGCTGCATATTTTCATTGTAGATGGCGATGATCTCCGAGGCATTTTCGAGCAGGGAATAAAGTCGTTTCTGAGCATTCTCCACTTTTTGAATATTGGTTTCGAGTTGCTCGTTGGATTTTTGGAGTTCCTCCTGGGTGGCTCGCATTTCCTCGGCGTTTTGTTGCAGCTGCTCTTCGTTCTCCTTGAGTTCAGCCGTCATCTTCTGCGATTCGCGGAGGAGCATCTCCGTACGCTGGTTTATTTTTAGATTGAATACGGTGCGGGCAATAATCTCGGCCAATTCAACCAACAAACGTATGGTAAGTTCCGGGATTTCTTTTTGGAGGGTGGCAAATTCAATTACACCTTGCAGTTTTTCATCGGTTATAAGAGGTACCAGTAAAATGCTTTGGGGTTTCTGATCGCCCAGTATTCCGGAGGTGATGGTAGCATAAGTGTCGGGAATTTCGGTACGATAGATGTACTCTTTCTCGTAGGCACAGGCTCCAATTAGTCCATGGCCAATTTTGAAGGTTTGGTTGATATATTTCTGGCGGTTATAGGCATAGGTAGCAACATTTTCAAGTATTTCTTTCTCTTCGTTATAAAGGTACAGTGCGCCTTGTACCAAATTGACGTATTTCACCAGCGCGCGTATTACTTGAATTGTTAGATCTTCAACCCTGCTGTTGGTTCGCATGATGTCAGAAACTATTTCCTTCCCTTCGGCTATCCAGTTCTGTTCGGTGTCTTTTTTATGGTTGGCAACCAGGTTCTCGCGCATAACCAGTAGTGCCTGCGATAGCGAGTCGTTATTTTCTTCGACATTGAGCTGGGTATTGTAATTGCCTTCGCCTATTTGTTTGGCAAATTCGGCCAGGCTTTGCAAGTGTCTTTCCTGGGAATTCAACTTTGTATTGAATTCTTCGGTTACTGTTTTCTGGTTGAAACGGGTAATTGCAGTTAACCCAATTAATAGCAGAGGGATTAGGTCGATCACGAAAAGGGCCCCATTTTCTTTGTGTAATTGGAGCAGTCCTGCAGGGCTAACAGGTGCTTTGTGATAGATTATTTCAATAACCCATGCTATGATAGGCAAAAAGCATCCCAGTACAATCGCAAAAGGCAATTGGTTCGTATCCTTGCCAAAATATTTGTTATATAGCTGTAATAGTTTCGTCATAGCTTGTTTCTTATGACTTTTGTATTTGTAAAAGTCTACCGGCTGCCTTCTGGCAAACTTCATCAATAATCAATTTGGCTTGATGGTCTACCGTACTAAAGGTAGCAATTTCAAGAATAGCAATACATGTACTATCATGAACAATAGGGGCAATAATCAGGGTTTTTGGTTGCGATTTACCCAAGCCCGATTCTATGGGGAAATAATCTTCGGGAATATCGTTAAGGATTAATGTTTCCAGTGTTCGGGCTACTTCACCGTTCAAATTGTCACCGGGTTTGAAACTTTGAAGAGGTTCGTCGTGGGTGAGCGCATAGGCTGTTGAAAAAAAATATTCATCGCCTTGCTCAGACAACGTATAGGCTAGTCCCATGGAGAGTTGAAGGTGTTTCGACAGATTGGAAAGTAATTTATCCAGAAATTTGTCGGTTTGATTGAATGTGCCTTTTGGAAGAATTTCATCTGCCTGTTTTTGGAGAGTCAGGAGGTCATCTGCCTGCTGTTCTTCGTGGGTTTCGAAACTGGCCAGGATCTTGGTGCGTTCTTTTTCGACTTCGGTTTGAATTAGGGATTCGGTATGTTTTGGATCGGTGGCTTTTACCACCTGAAGGTAAACATAAGCGAGAGAGGCTATACTTAAAACTAAAAATACTAACGCCCAGGCGCTCACTCCAAGTTCACACTTGAGGCTATGGTTCCAGAAGCTGATAACCAGCAACAGGATGCAGAGCAATACGCCCAGGAAGGGCAGTAAAGTTTGAATTTTATGTTGGTTTATTGGGGGCATACTAGAGTTTTTGCAGGAATCGGATAATTTGATCGGTGGTATATACGTAGTCAACTTTGGTTAGTTGCAAGGCGGATGTTGGCATGGTTTTTACTTCGCTTTCCTGTGGATCCTGAACAATGCTTAAGCCTCCGTTATCTACCACTTTTTTAAGTCCAAAAGCTCCATCGCGATTGGCTCCCGAAAGAATGATGCCGATTAACTTATCGCGGTAGGCATTGGCGGCGGTAACAAAGGACAGGTCGATAGATGGACGGGAATGATTGACTGGCTCATCGGTGGAAAGAGCTATGCGGTTGGCCAGTTCCACAAACATATGGTAATTGGCAGGTGCCAGGTATGCGTTTCCGGGTTTTAACTGGTCTTTGTCGTAGGGCTCTGATATGGGGATATTTGATTTCAACGAAAGGGCTTCCACAAAACCGGAGCGTACATGTTTCAAACGGTGTAGGCAGAGTAAAACCGGCAGGGGAAAATTCGGGTTCAGGGAATTGAGTATTCGGGTAACAATTTGAAAGCTACCTGCTGATCCTCCTATTATTACGGCCTTATAGTTCATATGCTACCCTATTCTTCTTTTGTAAATACTCTCGCTTATCTCCTGTGGGTCAAATAATGACTTGGTATTTTGGTTTTTTGTGATGAGTTCCTGCAAACCCAGCAGAAGAATTCCAGCCGCAGACATACTTTGATAGATTACATTCAATATATCATCCTGAAAATTAGGTTTAAAATAAATCAGCGAATTGCGCATTAACACCAGTTTTACGTTTTTGGGCGCTTTGCCAAACGAGAGGTCGTCCTTTATAAATTCGACGGAATCAAATAAATCCAGCACTCTTTTGGCGTTATATTGATCCATGGTGTAATACTCTTCGAAATTGGCATCGCCTTTAAACCGGCGGTAGTTTTCTGCGGACACCTGTACTTTTTTTAAGGGATATACCCCTGACTTGATTTGTTCCAGGGAGGAATCGCTAAAATAGGTGGCGTAAATTTTAACCTTGTCTAAGAGGCGTAATTCTTTAAGTACAATGCATAGGGTACACAATTCTCCACCTGAAATGCAGAATGGCACCCATATTTTATAATTCATCAGGGCATTGTCTGCCAAGGTAGCGAAATACTCTTCACGCAACCAGCGCCACACCGACGGGTCGCGAAACATTTCCGATGAGGGTACAAACAGTTGCGATAGGAAGGTGTCGAAAAACGCCTGTTCGGAAGTCAGTTTGCGGAACAAATTCTCCGGACTGGTTAAACTGTTTTTCGAAATAATGTGTTCCAGCCGGTACTTCAGCGAAGTAAGGGCAAAATTGGACAAATCGAAACCGAAGTTTGCGTTTACCAGTCGAATAATCTCGCGTATGTCTACAATTCCTAGTTCAACCATGGGATACGGATGTCATCTACATGATCACTGTCATGATATTTAATATTTTAATCGTTTCTCCGGACCGGTCTTTCTCCGGGGAGAAGGTATTTTTCAGCTCCAGCTTTTTATCATTTATGATGACGACCTCGGTCAGATCGACAATATTTCCATCTGCAATTTTGGCAAAGAAAGCCGAATCGACTTTACTCTTAGATCCAAATATTTCCCGATGGGTTTTACCAATGATTTTGTCAATAGATAGGTTGGTTAAATACAGGAAGCGCTGATTAACTTTAATAATTGTTCCGCTGGTGTTGTATTCTAAAACATAGAAAGACTGATCGATAGCTTCCAGGAAGCCTTCCAGTTCTTCTTCACGGCGTTGCGATTCTTCCTGGGTGGCTTGTAATTCTTCCATATTTTGGCGCATTTCTTCTTCCTGCTCCGCCATCTCGGCGGCCTGCTGCTGCGATTTTTCCAATAAGGCAGCAGTTCTCGTGCTAATGCGAGCATTAATAATCGTGGAAGCCAGACTGTCGCAAATTTTTTCGCATAGTTGAATTTGGATACTTTGGAATGCTTTTAGGGAGGCCATTTCAAGCACTCCGATCAATAGCTCTTCGTGCATGATGGGAACCAGTAGGAGATTGCTGGGGGGGGTCTCGCCGAGACCTGAGGTAATTTCGATGTAGTTTTCGGGCAGTTCGTTCAGATGTGTTGTTTTCTTTTCCTGGGCACAGGTTCCCACCAGGGTTTCTCCAATTTTAATGGTTCGGGAAAGATACTTCTTCCGGTTGTATGCAAAGGCTGCTGCCAGGTTCATTACTTCCGGTTTTTCTTCGTCGATTAAGAATAAACCGCCCTGAATGGCCTCCAGGTATCGTACAATGTTTTTGATAAATTCATCAGCAAGCTCCGACAGGCTGTCGCTGTGGGAGCGCATAATTTCGGAGAATTTGGCAATGCCTTCGTTCTGATATTGGCGTTTCTGGTTTTCCTCTGCATACTTTAACTCTTCGTTGCGGGCTTTTCGCATGCTTTCTTTCAAGGCCAATAAAGTTTTACCAAACTGGTCGTGTTTTCCCTGCAGAGTCAGTTCAGAATCGAAATTTTGTTTAAGCAAATTATCAACAAAGTCGCGTTTTTTCTGAATGGATTGATAGACCTCGTTCAGATGGGTAAAAACATGGACATATTCAGCAGGAACTCGGGTTTCCAAGGCAGTCACTTTTTTATGACCTTTAGCCAGTTGAACCGAGAAATCGGATAAAGACTCCAGCGGATTGTATACACTGGCATAAAAGCGGTAGAGCTGATAGAGGTATCCTGTTGCAATAAGCAGCAGCAAAAAGATTCCGGCCAACCATGCATTCCGGGAGTATTTCTCCTGTTCCATTTGGGCATGCTCCTGGTAGTTGTGGGCTTGGTTTTCCAAGTTACGTAAGGAGTGTTCCATATCAGGAAGCAAACCCTGGCCGCTGGCGATGCTTCCCAGATTGTTTAGGGAAGCTTGTATTAGTGATAAATAGTTTTTATAGGTTTCGGCGTGCTGTTGGATTTCATCCTGGATACTGAAATCCAGCATTCCCAGGTTTGGGTCGTATTGCAACAATTCCAAGTGTTCCAGGGCATCGTTGTATGCCTGTTGATCTTTACTAAAAATAAATTCCGACTCGGCAAATTGTAACCGGGCGAGCTCATTATGCAAGGATGGATACGGATAGGGGCGTAAGAGCAATTTAATTTGATTGCTGGAGGCCAGGGCATGTCCGGTTTGTCCGGAGTTTTTATTGCCCAGTTCTTTAAGGGTTAAGCTGGTTAACTGAAAATTAGCCTGGACTGCTTCCAGGGCGTTTCGCAGGGAGTCGTTCCAACCGAGTTTTGCCAGTCTGGCGGCAAAACGGTTCTTATTAGAGAAGACTTGCAAAGTATCTTCCAAACTTTGCAGCGAGGCTTGTAACGCTCTTGTATTACTATTGGAACCGGTTTGGTAGAACTCGTCCGTACTATTGAGGTTGTATAGGAAACTGACATACTGAATGAATGCGTTTTCGCTTTCTTCAACCAAACTATACAATTCCAGTGTTGACTTTTGTGCACGACTCGCCTTTTGGGACAGCTGGTACGTACTAAAGGCCAAACAGGCCATGAATAGCACAAACAGCGCAAGTTGGAGATAAAACCTATATTTAATATGAATTTGTTTGAGATTCATGGTTTTCTTTTCGGTTAGTATTAGGCTTTGTAATAAGCGTGTCCTTTTTTCTGGAATTTTACCGAGTAGGAACCCAGAATGGTTTCGTGCATGCCCAGGATCAGGCAACCATTGTCATAAAGGTTTCGATGGTACAGGTCAAATACCCTGCCCTGTAAGTTATAGTTAAAGTAGATGATTACATTTCGGCAGAGAATGATGTCAAATTTTACAAACAGGGTATTGTTCTCCTTGACCAGGTCGTGTTTTTTATAGATGGGTTTGTTTCTTAAGAAATCGTGCATTTGAATCGTATCGGTAGCCTTATTAATGCTAAAATATTTTTCATAAGGCACATCGTAATACTCTTCGTAGTTATAGGGATTTTCTTTAATTACCTTATCGAAATTATCCAGGTATCCTATGTTGAAACGGTATTTGTACTCTCCCTTTTGAGCCTGTTCAATCACATCGGTATTGATATCGGTGGCATAAATCTTGGTTTTATCCAATAATCCGATTTCGTTAAGAACGATCATCATGGAATACACTTCCTGGCCGGTAGAGCAGCCAGCGTGCCAGATATTAATAACAGAATTGTTTCTTAGTTTGGGCAGTATGGTGTAGCGCAATGCATGCCATACCTGAGGATCCCGAAAGAGTTCGGTGGTGTTTACTGTAACCTCCTTAACTATTTGCTCAACAAATTCCGGATCTGTTTTGATCTTATTCAGCAGCAATTTAATGTTGAGCTTGTTGTCAGCTAATATCTTGGTGAGCCTTCTCTTTAGTGATTTCTCTGAATACTCACTGAAGTCATATTTGGAAGAAGTCTTAAGGGCAAAAATAAACAACTGAAAATCCTGGTCTGTTACCGTCATACACATCGAGTTAAAACTGACTTCCGATCAATACTTACTTGGTTTTAGTATTAAATCTATTAAAACTTCGTGAGTTTTAAAAACAAATACTTAATATTTCAAATCCTCAAAACCAAATATACCCATTTTCAAAGCAATATGGATGCACAGTTATGAACTATTAAGTTGGATGCAAGGCAGAGGCTGGTATTGCTAAAGGAAAGGCCTTATTCATTGGAGGATTTGCCAAACATCATTCGAATCCAGGACGGGAAGATTACACTGCCAATTATAAGGTAAGGATAGTAACTGATCAATCGCCAGATGAAGGCAAGCACAATGGCAATAGAAGATTTAATCTCCGGAGCAGCATCGATAAGATCCCCGAGATACTGTGCAAAGATCCACTCCGAACCGCCACTCCCGCCTGGAGTAGGTATAATGAGCATTATGATCCAGGCCACCAGCTGCCTCGCATAGAGCAGAAAATGATCGGGTACGGCGAAAAACACCAGAAACAGGGCATTGACCACCCAGTATCTGGAGGTCCACGATACGCAACTGGCTCCAAATGCTTTTAGCCAAAACCGAAATGGCTTACGGCGCAATTCGTACGATGAGGTAATGATTTCGCTTCCGGCTTCGTTAGCTTCTTTACGCCATCGGCGTAGTATGGGGAGTCGGAATATCCACAGCAGGAGCCATTTCAACCCTCGGGGGTTAAAAAACAGTCCATAACTTAAGGCCAGGGTGTAGAGTAGTTTAACGCTATATCCAACCACGGCAAATACAAAAAACTCATTGGAGAAACTCAGTGCATTACCAATGGGCTCACCCACCTGAAAGAGTTTGTCGGCACTTAAAAAGATGAGCAGCAAGGGGAAGGTAAGCAGGAAGTACAATTCGTCCAGAAAAGAGGTAGCCATAACCACCGCAGAGGCGTGTCCCAGCTTGAGCCCTTCCTTATTCAAAAAGATGATGGCAAAGCTGGTACCTCCAATGGCCGAGGGGGTCACCGCCGAAGTGAATTCCCAAAGCATAATGATGCGAAAGGATTGTTTCCAGGAAAATGAATTTTCGCTAAGAATTTTCAATCGTATCATATAGCTGATATCCCTTACTGCCATCAACCCGATAGCAATGGCCAGCCATAATCCGGCAAGTCGTGTAACGTGAATTTCATGGAATATCGATGGGTCGAAATTACGATAGAAGATGACTGCCACCACTCCAATACCGAAAAGGATGGGGTAGATGATGTTGGTTCTTCGCAATTTACGGAATGGGTTTTTCCTGGCGATATTCATATCAGTTACATGACACGCAATTAGTTCAAGCATCCTGCATCGGTTGTAATGCCCGCCGATGCGAATCATTCGACCGGTTTACCAATCTGTCGAATGACTCCGGGTTTATACTAGTTACTAAAATTTATTGTCGATACGTTTGGTGTCTCTCCTGCCTATCAGGGCTGGCTTTGCAGGTGGTTTCTCCGGAAAATACTTATGAAGGCAAAGAAAAGATCGTTTTACGAAACGACATGGAGTTAAAATTAGCGAAAATTAGTACGTCGTTTTAAGAAAAGTGGCGAGAAATGACGATCATCCCGCAGGATTTTCATGAAGTAGGTAACGGATGGTATTCTCCGAATGATGAATTTGAATAACTCCAATGGTGACAAGGTTGACCAGTATTCTCTTGATGCGATGATACCCAGTCGGGCAGTGCTTGCGAATATCGTTAAACGAAGAACCCGGGTATTGGTGTAAGAAATCGAGAATCTGGTTTTCGGCTTCGGAATAGCGAACCAAAGTAGGGGTGCCGGAACGGATTTTCTTCCAAACCGCCACCTGGATGCTTCCGGCCACAAAATTTTCGTCGTGTACGCGCACATATGCCCGCCACTGGCCATCCTTCCACGGAGCCAGGTGGGGTTTCTGATTGCTGGGGGTAACGGTGATTTCCAATACCTGTTTGCCTTCCACTATCCAGGAATTTAGTGTGTACAATACCTCCGGCTTGCAATAGAGTTGTGCTGCCGATTCAATCATGTAGGCTTCTTCGTCGGTTCGTACTCCGGTTATTACGCCATTATCCTTAACCCCGATCAGCAACTTCCCTCCATCGGTATTGGCAAAAGCCGAAAGGGTGCGTGCAATTTTTGGTGCATCGGAAATTACGTACTTAAAATCCAGATGTTGATTTTCGCCCTGTGCAATGAGCGTATGAATATAATGCTTGCTCAAAGGAAAAGTATTACTGCCGGAACGAGAAATGGATTGTGGAAAATTGGGTGGAGGTTAGGGGAGTCGAACCCCTGACCTTTTGGCTGCCAGCCAAACGCTCTAGCCAACTGAGCTAAACCCCCTTAAGTAAGAACCTTAGGAAAAATCCTGATCGGCTTTTCTTTTAAAAGCAGGGCAAAAATAGGAAAAATATTTAAATCGCAACCATCTGCAGAAAAAAAATTCGGGGCGGTATGGGGTTTCGGTTGTACCATAAAACCACCCCAACAGGCGCCTTTAAGTGGGGAAGGCCTGCTCTGAATGGGAGTCACCATCCTCTTTGCAATTATCTGGCAATGGGGTATGATGGGGGTTAATCTTGGGTTGTAATACTGCTGGAAAATATTGTGTCGGGGGTAATTCTGGCAGGATTATTGGTGATCTTGTTTAAAACGGATGAAAATAGAGCGGCTTTTTTTTGCCATTCCTTTAGAAATAGCTATTTTTAGACCCCTTAAACAACGTGAAAATGGAAATTAAGAAAAGTAGTAAAGCAAGTCTCGAGAAGAAGAGAGGATTATACGTTCAAATTGGGCTTGTGGTAACCATTGCCATGGTGTTGGTTGCTTTCGAGTGGACATCGCGTCCGCAGGACAATCAGCTTTTTGCCATGTCGGAGTCAGGTGAGGCCGAAGAGGATATTATCCCCGTTACCCGGCAATTGCTTGAACAGCC
This sequence comes from Bacteroidota bacterium, assembly GCA_003252385.1. GTDB lineage: Bacteria > Bacteroidota > Bacteroidia > Bacteroidales > UBA10428 > UBA10428. Next base: position 51,007 of record QKEH01000139.1, on the reverse strand, counting down.
ACCTCCACCTCCACCTCCACCACAAGTTATCGAAGTGATCAACATTGTGGAAGATGATGTGGATATTGAAGAAATTGATTTTGAAAGTATGGATGCCGATGAAGACATGGAGATCGACTTTGTTCCTATTGAAGAGGAAGAAGCCGAAGAGGAAGTGTTCTTTATTGTTGAGGACATGCCTATGTTTAACGGGCAGGAGGCGAGTTTGGGTTTTAGGACATATATAGCTCAGAATTTGCAATATCCGACTATTGCATCCGAAAACGGTATCAGCGGTCGGGTTTTTGTGCAATTTGCGGTAAATACCAATGGCGAAGTATGTGACGTACAAGTTGTTCGTGGAGTGGATCCGGCACTGGATAAGGAAGCGGTACGTGTGGTAAAATCATCGCCCCGATGGACCCCTGGAAAACAGCGGGGACGACCGGTAAAAGTTCAGTTTACTTTCCCCATCGTTTTTGTATTGCAATAATCTATTAATCAGATATTGGTCAAACCCCCAATGTGGCAACATTGGGGGTTTTTGTTTAAGGGTGCGGATAGATTTCACTATTGGATTACCGCTACAATTTCAGTTCGAAACGATTTTGGCAGGGTTCTTGTTTTTCCAATTGCAACGAGGATAGAAAATGAACTGTTATTACATGTAAACCTTTAATCCCGAACAACATGGAAACCAGGAAAAGTAGAAATGCAAATCTTGAAGATAAGCGGATGCTCTATTTTCAAATTGGAATTACGGTAGCCACTGCACTGGCATTGGTTGCGTTTGAGTGGACCAGCCTACAAACCACTACGTTATGTATTGACAACGACCAGAGTGAGGGTATAATCGAGCAGATGGTTATCAATACCCAAAGAGAGGTTCCAAAACCTCCACCTCCCCGGCCTGTGGAAGTTATTCAAATTGTGGAGAATACTGTGGAAATCAAAGAAATCAGTTTCGAAGGATTGGATGTAAGTCTGGATACGGAAATTCCGGTTTATAGCTGGATTGAGGAAACCCCTGAAGAAGACCCGGTGATTCTGATCCCGGAAGTATGGCCTAGCTTCCAGGGCGGCAATTTGAATCAGTTTCGGATGTATGTTGCCAGGAATCTTATCTATCCGAAATTGTCGGCCGAAAATGGTGTTACCGGACGTGTTCACCTGCAGTTTGTGGTAAACAAAAAGGGCGAGGTGGAAGATGTAGTAGTGCTACGAGGAGTAAATCCCGATATTGATGCCGAAGCGATACGGGTGGTTCGGGAATCGCCCCAATGGACCCCTGGGCGCCAAGGTGGCATGCCGGTGCGTGTACAGTATTCATTTTCCATAGTTTTCATGTTACAGTAACTCGCCGTTACAACATATTAAAAGAGGCCCGGCAGCCTCTTTTTTTGTATCTTCAATTTCTGATTTTTAGCTAACACCATGAGAAAAATAGGATGCTTGCTGCTTTTGGCGGTACTCTTTGCCTGCAAATCGCCCGAAAAACTGCTGCAGCAGGGCGATTACGATGAAGTAATTGACCGGGGCATTAAAAAACAACTAAAGGGTAAAGCCGATAATGCCGATCGGGAACTGATGGATAAGGCGTATCGACTCGCCAATGAGCGGGATCAATCTCGAATCCACTTTCTGCTTCAGGAAGGAAAGCCTGAGAATTGGGACGAAATCTACCGGCGTTACTTGGCATTGAGTAACCGTCAGGATCGTATTCAAAAGATACTTCCCTATTCCGTTAACGGTAAAGTAGTGGATTATACTCGGGTAGATTATTCGGAGAAGATTGTTGAAGCGAAAACTAATGCGGCTCGCTTTTACTTTGAGAGAGCGGAGGAAAATATGCGGCTGAATACGAAAGAAGCCTATCGTCAGGCTTATGCTGATTATGGCATAGCCAGAGATTATCGGGCGGTTGATTATCCGGGTATTGGCGTAAAAATCGAGAGATCGCGCGAATTGGGTATCAGCAGGGTGTTAATTGAATACGATAATAAGTTGCAGTACCGATTGCCGAGAGAGTTCTTCGATGAAATTGATAATTTGAACACGGCTCGGTTTAACAGCCAGTGGGTCGAGTACCATTTGGCACCCTTGGAGCCTGATATGGTTTACGATTATTACATTGCGGTAGTGCTTAATTCGTTGGAAGTAATTCCTCCCTTGGAGGAACGGGAGGAATATATCAGGCAAAAACGGGTTCAGGATGGATTCGATTATGTGTTGGATAACCGGGGTAATGTAATGAAGGATACGCTGGGTAATGATATCAAAGTTCCGAGATATAAGGATCTGTCAGCCCGGGTTATTCGTATCCGGCAATATCAGTCAGCCACCCTGAAAGGCGAAGTGGAATTTATGGCAACCCACCCAAACCGGTTGTTGAAACGCGAATCGGTTCAGGGGACATCGGTATTTGAACATGTTTCGGGCAAAGCTACCGGACATCGCGAAGCGCTATTACCCGAAGACCTGGATTTGATTCAGTTGGACGAGGTACCCTTCCCTGCGGAAGAGAGGTTAATTATGGATTGTGTGCCCATACTTCGCGATGCCATTAGCGATCTGATTATCGACAGCCGCCGTCTTATCTACTAGTTTTTAATCACAACTCGCTGGAATGTATTATTTTTGCTGCCTTAACTAGTATGTGAGTATGGGGCTTATCTCAACAGAAGTTGTAAGGGAACGTGCCGTTTTGGTAGGGGTTATTACCAATGAGCAAAAACAGGAAGAAGTAGAAGAATATTTGGATGAGTTGGCTTTTTTAACCGAAACTGCCGGAGCCATTCCAGTTTCCGTTTTTATTCAGCGGGTACCCGTGCCGAATCCGAAAACTTACATTGGTTCCGGAAAGCTGGAGGAAATTGAACTGTTTATCAAAGATAACGATATCGATTTGGTCATTTTCGATGACGAACTTACTCCCAGTCAACTGCGGAACATAGAGCGAGAGTTGAACTGCCGCATACTGGATCGCACCAATCTGATACTCGACATTTTTGCCTCAAGGGCTCAAACAGCCCATGCAAAAACCCAGGTAGAGCTGGCACAATACCAATACCTTTTACCCCGTCTTACCCGAATGTGGACTCACCTGGAACGGCAGCGCGGGGGTATTGGGCTTCGGGGGCCTGGCGAAACGGAAATTGAAACCGACCGCCGGATTATACGCGATAAAATCGCCCGGCTCAAAGAGCAACTCTCCAAGATTGACCGCCAAATGGCTACCCAGCGTAAGAATCGGGGACGGATGGTACGGGTAGCTTTGGTGGGCTACACCAATGTGGGCAAATCGACCATCATGAACCTGCTTAGTAAGTCGGAGGTTTTTGCCGAGGACAAGTTGTTTGCTACGTTGGATACCACGGTGCGCAAGGTAGTTATTGGCAATCTGCCTTTCCTGTTGTCCGATACGGTAGGTTTTATTCGAAAACTGCCGCATAACCTGGTGGAGTCTTTCAAGTCGACATTGGATGAGGTTCGCGAATCGGACATTTTGTTGCATGTGGTAGACATTTCGCACGATGGATTTCAAGATCAAATGCATGTAGTTAACGAAACGCTACAGGAAATTGGAGCTACCAATAAATTGACCTATATCGTTTTCAATAAAATAGATGCGTACACCTTTGAGAAGAAGGACGAAGACGATCTTACCCCATCCACTGCCGCCAATGTAAGCCTGGAGGAGTTGAAGAAAACCTGGATGGCAAAGAGTGCGGCGCACTGTGTGTTCATTTCAGCCTTGCGCAAGGAGAATATTGATGAGTTCCGGGAACTTTTGTACGGCAAAATTAAGGAGGTACATGTAGCCCGGTATCCCTACGATAATTTGCTGTATTGAATCCCCCTCCGCTGGCACTAATCCGCATTTAAGGCAATAAAAAACCCACATACGTAAGTGTAGTGGGTTTCACGCAAATTATGTAAGCTGTTAAACCAGTTTGTTCTCTACCAGATATTCGGCAATTTGAACTGCATTGAGGGCTGCTCCTTTCTTAATCTGGTCGCCAACACACCAAAACGTAATGCCTTTGGGGTTGGTCAGATCCTTCCGGATTCGTCCGACAAATACATCGTCTTCGCCGGCACCAAAGAGTGGCATCGGGTACTTCCGGTTGGCAGGATCGTCAATCAGCGTAACTCCGGGCGCATTGGATAAAGCTTCCCGTACCGCATTCAGACTCAGTTCATCTTCAGTTTCGATCCAAATTGCTTCCGAGTGGTTTCGCATTACCGGAATGCGCACGCAGGTTGCACTCACATCGGCATCGGTGTGCATAATCTTCTTGGTTTCGTAGAACATTTTCATTTCCTCCTTGGTATAACCGTTTTCGGTGAATACGTCTACCTGGGGAATAATATTCATTGCCAGTTGGTACTGGAATTTCTCAACCGTAGGTTTTTCCCCCTTGGCAATTTGTTGTACCTGATTTTCCAGTTCGGCCATGCCTTGGGCACCGGCTCCGCTGGCAGCCTGATAGGTGGCTACATGCACTTTTTTAATATGCGAAAGATTCTCAATGGGTTTTAAGCAAACCACCATTTGAATGGTGGTACAGTTGGGGTTGGCAATTATGTTGCGGGGACGGTTTTTTGCATCCTCGGCATTTACTTCAGGAACTACCAAGGGTACATCGTTGTCCATGCGGAAGGCGCTGGAGTTGTCAATCATCACGGTGCCATGTTTGGTAATGGTTTCCGCAAATTCTTTCGAGGTGCTTGCTCCGGCAGAAGTCAATGCAATGTCAATCCCTTTAAAATCGTCGTTGTGTTTTAATTCTTTAACCACCAGTTTTTTGCCCTTATAGGTGTATTCTTTGCCGGCACTGCGTGCCGAACCAAACAATACCAGTTCATCCAGCGGAAAATTCCGCTCATCGAGCACTTTTAGGAACTCCTGACCCACGGCACCACTCACGCCAACAATTGCAATTTTCATCTTCTCGTTTTTTGGTGATTAAACTACCGATTAAGAATCAAATCCCCCGAGAGGGATTTGATTCTTAATCAATAAATGACTATATTATAGTTTATTGAATACAAGTGCAAAATTCGGAATTTATTTTCAGGATTGAAACAGCGGATTGGATAATTTTCAGACTTTCACAGTACGCTCATTCCCATTCATAACCACTATGCCCAAAAACCATCTGCTTAGTATATTCATAAAGATTTCGGCTCTCATTTTTTTCGTTAGTGCACCCTGCCTGGTTGTGGCACAGGTTGTATATGCCGATTTTGAGAACCAGCAACTACAGGGGTGGTTTCCGGAAGCGGAAGGAAACTGGTGTATTCGCAATGTGGATGCAGCCGGAGACCGTTACGCGTTACATCATTGTCATGACGATTCGGTTGCGGGAGTCGATTGGATGGCTTGTTTTCATGATCCGTTGCTCCTGCAGCAAGGCAAGGTTTCATGGCAGATGAAAATACGTTACGATTCCAAGCCTTCGGCCAATAACCGCTGGTGCGTTTATCTGACATCCGGCAATGTTCCTGATGCTTTTGGTATTCCCGAAGAGGGGTATTTCATCGGGGTAAATTGTCAGGGGAGTGAGGACTTCCTGCAGCTGGGGGAGCTGGCCGAGGGGCGTGAAATCCAGCTTAATACTACGGCTTATAATTGGCAGGAGCATGTAGCTTCCGGTGAATGGATCACTCTGACCCTGGAGTACACACCCAGTGACAGTTTAAGAGCTACGATCACGGACTCCTATTCCCACGAGACCTATCTGGGAGCCATAAAGCCCGAAGAGGCTGGGATGATCAGGAATCTGATTCTGGCATTACACTATACGGCAAGCCATGATCAAAGCTTGTGGTTCGATGAGCTCTCGATTAATGGAAATGCTACGCAAGATACTGAATCTCCATATTTGAAACGAGTCGTAGTAATAAATCCATATCAGATTGAAATTGAATTCAGCGAACCGGTTCTTTTTTTACAGGAAACAGAAATAACGGTGTATCAGCTGGCACAGTCGAATCCTCTTACAATTACCCTATGCACTAGAGCCGGGCAGAAGTTATGGACTAAACGTACCTCAATTGCAGGATGTGTTCGGAAACAGTAACCTTTCCTGCTCATATACTTTTTACTATCCGGCGCGGAACGATGTAGTTTTTTCTGAAGTCATGGTCGACCCATCTCCTCCGGTTTTGCTTCCTGAAGCCGAATACATAGAGATTGTCAATCGAAGTTCCGAAGCCTTTTGGATTAAAAACTGGCGTCTAATGGTCAATCAACTTACTGTCACACTGCCCTCAACCCTTTTACAACCCGGATGCTACTATTTGATCTGTGCTGCCGAAACAGCACCAAAGTTTACAGGAGTAGCTCGCCTGTTGGCAACCGACCCTTTTCCGGCATTGAGTAACTCCGGTGCCAGACTGGTTTTAGTGGATGCTTCCGGAAGAGCTATCCACAGCCTGATGTACCAAAGTAGCTGGCACGAACTTGCAAGTTGCAGGAATGGAGGTTATGCCTTGGAAATGCGGAATACTAATGAGCCGTGTCTTACAGAGGGTAACTGGGGGAGTTCGACAGATTATACTGGAGGAACACCAGGACAACCCAATTCCATCGCCCCCGATTCCGAAAGGCCCGATGCAGCCCTGTGGCGTGTGGCGGTTACCGATTCGGGAACCTTGAAATTGTACTTTTCCGAACCAGTAGACAGCCTGCTTGCAGCGGATCCGATGTTTTACTCGGTAAACAAGGGGATGGGTCATCCGCAACAGGTTCATCAGGGATGGCCGCAGAGCCAGGTAACCGAACTGGTATTTCAGCAGCCCTTGCGCAAGGGCGAACACTATACTCTGTCGGTAACTGCTGATGTTTGTACGTGTACCGGTGCTTCCTTTCTGTCGGAGGCATCTGTTACTTTCTGCACGGCAGAGAAGCCACTCCCCGGCGAAATACGATTGAATGAGGTGCTGTATGAACCTTGTGAAGGGTGTATCGAATTTATTGAACTGCGTAATGTGTCCGATAAAACCCTGGAATTGAAAGGGTGTTATTTGTCGGTTGAAGTTGGCGATACGGGTTCGGACATTACCACGGAATATTGGCCACTGCCACCCGAAGGTTATGTAGTGTTGGCCCAATCGTTTCGGGGTATTGATGGTGCAGAGTGGTTCAGCAGGGCTTCGCAAGTGGTGTACATGGAAGATTTTCCGTCTCTGCGAAATACAGGTAGTTATTTGCAGCTTACCAGTCCTGATCATGAGGTACTCGATGCGGTGAATTACTTTCCTGACGATCATCATCCAATTCTGGTGGATACTAAAGGGGTTTCGTTGGAACGCATCCATGCCGAAAGCGGGGGAGGGAAGAAGTTGTGGCAATCTGCTTCGGCCGATGCGGGTTTTATGACCCCGGCAAGCCCCAATTCGCAGGAAGAGCAGTTGGATGATGGATCTATAGTGGTATTGAGCTCCAAAGTTATTACACCCAATGGCGATGGTGCGCAGGAGCAACTCATAATTCAGTATCGTTTGGCGCTGGAGGGGAGTATTGGGAGGGTCTACATCTACAATGCAGGGGGAGTTTTGCAGAAGGTATTGGCTGAAGGGACCCTGCTGGGCACCCATGGCGAAATTATCTACCAGGGCACCGACCGGAGTGATGCCTTGGTGCCCGATGGGTATTACCTGGTCTATTTCGAAGCCTTACATCCTTCCGGCGAGAAATTTGTGCAGAAGAAGAGTTTTGTAGTGGCTCGTTAATGGCAAGCAGTGACCAACGAAAAAACCCCGATAAGGTCGGGGTTTGAAAGTATCGTGTAAAAACTTTATTTACAGGCTGTTCACATGCTTTGCCAGACCCGATTTCAGGTTGGCTGCTTTTTTCTTATGTACCAAATTGCTTTTTGCTAATTTGTCGAGCATGGCGCTAACTTTTGGCAGTAACGCAACTGCTTCTTCTTTTTCGGTAGTAGACCGAAGTTTTTTAATGGCATTACGAGTAGTACGTGCTTTGTACTTATTCTCAATTCTGCGTGTTTCTGTTTGTCTTGCTCGTTTAATAGCTGATTTATGGTTTGCCATTTTTATATGCTATTTGTTAATTGTCCTTAAAATGAGGCGACAAAATTAGTTAAAAAAACGAATTCCTGAAATTTTAGCCTAAAATAATTCATGCTTTCTGTCAATATCTTCATAGGATTTAATGCCATTCAGGAAATAAAGGGTATTCCATTTGTTACGGGGGATATTTTTACAACGTGAGGCAGGATATCTTTCACTCTAACAGATTTGATTATATTTGTAACAGGCAATGCGAAAGAATGCCATTTGCCATATCAAAAATAGTCAGCAATTGCATAGTGGAATGAGCGGCATGAGTAAAATTAAGTTAAACGTACTTGGCATATCGTACAGCCAGACCCAAACCGGGGCATATGCGCTGGTACTTGCCGAAGAAGGAGGAAAGCGACGAATTCCGATTATTGTGGGAGGTTTTGAAGCTCAAGCCATTGCTATACAACTGGAAGGTTTGAAGCCTCCCAGGCCATTAACCCACGATTTATTTTTCAGCTTTGCCCAAATCTTCGACATTCAGGTAATGGAGGTTACTATTACTAAACTGGAAGAAGGGGTGTTTCATTCCCAGCTTACTTGTCAGGATAGCATTAAAACGGTTGAGCTGGACACGCGTACATCGGATGCCATTGCTCTGGCATTGCGCTTTCGTTGTCCGATTTATACCACGCCCGAAATTATGGAGCGTGCCGGAATCATTCTGGATTTTGAACAGGAATCTGAGAATTTTGAGGATCCTGATTTGGATCAGGATGAAAAGGAGGAAACACCCATAACATCCGGTAGTGGCAACTTATCGAAAATGAACGTGGACGAATTGCAGCGCTCGCTGGAAGAGGCTATCAAACAGGAGGATTACGAGTTGGCTTCTACCATACGCGATGAGTTGAAACGGAGAAAAGAAGGAGCCTGACAGACAAACCGCACGTTTATTAAAAGCCTTGACCAGCTATTTGTACCAAGAGGATTTTACATGACTCCAAACGCAAATCATTTCAGTGTGTTAGCATATCGGGACATATTACGGAAAGTAGCCGACCAGGCTTTGGATGCCTTTGTTCTTTCCAACGAAAAGGAAATTGTCTACCACAATAAGGCTTTTGAAGACATGCTGGGTGTGAAGATAGCTACCGGCACAGATATTCCGAAAGCATTGCAAGGGTCTATTTCAGCGGCAGCGCTGGAACGTTTGGAAAGTGACCGAAAGGCACTGTATCAGGGGAGTTCTGGTAAATTTGAGTGTACCTGTACCCTGCAGTCGTCGGCCAAGAAATACCAGGTCACTCTGCGAAGCAATCGGATTCAGGGCGAAAAAAGACAAAGCTCGTTTGATTTAACCATAATTAGTGTCCGGAATGAATGGTTGCCAGGGGAAAATGGCAATTCGAACACCCGACAAGAACAAAAGGCGATACTCGATAATATCCCGTACCTAGCCTGGCTGAAAGATGCGGAAGGTCGTTACATCTCTGTAAATGAGCCATTTGCCGGGTTCTTTAACATGGATCACTGCGATATTATAGGCAAATTGGATGAGGACTTATTTGACGCTCAGATCAGTGCTTTGTTTCAGAAATACGATTCTTCGGTTCGTATAGCGAGAAAGCGGAAGTATTTTGAGGACGAATGGATTGTGGATAGCAATCCTTGCTGGATTGAAGCATTTACGGCGCCAATTGTAAACGACGAACACGAATTGATAGGGATTACCGGTATCGCTCGCGATATTACCGACCGGAAAACCATGGAAGACACCATCATCAAGAATGAGGAGCATTTTAGAGCGTTGTTGCAGTACTCTTCCGATGCCATTACCATACTGGATAAAACCGGTAATATTATGTTCGAGAGTGCGTTGCGCAACCGGATTTCCGATTTTCTAATCGACGAACTGATCGGTAAACCTTTCGAGGAAATGGTTCACCCCGAAGACAAGGGCATATTCCGGGAAACCCTTAAGGCGGTTTTATTGGAGCCCATGTCTCAGGTTAAGCGGGAGTATCGCAGTTTGCATAAAAACAAGCGATGGATTTATGTGGAGTCGATCTTTTCCAACCATTTGAATAATCCTTCGATACGCGGAATTGTAGTGAATACCCGTGATATTTCGGATCGTAAAATGTCCGAACTTAAGGAGCGGGTGTATCATGATAACCTGGTGTTTTTGAGCAATTCGGCTTTGGAATTGCTCGGCTTGTCGGGGCGCGATGAGATTTACCGCTATATCTGCCATAAACTGTACGAATTTCTTGAAGATGCAGTGGTTATGGTTTCCAGTTACACCGAGTCCACAAAGAGCTGCCAGTTAGAGGCCATCTATGGCAAGTTTGTCAACCAGCAAGCCATTAATACGGTGTTGGGGCACGAACCTATAGGAATGGTGTACCAGCTTGACCAACCGGAGAAGAGTATTGAGAATGCAGGTAATATTACTATTTATAATGGGCCTTCGGAAGATCTGAACTTTGATCCTCTCACCCGTGCTGCCCTGGGAAGAATCATTGAAGAGATCCATGTTAATAAAGTCTACCACATTGCCATGGCTCGCGATAATAAGCTGTTAGGCAACATCATTATACTTACGCTGAACAAAACCATTGTCAAATTCAAACATATCATCGAAACTTTTGTCCATCAGATTTCGGTGGCATTGCAGCGGAGCCAGTTGGAATACGAACTCGTACAGGCACGCGACAAGGCCGAGGAATCGGACAAGCTAAAAACGGCCTTTCTCACCAATATGTCGCACGAGATACGTACGCCAATGAACGGCATTTTAGGTTTTGCCGAAATGTTGAATGACGATCAGTTGGGAGAGGGTAATCGGAGAAAATATGTTGAAATTATCAACAACAATGGCAAGATCCTGATGAATCTTATTGATGACATCATTGATTTCTCAAAAATCGAAGCCGGACAGATTAAAATTCTGCAGCAGGAGTTTTCGTTGAATGCCCTTCTTACCCAGGTGCATACTTCATTCATGACCAACAGCTTTCTGAAAGATAAAAGCGGGGTGCAGCTTCGGGTGAGTAAAGCGTTTAGTAACGATAAATGTTACATTCAAACCGATCCGAACCGTTTGCGACAAGTTATTATTAACCTGGTTGGGAATGCTATGAAATTTACCAAGGAAGGGTATATTGAGTTTGGGTATCGGTTGTCACAGGAAGACATGTTGGAGTTTTATGTTAAGGACACGGGTATAGGTATTGAAGAAGATAAGATCGATAAAATTTTTGAACGTTTTGTTCAGGCGGATTATTCGCGCTCGAGGAAGTACAGTGGCTCCGGTTTGGGGCTTGCCATTTCTAAAGGTTTTGTGGAGCTGTTGGGGGGAACCATGTGGGTGGAGTCGAAAGTGAACGCAGGATCTACATTCTTCTTCACCATACCCTATGTGCCCTCTAAACTGAAGAGTGCTGAAGAAAGCGATAGAAAGAGACCCCGATCCGACTACAACTGGGAAGGTAAGCTTTTTCTGGTGGCCGAGGATGATACTTTCAGCTACAAATTACTCGAGGGATTTCTGAAGAAAACGAATGCAGAAGTCATTCATGCCCCCGATGGTGCCAGGGCAGTGGAATTAGCCAGGGAACGGGAAGATATTGACCTGATCCTGATGGATGTTCAAATGCCCGAAATGAATGGAATGGAAGCCACTCAGGCGATTAAGCAGTTTCGCAAGGTGCCCATTATTGCACAAACCGCCAATGCGATATCGGAGGAACGCCAGCGATGCTTTGAAGCGGGGTTCGACGATTTTGTTACCAAGCCCATCAACATATCGGAATTGTTTATTAAGATAGACCAATGGTTACAGGCGCATTAGGATTCCCTGTTTCACAATGGCTTACTTTTCTGCTTTTTACTGCTATCGTTTGTTATGCTGCCGTGTTTGTATGGCTGCGTTGGGGGTGGTATTTGCTCGGTAAAACCAGCATCTGTGCAGGTGCCCCGGCAGGTTCCGTATCAGTAGTGGTGGCCGTGCGCAACGAAGAGGCGAACCTTTTTCGGCTGTTATCGTGCCTGGCAGTGCAGGATTTTCCCGCCGATCGGATGGAAATTATTCTGGTGGACGATCACTCCGATCGTCTGGTGCAGGAACATAAGCGCGTTCAGGGGTATTTACCACATGCCCTTCGGGTATTGCGTCTTCCCCAGGCAGTCGGTGGGAAAAAACAAGCTTTGCTTTATGGTGCCAGGCTGGCTAAGAACGAGATCCTGCTTTTTACCGATGCCGATTGTTGGTTTGGCACACTGTGGGTTAAAAGGCAAGTTGAAATGTTTACGGACGACAGACTTCAATTGAGCATAGGCTTGGTCGATTATGAATATCCGGAGAAGCTGGCCGGGCACTTTTTCCGAATCGATTTCAGAGCGTTGGTTATGGCAGGAGCAGCCAGTGCCCGGCTGGGGCATGCCACACTTTGCAATGGAGCCAATCTGGCGGTTCGTCGTTCGGTGTATTTAGAGGAGCACCTGGCATTAAAACACGAGCTGCCCAGTGGCGATGATGTATTTCTGCTGCATGCCATAAAAGGAAAATTTCCGAAGGGAATTGCCGTCTTATATCATTCGGAAGGCATGGTCCAAACCGCTGCTCCGCAAACTGTAAACGAGTTTTTAAACCAACGGATACGATGGGGGGCAAAAGCCCGCTACTACACTGACAGAGACAGCCTGATCCTGACCTGGACAGTTTTGGCGGGCAACACCGGCCTGCTCGCAGCGGTGGGTGTGACCTGTTTCGGGTTACTTCCGGCAGGCACAATGGGCTTGTTGTTGGGCATAAAAATTACGGCCGACATCCTTTTTGTGGATGCCGGCCGTTGGTTCTTTTCAAAGAGGATTCCCTTCTGGATGTTGCCTTTTTTTGCCAGTCTGTATCCGCTTTATGTGGTTGTAGCAGCCGGAACAGCAGTTGCCGGGCGTTACCAGTGGAAGGGACGACAATTCGATTAGTTATCTACCTTTACAAACGATTGTTCAAATACCTCCTTACCACTTTCCATACGAAGTTGATAGTTTGCAGCTCTCAGCCCGGTAATGTGTTGGCTCAGGTCGATAGCTTGTCTGCCTGAAGTGTTCACCTCCAGATCGAACTGACGAACCACCCTTCCGGAAGGGTCAATAATAGAGCAATGCAAGGTACCGGCGGCAATGGCGGTATAACTCAGGTTCAAGCTGGAAGAGGCCGGGTTTGGAAAAACCGACAGGCTGCCCGCCTGCACGGGAGATAGATTTTGCACGGCATTGTTGTTATAAGCCGATTGGTAAGTAATGTTGGTGTTTCCTGCGGTGGTTACCTTGTATTCGGTTAGTACCAAAAGGGGATAGCGATGCGAATTATTATACCAGCGGTAGGTGGTGAGTTCAATGTCGCTGGTGGTACTTCCAGAGGTACTGGTGTAGTTTCGCGTGGTTGCAACGCGTAGCGTATTATCGTAACTTATGTTTCCTGGAAGTATCAGCTTGCCATAGCCATCGGCTTCAACCGAATAGGTTCCATTAAGTTCGCTTTGCGGAGTGCCCTGGTAGCTGGTAGTTGCTGAAAACGATCCGCTGTATTGATCGCCATAGGAAAATGGATATTTTATTTTTTCAAATGGAACATCGTATTCGGTTACCAGTTTGCCATCGTCCGATGCATATCCGTATTGCGTAATGCCCTGTGGGGTAACGTCGAAGTAGAAAAGGGAATTGAACTCGGTAAGTACGGTATTACACGAATGAATGGTTTGATCGGTATAGGTGGCCAGATAGCCGGTGAATGATTTTTCGAACTGCAGATCGGAAAAATTCCACGTCATGTTCGCGCCACTCATACCCGGGTTGGCATAATTGCATATCGACATCGGATTGTCTTCGCCGGGCAGTAAAGCATGCGTTTCGTAAGTCAGGCTGGGCTGAGCTGCACACAGCAAACTATTGGTAACAACGATTGCTAAGGCAAGTTTCTTTACACGTTTCATGGTAGTTTACTTTTAAGGTGTGTGGAAAGGTACAATTTTTATAAGTAACTAATTTCCAAGTTCCGATAAAAATTTTAAACGTACCAGTCGGATTTCTTCCTCACTGTATTCGTCTTCTCCCAGTTCTTTAAGGGCTTCATCGAGTGAGCCGCTTTCCGATTCTTCCCGGAAGTATTCGAAGATTTCTTCCTGGTGTTCTTCGTCAATAACGTCGTCAAGGTAGTAATCGATATTGATTCGGGTTCCGGAATTCACAACCGCTTCGAGTTCGTCGAGCAGCTGAGTCATTTCCAGTCCTTTGGCGTCTGCAATATCGGTAAGCGGTAATTTTCGGTCGATACTCTGGATGATGTATACCTTCAGTCCGGATTTGTTTACAACCGACTTCACCACCATATCCTGGGGGCGCTCAATCTCTTTCTCATCGACGTAGCGCTTAATGACTTCGATGAATTCTTTTCCGTACCGGCTGGCTTTTCCTGCACCCACCCCGCTGATGTTCTGGAGTTCATCCAGGGTGGTGGGGTATTGTATGGCCATGTCTTCGAGAGATGGATCCTGGAAAATTACAAAAGGAGGAACCTTTTTCTGTTTGGAAACTTTTCGACGCAGATCCTTCAGGATCATAAAGAGTTCTTCATCCGCTGCAGCACCACCTCCCTGGCCTTCACTGATCAATAAATCGTCATCGTCGGTATCGGGGTATTCGTGATCTTCAGAGATCATGAACGAAACGGGCTGCTCAAGATATTTTTTTCCTTTGGCTTCTACTTTTAGGAGGCCGTAGTTTTCGATCTCCTTGGAAAGAAACCGGGCAATGAGTGCCTGCCGGATTACTGCATTCCAGTGTTTAATATCGTGTTCGTTACCTGCTCCGAAGAATTCCAGCTCATCGTGTCGGTACGATTTTATTGCCTGGGAGAGGGTGCCGGTGAGAATATTCGCAATGTGATCCGCCTTGAATTTCTCCTTGACCTCCAGCACGGTTTGTAGTACCAATACTACATCGTTTTTACCTTCGAATTGTTTTTTAGGGTTCAGGCAGTTGTCGCAGTTGTTGCACCGTCCCTTCATTTCTTCGCCGAAATAGTTGAGTAACAACCTGGGGCGGCATACCGACGATTCGACATACGAGACGGTTTCGAGCAGGAGCTGTTTGCCAATTTCCTGTTCGGCAACAGGCTTACCCTGCATGAATTTTTCGAGTTTCTGAATGTCTTTATACGCGTAAAACGCAATGCATTTGCCTTCACCGCCATCTCGGCCGGCGCGTCCGGTTTCCTGGTAGTAGCCTTCCAGGCTTTTGGGAATATCGTAATGCATCACAAAACGCACGTCGGGTTTGTCAATGCCCATGCCAAATGCTATGGTTGCCACTATAATGTCTACTTCTTCCATCAGGAACTTGTCCTGATTGGTTGCTCGGGTGGTAGCATCCATGCCGGCATGATAGGGGAGCGATTTAATACCGTTTACCTTGAGGGTTTCGGCCAGTTCTTCCACCTTTTTCCGGCTCAGGCAATAGATGATTCCGGATTTTCCGGGATTGCTTTTAATGTATTTGATGATTTCCTTTACGGCGTTTTTCTTAGGTCGAATTTCGTAGTACAGGTTCTCGCGGCGGAAGGACGATTTGAACACATTGGCATCCAGCATTTCGAGGTTTTTCTGGATGTCGTGTTGTACTTTGGGTGTAGCGGTGGCGGTAAGGGCAATGATTGGGGCTTTTCCTATTTCGTTGATGATTGGGCGTATGCGGCGGTATTCAGGACGAAAGTCGTGTCCCCATTCCGAAATGCAATGGGCTTCATCAACGGCATAGAACGAAATTTTTATTTGTTGCAGAAAGGCAATGTTTTCTTCTTTGGTAAGCGATTCCGGCGCCACATAAAGCAGCTTGGTTTTGCCGTCGATAACATCGGTTTTAACCTGGTTCACCTGACTCTTTACCAGCGACGAATTCAGGTAGTGAGCCACCCCGTCGTCTTCACTGAAACTACGCATGGCATCTACCTGGTTTTTCATCAGCGCAATCAGGGGAGAGATAACTATGGCGGTTCCTTCCAGTACGATGGAGGGCAATTGGTAGCACAAGGATTTCCCTCCACCGGTAGGCATTAGCACGAAAGTATCCCGACCGGACAAGATATTCCGGATGACCAACTCCTGATTGCCCTTAAAACTGGTGAATCCGAAGTGTTTCCTGAGGACACTAATCAAATCCATATCTGCTACTGCATTCATTTTAGTAATTCCTTGTATTATCGGGTATATTGCTCCATGCTTTCGTTAAAACAAACGCGAGCTGCGCCATTTCTTTGGGTTGTTGTTCGGTGTTACCTTAAAAATACTAAGTTTTTTTGACAACCTCACGGAATCAGGATGCAATATTTCGGTTAGGGGGCGGATATTTTACAGCCTAAATATACGCTTTTTTTTGATATGGATTCCGGGTAAACTATCGGGTGGGAGGGTGTGATACCCGCCAGTGAAAGTTGATAAGATGCTGTTTTTTTTCAAGAAAAGTTTCAGAAGCTTGCGTATGTTTGCCGTACGGTATGAGCAGTACATCTTCACATAACGAAATGTCGTTCCTGGAGCATCTCGAAGAGCTTCGGTGGCATTTGGTGCGCTCGGCCGTGGCCATTGTGGTTTTTTCGGTGCTGGGTTTTGTATTCAAACACTTTGTTTTCGACACCGTATTGCTTGGCCCCAGCAAGGCCGATTTTATTACCTGCAGGTGGTTGTGCCGCCTGGGAATGGAATCGTTTGTGCACAGCAACGTGCTTTGCATTAATCAGAAACCCATACAATTGCAGAGTATCCAGATGGCAGGACAATTTATGGCGCACTTTAAAATCTCGCTAATTGGTGGTCTGATACTGGCATTCCCCTATGTTTTTTACGAACTGTGGCGTTTTGTTCGTCCGGCATTGTATACGAGCGAACGCCGGGTAGCGCGGGGTGCGGTGGGAGCTATTTCCCTGTTGTTTTTTATTGGGGTGGCCTTTGGGTATTATATAATATGTCCTCTATCCATTAATTTTTTATACAATTATCAGGTTTCGGAGTTGGCCAGGAACGACATTCAGCTAATGTCGTACGTTTCGCTGATTGCCGGTATATGCCTGGCATCTGGGGTGGTTTTTGAATTGCCGGTGATTGTCATGTTTTTAACCCGGATTGGTTTGTTGACCCCGGAATTTTTACGAAAATACCGAAAACATGCTGTTGTGGTTATGCTCATTGTTGCAGCGATTATCACTCCGCCGGATGTTTTTAGCCAGATTCTGGTATGCTTACCTTTGCTGGTGTTATACGAAGTGAGTATTTGGATAGCCCGCAGGATTGTGGCACGGGAGGAACAAACCCTCACGGAGTAACAGAGTAATGGCCTATGTTTTCAAAAATGGTTGGGTTTATGAATCTTTTTTCAGTTCGCTTTTTATGGCTCCTTGTGCTGTTACTGGTTCAAGCGGGCAGGGGACATGCTCAAAAAACCATGGTGCACGGAGGAGTGTACGATGCCGAAACTGGCGAACCCATTCCTTTTGCAAACGTCACATACAAGGGGCTTACCTCGGGTACCATAACCGATTTTGAGGGATTCTTTTATCTGGAAACTCTTCAGGCCAGCGATACACTTATGGCATCGTGTATGGGATACAACTCTGGGAAAATGGCCATCATTCAACATACCAAACAACAGGTTCGTTTCGATTTGAAGGCATCCAGCCTGATGTTGGAAGAAGTGGTGGTTACCCCGGGCGAAAATCCGGCATTTGCCGTATTGCGTAATATTTCAGCGCATAAAAAGCAGAATAATCCCAATCGTTTTTCATCGTACCGGTACGATTCGTACAACAAACTTCGGCTCGATATGAACAATGTGAAACACGACTTTAAGGATAAGATGTTTGTACGTAATTTCCAGTTTATTTTTGAGAACATGGACAGCTCAGAGGTATTTGGAAAAAACTACCTGCCCATACTCATGTCGGAAAGCAAGGCGCATTACTACTATCGGAAGAACCCGAAACTGGAACGGGAGGTGATCGATGCGTTCCGGATCAGCGGGGTGCAGAACAATACCATTTCGCAGTTTTCGGGTAAGATGTATGCACAACTCAACATCTACGATGATTTTATGACCCTCTTTGAGCCGGGTTTTGTGAGCCCCATCGCCGATTTTGGCCGTGCCTATTACAAATACCAGCTCGAAGACAGCGCCATGATTGATGACACGTGGTGTTTCAAGATCAATTTCAAGCCCAAGCGCAAGCTGGAACGTACCTTCTATGGCTATTTTTGGGTAGCCGACACCTCTTTTGCTATCAAAAAAATACAGTTGCGGGTATCGCCCGATGTCAACATCAATTACCTGAACGATTTGATGGCGGTGAACGAATACCAACGGGTAAACGATACTACCTGGTTCCTGTCGCGCGAGGATTTACTACTGGATTTTTACCTGACCGATAAGGGTACCGGTTTTTTTGGGCGAAAAACTTCGGTGTACAGCAACATTCAGTTGGATGTGCCCATTCCTGACAGCATTGAAACTATGCATACCGATACCTACATAGATCCGTCCAACCTGGATAAGGATGAAGCCTATTGGGTAGCAAACCGTACCGTGGAACTCGATGAGGAGGAGCAGAATATTTATTCCATGGTAGACTCGGTGGTAAAAATGCCGGCATTTGAACGGATACACAGCGTGATACAGATGCTGACGGAATATTACTACGAGTTCGGTCCTGTGGAGTATGGCCCCTACTATACCACGTATAGTCATAATCCCATTGAAGGGCATCGCATACGGCTGGGAGGGCGAACCAACCCTAATTTCAGTAAGGTGGTTCGTTTGGGCGGGCACGTGGCATACGGTAGTTTGGATCAGAAGGTGAAGTACGGTGGAACCATGGAGTATATGTTTAATACCAACCCTCGGATTATGTTTATGGGGTCGTATTATCACGATGTGCGGCAATTGGGAAAAAGTGCCAATGCCTTTCTGGACGATAACATTATGACCACCCTGCTTCGGAGGAACCCCAATTACAAGTTAACTCTGGTAGACCAGGTGAATTTGGAATTTATGCGAGAGTGGTACCAGGGTTTTTCCAACACGTTGACCCTTCGCCATCAGGTGATCTATCCAACCGGATACGTTCCTTTTCAGATTCAGGATATGGATCAGGGACCATTGACCTCGTCCGAAATTACATTGAATTTGCATTATGGCTACCGGGAGAAGTTTTTAACGGCTTTTTTTGAACGGATTAGTGTGGGGTCGAATTTTCCTATTCTTGACGTTGACTTTACCTATGGGCCAAAGGGTTTCTTGGGAAGTGATTACGAATACTTTCGGCTGCGCACCCAGATTTCGGATAAAATTGAGACCAATCCGTTTGGCTATTTTAAATACAAGTTGATAGGCGGCCAGGTGTTTGGTACCCTGCCTTATCCCTTACTGGAACTACACGATGGGAACGAAACCTATGCCTACGATCCTCAGTCTTTCAACATGATGAATTACTACGAGTTTGTGAGCGACCGCTATGCTATGCTGGCTGCTGAACAACATATGCAGGGTTTTTTCTTTAACCGGATTCCCTTTTTACGTTGGCTGAAGCTGCGCGAGGTGGTAACCGTAAAGGGATTGGTGGGTAGCCTGTCCGATAAGAATCGTAACGTGATGGACTTCCCGTTGGGGCTTTCCGGACTCAGCAAACCTTACTACGAAGCGGGTATCGGTTTCGAAAACCTGTTTAATCTGATACGGGTAGATGCCATGTGGCGATTGTCGTATTTGGATCATCCCAACATCCAGACCTTTGGTTTGCGTGCCACGTTGCAATTAACCTTCTAAAATACATTAGAGAGCGCTTGCTAATTGGTAAAAGCTGCAGGGCATGCGGCACTGCCGTTTTCAGAACCTAGTGTCCTCGCTGCATGCCCGCATGGCTGTGGGTTTGTGCCGGCGTAGACACTACGTGTGTGCAACAGGAAAAATTGTTACATTTGTCGCCATCAGAAATACGCATCGCATGAAATTACGAACCGAAGACCTGGTTAAACGCTATCGCAACCGCACTGTAGTTAAGGAAGTTTCTGTTGAAGTGGAGCAGGGTGAGATTGTTGGGCTGCTGGGTCCAAACGGAGCAGGGAAAACCACTACGTTTTATATGATGGTGGGACTCATTACCCCAAACAGTGGTAAAATTTATCTGGACGATAAAGAGATTACCCGGGAACCGGTGTACAAGCGGGCGCAAATGGGTATTGGCTACCTGGCGCAGGAAGCTTCGGTATTCCGCAAGCTTTCCGTGGAAGACAACCTGAAGGCGGTGCTGGAAATGTCGAAATTGGCCAAGGAGGAGCAGGCAGATCGGGTGGAGTCGCTGTTGAACGAATTCGGATTACAGAAAATACGCAAGAGCCTGGGTATTCAGCTTTCGGGGGGCGAGCGTCGGCGTACTGAGATTGCCCGGGCGCTGGCCATAGATCCTAAATTCATTCTGCTGGACGAACCTTTTGCAGGCGTCGATCCTATTGCCGTAGAAGATATTCAGGAGATTGTTTCGAAATTGATTCAGAAAAATATTGGAATACTGATTACTGACCACAACGTTCACGAAACCCTTTCAATTACCGACCGGGCCTACCTGTTGTTCGAAGGAGACATCCTAAAATCGGGGACGGCCGAAGATTTGGCCAACGACGAGCAAGTGCGCAAAGTGTATCTGGGAAAGAACTTCACCCTCCGATAAGGTTTGGAAACCGGTTGCATGGCAGCCGGTTTTTTAAGGAGATAGATTTTTTCTTTCTCCCATTGGCACTCATAAATAAACGAACTATCTTTTATAGAGAATTCAAAAAAGGTATTTCGTGAAAAAGACACCCCAGATTTTTGTTGTGGAAGACGACCCCCCCATGAATGCATTGCTCTGTACTTTTTTAGAGAGTAAAGGATTTAATCAGGTACACGCTTTTTTTAGTGTGGAGGAAATGCTGGCCAGAGTGCATCGGAAAGATCCGATCATTATTATACAGGATTATGAGTTGCCGGGAATGAACGGGCTCGATTCCATACGAAGCGTAAAGCCCAAATACCCCAATGTGGAGTATATTTTTCTATCGGGGCAACATAGTATCGACGTGGCCATTGAAGCGATAAAAAGCGGGGCGTTCGATTATCTGGTGAAGGACTCATTTGCCAAAGAAAATGTGCTGATAAAAATACGAAATCTTCTGCGAGTTAAGCAGCTGGAGCGCCGGCATAAGCGGATGCTTTTCTTCCTGGCAGGTTCCATGGTATTGTTGCTTTTTACGGCTCTTGCGTTAATCTATACGTTGTTTCGATAGCATCTTCTTTATTAAATTCTTAGGGATCGTTCCCGGGGTAAAATGGCTGTGCAACCTATATGCAGGAATCATTTGCAGGGGCTGCTCGCCGATTTGGGTATATGGATCACAAAATCTGTTCCCCCATTCTTCTTGTTCTGATAGTGAATGCCAAAGCCGTGGGCATCCAGAATTTTTTTACAGATATTCAGTCCAATGCCCGTTCCTTTCTCGCCATGGGTGCCGCGTTGCGATACGGTAAGTTCACTGCTGAACAGCTTTTCGTTGGTTAATTCAGGAGGCATGCCTATACCGTTATCGGAAACAATGAGCAGAATTCCATCGCCGTTTCTTTTCGATATCAGGGCTATTTCGCCCTTTTCTTCGGTGAATTTGATGGAGTTGTTCAGCAGATTCGAAACCGCTTGTCGGAAAAATGTTTCATCTGCATTGATCAGCGTGGTGGGTTCTACCTGATTAATCAGCCGGATGTTTTTATCACGTGCCTTTTTACCAAAAACACAGAAAATACTTTCAACAAAAATATCCAACGGAAATATTTTACGCGACAAACCCAGGTCGCCATGACTGACCATACTCCAACTAAGCAGCTTGTTGAAATACTCATCGCTGAATTCTACCGATTTGATAATATAATCGAGCGATCGTCGCTGGTTGTCGGAGAGGTTGTCGCTCTGCGCCAGAAGTTCGGCAAACCCGTGTATGGCCGAAAAGGGTGAGCGCAGGTCGTGTGATATGATTTTTACAAATTCATCGCGTTGCTGGATCATTTCACGCAAACCGTCTTCGTTTTGTTTGAGCCTTACACCCACTTTTACCCGAGCCAGCAATTCCATTTCGTCGAAGGGTTTCTTAATATAGTCGATGGCTCCCAGATTCAGGGCTTCCTGAATATCCGCCGAAGCGGTTTTGGCCGATACCATGATCACCGGAATGGTTTTCAATCGATCCGACTTCATGATGCGTTCCAGCACCTCAATTCCTGTCATTTTGGGCATCATAATATCCAACAGGATCAAATCGGGGGAGCTTTCTTCCAACATGGCCAGACATTCGGCCCCATGACTGGCTACCAGGGGTTCGTAATGGTTGGCGTTCAAGAGGCCTTCCAACAAAAACTGATTAGCCGGTTCGTCATCAACAACAAGTATTACGGGTTTACTCATGGTTCACAATTTAGGGGGGTGGAGGGTCAACAAAGCGGCTTCCAATGTGCCGGCACGTGCCAGATCCGTTGATGTGATTTGTCGGTAAGGCAGATTTTGCAGCGATACCGATCGAAGTGGGTTCGGATCGTCGGAAATCAGGATCAGATCTGGCATTCGATGGTGATGCAGGATCAGTGTTTCAATCAGCTGCAGGTTAGGCCCTTCGGATGATAGTCCGTCGAGCAGCAAATGTTGGACAAATCTTCGTTCGATGGCCAAACGTGCTGTTTCGGGATGCTCATTTTTGAAACAGGCCGCGCCGGAAGGGAGCATGTTTTTTGGCAGTTCAGCATGTTCGTATAAGTACAACCAGTTGCAAATTTTGGGTGCATTCTCGATCAGGGACAGGTTTTGGATGGCGGTCAGAAGCCGGCTTTCTTCCAGTATTCCTTTGTACAATTCGAGAGTAAGTCCCTGTATGTTGAAATGCGGATTTTCAATGGAGGTAAAGGCCAGTATGGGAAGCCGGAGATGGTCGTTGGTTTGCTTCAACCGGTCGAGGTAAGGAACCCCTTGTACTTTGGGCATTTCCATATTGAGTATCAGCAAATCGGGTAGTAATTCATTCGTTAAAAGTAATCCGTGGTGGGCATCGTAGCACGACACAAAGCGGAAGTTGGCCTCGCGTAACAAGTTGGTAAACAGAAATTGGTGGTTGAGGTTGGAGTCTACAATGAGGGCCAGTTTTTTGTTGCTATCGTCGAGCCCGTACCAGGATATTTTCCGGGAGTAGCTTCTTTCCTGCAGGCTGGCATCGTGGGTATCGGGGGAGCTTACCGGAACCCAGAAACGCATGATGGTGCCGGTTTGTGGCTGGCTTTCGACAGAAATTCCCCCACCTAAGAGTTCAAGGAGTTTGCTTACTATGTGCAAGCCCAGTCCGGTACCTTGATATTCCTTACTCGCGGTATTGTCGATTTGCTGGAAGCGTTGAAAGATTTTGGAATGGGCATCCGGTGCTATTCCTATACCGGAATCTTCCACTTCAACATGCAGTTGGGAGTCTTTGTAATGGAGGTTCAAGTGAATACGGCCCTCGGGGGTGAATTTTACAGCATTGCTGAGCAGGTTGATGAGTATTTGTTGCAGTTTTTTTGGATCCGACACCAGGGTGTCCGGTACGGAAGGGCTTTTCTGAATCCGGAATTTAATTGGTTTGGATTCAATAAGGCTGAGAACCATGCTGCGTATGGTAGCCAGCAACTCATCCGGATTAAAAGCTTCCAGCTGAACCATTACTTTATGCGATTCGATGCGCGAAATATCCAGTACATCGTTAATCATATCCAGCAGGCGTGTACCACTTTGCTGAATCATGGTCAGCCCTTCTTTCTGTTTTTCGGTAAGGTTGTCGGATTGGTACTTAAGGAACATGTTCGAAATGCCGATGATAGCATTCATTGGAGTTCGCATCTCGTGGCTCACGTTGTCCATAAATTCCTTAATCACTTTGTTCGATTCTCGGAGCTCGCGTGCTTCCTGGGCTTCTTTCTCCATTTTGTCACGCTGGGTCATATCGCGAACAATTACCGTGTAGTTGGTCTCATTGTCGGCGGTTTGGAAAAGCCCCAGCGAGAGTTCAACGGGAAATTCGAGTCCGTTTTGTTTTATCGCAGTAATGCGTATGGGTTGAAGTAAGCGGTTTTGCGAATTGCGCAGTGCCTCAAAATGCTCTTCCAATGCGGCATGCGATTTTGGGGCTATCAGGGTTTGACGAAAACTTTCCCCTAAAAGTTCGAACTTGTTGTACCCAAATATTCGCGAGGAAGCCACATTCCAAAAGCGGATGTCCCCGGAAGCATTCAGCAGAATAATTCCATCGCTGGCCGATTGAGTGATGCGCTTGAACTTATGTTCGTTTTCTTTCAGGCGTTGATTGGTACGTTCCAGTTTTTTAACCAGTTGGTCGAGTTTCTTCTGTTTCTCGATCATACTGATAAAATTCGATACCTTACTGGTCAATATGGTGCCGTTTACCGGTTTGGGGATGAAGTCCACTGCTCCGCCGGTAATACCCCGGATAATGTGTTCATCGGAATTGGAAATGGCTGAAACAAAGATCACCGGCACATCGGCCAGGGCGGGTTCGGAGCGCATGGTTTCCAACACCTGAAAGCCATCCATGCCGGGCATTTGCACATCCAGAAGTACCATAACGTATTCCCGCTCCCGGAGCTTCTTCAAGGCCTCGGGGCCTGAGGCTGCTTCATCAATGCTCACGGGCAGTTCCTCCAGATAGGCTTCCAGCAGGGTGCGGTTCTCCATCTGGTCATCCACAATCAGAATGTTCGATGCTTTCGAGTTCATGAGTGGCGTTTGAAGTAAAAAATTACGAAAAAAAAACGAATTAACCGGGCGAATTCCGGTCTACTTTAGGTTGGGCTTATTCATTATTCCGACAAAACAGCTTCCGGATACCGTCCTCTTGAGTTGTTATTTCGGTGAGCGGTTTATGCAAAAAAGCATCGTATCCTTTCCGGGGCAATGTTATCAGAGGGAGGCTCCGCAATTTCCCATGAAATTTCAACGAAAATCCTTCCATATTAGAAATTTATAGTATCTTTGCCACTCGTTTTGCGGATGTGGCGTAATTGGTAGCCGCGCTAGACTTAGGATCTAGTGCCTTCGGGCGTGGGGGTTCGAGTCCCTTCATCCGCACATGGGGTCGATAGCTTTCCTGTTTACCGGATAATATGTCGGCATGGTGGACGAAAACAAGTGCTTATTTAGTGCTGTATTGTTCCCCAAAATCGTAACCGCTAATACTCTCGCAACCCGTTAGTGTTGGCGATTTTTTATAGTAAGCGATAAATATTGGATATATGAACATTAGTAAAGTAGATTCTGACAAGTTAAATGCCGTTCTTAGCGTTACGCTCGAAAAAGCCGATTACGAAGAACGCGTTAGTAACAGCCTCAAAGAATACCGCAAAAAGGCCCGTGTGGATGGTTTTCGTCCGGGAAAAGTTCCTTTTGGACTCATAACAAAACTGTACCGCAAGCCGGTGCTGGTGGAAGAGGTGAACAAACTGGTTTCGGAATCCATCTCCAAGTACCTGGTAGAACAAAAACTGCACGTACTGGGCGATCCCCTGCCTAATATGGAAGATGCTCAACGCATTGATTGGGATAACGATGAAAGCTTTGAATTTAAATTCGACCTGGGTCTGGCTCCAGAGATGGATCTTAAAGTTACATCCAAAGATAAGTTCACCTATTATAAAATACAGGTGGACGAGGACTTAATCCATAAAACCATTGAGAATTACACCCAGCGTTTGGGCGAATTTATCGAACTGGACGAAGCTCCACTGGAAACCGATATACTGCGCGTGAACCTGAAACAACTTGATGCCGAAGGTAAGGTTATGGAAGAAGGTATCCAGGTGGAAGAAGCCACTCTGTCTATTCAAAGCGCCAAAGACGAAGCGATTAAAAAAGAACTGCTGAAACTGGTTATAGATGCTTCCATGGTGATTGACCTGAAAAAGGCCTACCCCAGCAATGCCGAGATTGCCGGTATGCTGAAAATTACCCGCGATGAGGCCGAAGCATTAACCGGTCATTTTGAGCTGACCCTGAAATCAGTAAGCCGTTTTAAAAATGCTGAAGTCAACCAGGAATTGTTCGATAAAGTTTTTGGTTCCGGGGAGGTAAAATCGGAAGAAGAATTCCGCATAAAAGTGGTCGAGCAAATTGAAAAAAGCCTCGTACAGGATAGCGAATACCGATTCCGCATTGACTCCAAAGAAAACCTTCTGAAGAAAGCCAAACTGGAATTGCCCGAAGCTTTTCTGAAACGTTGGTTGTTTGCTATCAACGAAGGAAAATTTACCGCTGAAGAGATTGACAAGGATTTTGAAAGTTTCCGGGAAGATTTGAAATGGCAATTGATTAAAGATCATCTGATGAAGAGCAATGAGCTGGAAGTTAGTCAGGATGAAATTATGCAAGTAGCCATAGAAACCACCCGTATGCAATTTGCCCAATACGGCATGGGTCATATTGAAGATGAGCACCTGGTGCAGTTTGCACAACGCATGCTGGAAAAACGTGAAGACTTCAACAACATGCGTGCCCGGGCGGTGGAAGATAAAGTGTTGGCTCATATTAAAGCCAGCGCCAAAATCGACGAGAAGGAAGTGACCACGGAGAAATTCAACAAATTGTTTGAAAAATAGTACTAACTTTACTTTGGTTTAATCAAGTAAGGTACTTATGGTAGATTTTAACGATTTTCAGAAATTTGCAACCCAGCACAGAGGAATCAGCAGCATGACCATGCATCGTGTTTCCTCTGCGTACAACAGCTATATTTCACCCACTATTATTGAAGAGCGTCAGCTGAACATTGCGTCCATGGACGTTTTTTCGCGATTGATGATGGATCGGATCATCTTTCTGGGACTGCCCATTGATGATTATGTAGCCAACGTCATCCAGGCTCAGCTGCTATATCTCGATTCTACGGATCCCGGGAAAGACATTCAGATCTATTTCAATTCTCCCGGTGGATCGGTATATGCAGGTTTGGGGATTTACGACACCATGCAATACATCAGTTCCGATGTGGCCACTATATGCACAGGCATGGCAGCCTCCATGGCAGCCGTTTTGTTATGTGCCGGAACCAAGGGCAAGCGCTCGGCACTGAAACATTCCCGGGTAATGATCCATCAACCCATGGGAGGAGCTCAGGGACAGGCCTCGGATATTGAAATCACCACCCGTGAGATTGTGAAATTGAAGGCGGAGCTGTATAAGATCATTTCCGATCACAGCGGCACGCCGGTAAAAACAGTTGAAAAAGATTCGGACCGCGATTACTGGATGACCTCCGAAGAAGCCAAGGCCTACGGCATGGTTGATGAGGTTCTTCTACGCACCAAATAACAGTACCATGGATAGATGTTCATTCTGCGGAAGAGAAAAACGAGACACTAACCTTTTGATTGCAGGTATATCGGGACATATTTGCGATAACTGCATTGAGCAGGCATACGATATCGTGCAGGAAGAACTTAAGAAATCGGACGATTTCGACATCAATTCCATTCAACTGGTTAAACCCACCGAGATCAAACGCTTCCTCGATGAATACATCATTGGACAGGACGAAGCTAAGAAGTACCTGTCCGTCGCGGTTTACAACCACTACAAGCGACTGATGCACCACCACCGAAAGGACGAAGAGGTGGAGATTGACAAATCGAACATCATATTGGTAGGAGCCACAGGAACGGGGAAGACCCTTATGGCTCGAACCATTGCCCGCTTACTGAACGTACCCTTTACCATTGTAGATGCTACTGTGCTTACCGAAGCGGGATATGTGGGCGAGGATATAGAGAGCATACTCACCCGTTTGCTCCAGGTGGCCGATTATAACGTGGAAGCTGCTGAGAAAGGAATTGTTTTTATCGACGAAATCGACAAGATTGCGCGGAAGTCCGACAACCCTTCCATTACCCGCGATGTTTCCGGCGAAGGCGTTCAACAAGGATTGCTCAAGCTACTGGAGGGATCCGTGATTAATGTTCCGCCACAGGGGGGACGTAAACATCCCGATCAGAAAATGATTCCGGTGGATACCAAGAACATTCTTTTTATTTGCGGCGGGGCATTCGATGGTATCGAGAAGAAAATTGGAATGCGTCTGAACACCAAAGTGGTAGGTTACAATGCTTCGAAGAACCTGGACACAGTCGATCGGCAAAACCTGCTTCAGTATATCGCCCCTCAAGACTTGAAATCGTTTGGGCTGATTCCCGAAATCATCGGGCGTCTCCCGGTGCTGACCTATCTGGAACCGCTTGACCGTAAAGCCTTGCGGAGAATTTTAACCGAGCCCAAAAATTCCATCATCCGCCAATACCTGAAGCTCTTCGAAATGGATGGAATCACACTGGAATTTAAAGATGCCGCATTGGAATACATCGTGGACAAGGCGGTCGAATTCAAGCTGGGAGCCCGCGGATTGCGTTCCATTTGCGAGGCTATTATGATGGATGCCATGTTTGAGTTACCCACCGACAAGGAGAAAACTGAATTGATTATCACCAAAAAATACGCTATCGAGAAATTGGAGAAACAAAACATTAAACGTCTTAAGGTGGCTTAATCTTTGGAAATTCCATTTTTTATCGTTTATATTTGCAACAAATACTTTTTATAATGAATGCAGTTCGTTTTACATCTTGGTGGTGGCTCCGATTTGATCTTCAAACCGTGAGTTAGCCTCCTATTGTAAAATAACAAGATATAGAAACGGCCTATCGTACTCACGGTAGGCCGTTTTAATTTTAAACTAAAAGCAATCCTGCATATGAGCACATTTGATATTAAAGTATTGACACGCAAAAGGCTGGCCGACCTGGTAACTCCGGTGAGCATTTTTTTGCATGCACGAAAGAAGTATAAGGACACCTTGCTTCTCGAAAGTTCCGATTACCACGGCAACGAAAACAGCTATTCTTTTATCTGCATCGATCCGGTGGCCAGTTTTCAGATTGAGGAAGGAAAAGCCTCGGTCGGGTATCCCGATGGAAGGATCCACGAATCGCAGATCGTATCTCCTTCGGATTTCCGGGATAAATTCGACCAGTTTATCCGTTGCTTCCGGGTGGTAGAAGGCGATGCCTCATTGGTTAACGGAATTTGGGGGTATTCCTCTTTCGATGCGGTGCAGTATTTCGAGACCATTAAATTTGGCAATAACCCCCGGACCCCGTACCAGGTTCCTGAGTTGCGCTACAGTTTTTACCGCTTTGTAATCGCTATTAACCATTTCAACAGCGAACTCATTTTGTTGGAAAACCTGTTTGAAGGGCAAAACAGCCAACTCGACGAATTGGAACAAATGGTATTTAGCCGCGACTATGAAAAGCCCGCGAAGTTTGAAGGGCTCAATAATGAGCGCACGAATATGACCGATGCGGAATACATGCAAATGGTAACCAAAGGCAAGGAACACTGCTTTCGGGGCGATGTATTCCAGATAGTTCTTTCGCGGCAGTTCTCTCAGGACTTCACCGGCGACGATTTTAACTTGTACCGGGCGTTGCGTTCTGTTAATCCGTCGCCTTACTTGTTTTATTTCGACTACGACCGTTACCGGATTTTTGGCTCGTCGCCCGAAGCCCAGCTGAAGATTAAGAACGGCAGAGCGGTGATAAACCCCATAGCAGGCACTTTTAAACGCACCGGCGACGACCGGAAGGATAACGAACTGGCCCGCCAGTTGTGTGCCGATCCGAAGGAAAATGCCGAACACGTAATGTTGGTGGATTTGGCTCGCAACGACTTAAGCCGCCATGGCAGGGATGTAACGGTAGATAACTACCGCGAAGTGCAGTTCTATTCCCATGTCATCCATCTGGTTTCTACCGTATCGGGTCAGCTGAACGAACCTTCCAAAGTGGTGGATATGATGATGGCTACCTTTCCGGCGGGTACCCTTTCCGGTGCTCCTAAATACAAAGCCATGGAACTGATTGATCGCTACGAGAACCAAAGCCGAAGCTACTATGGAGGAGCTATTGGATTTATCGATCTGCAATACAATTTAAACCAGGCGATTATGATCCGCACCTTCCTGAGTAAAGGAAATACGCTATACTACCAGGCCGGAGCCGGAATCGTTTCCGAGTCGAAGGAAGAGAGCGAATTGCAGGAAGTAAATAATAAACTGGGAGCCCTGAAAAAGGCCATTGAACTTGCCAAAACAATATAGCCATGCGAAAAATACTTGTCATCGATAATTACGATTCGTTTACCTACAATCTGGTGCATTATATTCAGCAACTTACCAACGATCGGGTGGACGTTTACCGGAACGACCAGATTGCCCTGGATGAAGTAGGGCGCTACGATAAAATACTGCTATCGCCCGGGCCGGGAGTTCCCTCGGAAGCTGGCATCTGCCTCGATCTTATCCGTCGTTATGCACCATCCAAGAGTATTTTGGGCGTTTGTTTGGGGCATCAGGCCATTGGCGAAGCTTTTGGAGGAAACCTGATTAACCTCGACAAGGTGTATCACGGAGTGGCCACCTTTATCGAAGTGCTCACCCCCGGCGATCCTCTTTACCGGGGTCTGCCGCAACGGTTCGAAGTGGGCAGGTACCATTCCTGGGTAGTAGCCCGCGAAGGACTTCCGGAATGCTTTACCATTACCAGTGCAGACGATACCGGAATGATAATGGGGATCAGCCACAAAACCTACGATGTCCGGGGTGTGCAATACCATCCGGAGTCGGTACTCACCCCCAACGGGTTAAAAATTGTGGAAAACTGGCTCGCATAAAGGAATGAGTAACCGATTTTGAACGGTACTCCAAAGTTGGATCCATTTAATGTTGATAAACAATACCCATGCGTTATACTTTTGGCGATTCCCTGTCTGCAGCTGAACGGTTGCGCCGTATAGCGGCATTCTTTGATCCCTTGGCTGCCGATTTTATTCGGAAGCATCATGATGCTGCGGTGTTCCGTGCGGCCGATTTGGGTTGTGGGCCAGGGTATAGCACCGCTATGCTGGCAGAAGCCACTGGAGCTCCGGAGGTGGTAGGGTTCGATCAATCGAAATCCTTCCTTAAGGATGCCGGAATGCGATTTCCGCATCTTACTTTCCGCAGAGTGGATGTTTGTCAACTACCCAACGACGAAAAGTTTTCCGTGTTATACTGTCGGTTTTTGCTTTCGCACCTGCAAAATTGCGAAGCATTGCTGCGGAAGTGGCTTTGTCATCTGGTTCCCGGAGGCAGATTGTATATCGATGAGCTGGAATCGATTTCAACGGAAGTGCCGGTATTTAAAAAATATCTTGAAATTAGCGATCGTTTGGTATCTTCGCAGCATGCTGATCTGTATGTCGGGCGGAAGCTTCCGGCCTATTGCCAGGGGTTGAAGGTGCTTAGTGCATCCAGCGACGTACATCCGGTATCCGACAGTCTGGCAGCCAGTTGGTTTCTGCCCAATACGGTTGGAGCGTGGAAAGATTCGGAGTTTATCCGGAGTGCGTATGGCAATCAGGAAATTGAAGCACTGATGGGTGATTTGGAAGCCATCTATACCGAATCAACCACCCAAAGCCACATAACCTGGACCATGAAACGAATTGTACTAACTAACTAAACTCGTCAGTCATGAAAGAAACTTTAAGCTATCTGATCGCCAAAAAAACTCTGTCGTTCGATCAGGCCAGACATATTCTTACCCGGATGGGGAAGGGTGAATTTTCGGAGCCGGAAATTGCGGCATTTCTGATGGCCTTTCTTATGCGGGAAATTACGCCCGATGAGCTGGGTGGCTTTCGCGAAGCCCTGCTCGATTTGTGTGTGGCCATTGATCTGAATGGAATGAATACCTTGGATGTTTGTGGTACCGGTGGTGATGAGAAGAATACGTTCAACATATCCACGCTTTCGGCATTTGTATTGGCCGGTGCCGGTGTAAAAGTGGTGAAACATGGTAATTATGCCGTTTCTTCAGCCTGCGGATCGTCCAATATTTTTGAACACTTTGGCTATCGGTTTTCAAACGATCCGGCGAAAATACGCCGTGAAGTGGAAGAGGTTGGAATCTGTTACCTTCATGCCCCGCTCTTTCATCCGGCCATGAAATATGTTGGGCCTGTGCGAAAGGCGCTGCGTTTGAAGACCTTTTTCAACCTGTTGGGGCCCATGGTAAATCCCACCCGTCCCAAAAATCAGTTGATAGGTGTTTTTAGCCCCCAGGTGATTGACCTTTACCATCAGGTATATGCCAGGGCGGGTATCAATCATGTCATTATTCATAGCAACGATGGGTACGATGAAATTTCACTGACAGGTGCCTTTCAAGCCGCTGGTAATGCTGGCAAAGCAGCCTATGTACCGGCCGATTTGGGCTTGAGCCCGGTGAGGCCCGATGAAATATATGGCGGCGAAACGGTGGAAGAAGCAGCTTTCATTTTCCGTTCCGTACTGGAAGGACAGGGTACCCGTGCCCAAACCGATGTGGTGGTGGCCAATTCGGCGTTAGCCCTGCAATGCTATCGGCCCGAGCTCTCCCTGGCCGACAGCGTGGCTATGGCACGGGAATCTATAGCCAGTGGCAAAGCACTGAAGAAACTTGAAAAATTAATTAGTTTACAATAGTACCATGTCAACCATACTAGATACCATAATTGCACATAAAAAGAAGGAAGTAGCCAGTTGCAAGGAGTTGATCCCGGTCAACGAGCTAAAAAAAATGCCACTCTACAAAGTGCCGGCAGTGGGCTTCAGGGAGTCAATCCTTCATCCGGAACGTACAGGAATTATCGCCGAGTTTAAGCGGCAATCGCCCTCCAAAGGAGTAATAAACGCCTCGGTTCGGGTCGAAGAGGTTACCACGGCATATGCCCGGTATGGAGCCTCGGCACTTTCGGTACTCACCGATTTTAACTTCTTTGGCGGATCGCTGGACGATTTGCAGAAGGCACGGGCAGCTAATACCATTCCCATACTGCGCAAGGAATTTATGGTAGATGCCTATCAGGTTCACGAAGCCAAGGCCATGGGAGCCGATGCCATACTGCTCATTGCGGCCTGTCTGGAGAAAGAGGAGGCAATGGAGCTGGCCAAGACTGCAAAGGATCTGGGACTGCAAGTGCTTATGGAATTGCATGCCGATGAGGAGCTGGATATTCTGAACGATTATCTGGATGTGGTAGGCGTGAACAACCGCAACCTAAAGACTTTCGAGGTGGATTTGCAGCATTCGGTGGAACTGGCAAAAAAAATTCCTGATCGGTTTGTAAAAATTTCCGAGTCGGGGATAAGTTCGGTGGAAAACATACAGTTCCTCAGGAAGCATGGTTTTCGTGGGTTTCTTATTGGTGAGAACTTTATGAAAACAGCCGATCCCGGGGAGGCCTTTTCCCATTTTGTGGACGAATTAAAACAGGGAGTAGCCTAGTATGAAGCCAGTACTTCCCAGAATAAAAGTATGTGGAATGCGCGATGCCCGCAACATCAGGGAATTGGTGCGACTGCAGCCCGATTATATCGGATTTATTCTTTTTCCCGGTTCCAAGCGATACCTGGGCGATGACTATCATTTGGAGGAAGCAATACCTTCTGGCATTCAGAAAGTGGGCGTGTTTGTCAATGCCACTCTGGATGTAGTGCTGGGTTGGTACAACCGGCTCGCACTCGACTATGTTCAGATTCACGGAAACGAACCGGCGGAGTACTGTCAGGAATTGTCGCAAATGGGGATTCGCGTAATTAAAGCGTTTGGCGTGGATACGGATTTTGATTTTTCCAGGTTGAAAGCCTATCGGCCTTGGTGCGAATATTTTCTTTTCGACACCAAAACTTCTGGTCACGGCGGATCCGGAAAACAGTTCGACTGGCGGCTGTTAAGCGGATATACCCTGGATACGCCCATTTTCCTTAGCGGAGGTATTGGCCCCGGCGATGTGGAAGCCCTGCAGCAGATCCAGGGATTGCCTATACACGCTATCGACATCAACAGTTGTTTTGAAGAAGCACCGGCAGTAAAAAACATCGCCTTGCTCGAACAATTTTTTTCATCATTCAGAAACCAATAAAAACCGATAAAGGTGGATTATCAAGTAAACAAGAAAGGATTCTATGGCGAATTTGGAGGAGCGTATATTCCCGAGGCCATGTATCCGAATATAGAGGAGCTGCAAAGCCGCTACCTCGATATTATGCAGAGTGAAAGTTTTAAAAAGGAATTCAACGAATTGTTGCGCGACTATGTTGGAAGGCCTTCACCTTTATACTATGCACGCAGGCTCTCGGAGCGTTACGGGGCAAAAATATATCTCAAACGTGAAGACCTGAACCATACCGGGTCGCATAAAATTAACAATACCATTGGCCAGATATTGATTGCCCGGCAGCTGGGAAAAACCCGCATTATTGCCGAAACCGGAGCCGGCCAGCACGGAGTGGCTACAGCCACGGTTTGTGCCCTGATGGGAATCAAATGCGTGGTATACATGGGGGCTCTCGATGTGGCCCGCCAGGCACCCAATGTACTTCGCATGAAAATGTTGGGAGCCGAGGTAATACCCGTTGAAAGTGGAAATAAAACCCTGAAAGATGCCACCAATGGTGCCATGCGCGACTGGATCAACAACCCCGTAGACACCCATTACATTGTGGGGTCGGTGATTGGCCCGCATCCGTATCCCGATTTGGTGGCTCGTTTGCAATCGGTGATTAGCGAAGAGATACGCTGGCAGTTGAAAAGCCACGAAGGGCGCGAAGAACCCGATTATGTTATTGCCTGCGTGGGAGGTGGAAGTAATGCCGCAGGTGCTTTCTATCATTTTCTGGACAGCCCAAAGGTACGGCTGATTGGTACCGAAGCGGCTGGTTTGGGAGCCGACACCCCCGAAACAGCGGCAACCCTTGCCACAGGAAGGCCCGGTGTCCTGCATAGCTGTAGAAGCATGTTGATGCAGAACGAAGATGGCCAAATTACCGAGCCCTATTCCATATCAGCCGGGCTCGATTACCCGGGGATTGGCCCCATGCATGCCAACCTGTTTAAAACCGGACGTGCCGAGTACATGAGCATCACCGATCAGGATGCCCTGGATGCCGCATTCCGACTGAGCTTGCTCGAGGGAATCATACCGGCACTGGAATCGGCTCATGCCTTTGCTGTACTGGAGAAACGTAAATTTAATCCGGAAGATATCGTGGTGGTGAATGTTTCGGGCCGTGGCGACAAGGATATGCAAACCTACATTGATGTCATGAAAAAAGGCAATGAATAGAACCGGATCTTGCCGAATTGAGGCTCCAGATTCTATCTGACATTGCTATATTGAATCGTTTAAAATCTGAATACGTATGAACCGCATAGATCAATTATTCCGGAATAAAAAGGAGAACGTACTGTCCATCTATTTTACTGCCGGGCACCCCACATTGAATTCGACCGTCGAGATCATCAAAACACTGGCTCAGGAAGGAGTCGATATGATTGAGATCGGCATCCCTTTTTCAGACCCCGTAGCCGATGGACCGGTTATTCAGCGCAGCAGTCAAACTGCACTGGATAATGGGATGAGCCTGAAACTTTTGTTCGAACAGCTTCGCTATATCCGAAAGGAAGTATCCATTCCACTGGTGTTAATGGGCTATCTGAATCCGGTGCTTCAATACGGAGTAGATGCTTTTTGTAAAAAGTGTGCCGAGATTGGGATCGATGGCGCTATTCTTCCCGACCTGCCCTTGGATATTTTTCAGGAAGAATATAAAACCAGCTTCGAACAACAGGGCATACATCTGATCTTTTTGGCCACACCGCAAACCAGTGACGTACGCTACCGCGAACTCGACTGCCAAAGCGGAGGCTTTTTATATATGGTTGCGGCCTCCTCCATTACGGGGGCTAAAACAGGATTCGAGGAGTATCAGCAAAAATATTTCGAACGTATCAAAGACCTTAATCTTTCGCTGCCCCGGGTGATTGGCTTTGGAATTTCCACCAAAGATACCTTTGAGCATGCCTGCCGTTATGCCAATGGAGCTATTATTGGAAGTGCCTTTGTGAATGCACTGGAGCAGGAAGGAAGCCTAAAAGAGAAAATTCAAAACTACATACGCTCCATACGTTCGTAGTTTGTAAATGGAGCCGTCTTAGTCAAAAGAAGTCTCCATCTAGTCGGAATTTAACGGGTATTTGTCAAACAGACTTGTTAAGTTAGTCGGGAATGTGTAATATCGTATCCTACAAACTACCAGCTAACCAGCAGTTTATCCTGATATTTTACAGAATGTTGTGAACCCAAACATTTGTATCGCCCGATAAATTAACCCTGGAACTACATGACGCTAACAAACAAACAAAACTCTTTTGCTGAAACCTCTTTTAAACAAAAAATTGCTGATAGCCGATTACTAAAGGACAACGGACAACCCAATATTCGATTTGCGTTGCAGAAGGAAACTTCGATAACACAGATTCCGGAAGTGTTATGGAACCGGTATTTTGGTGACCGTGGACTGCAAAACTGGGAGGGCTTAAAATGGCTTGAAAAGTTGTTCGACCAGCAATTTCTGCCTGAACATCACTGGAGGTTTCGTTACTACCTGCTCTTCGATGAGTGCAATAGGCCTTTGGTCATAACCTTTTTTACTGAATGTCTGATAAAGGACGACATTGTATCCCCACGCAGCGTTTCCCGCATTATTGAGAAAGAGCGGGAGAAGAAACCCTATTACATGACTACCCGAAGTTTTCTTATGGGATCGCCCATTACTAGTGGCTCCAATATTTTTGTTAATCTGGAGCACCAACAATGGAAGCAAGGCTTAGCCATGCTGCTGGATGAGGTGGAGAAGGATCAAATGCAAAACGGGGTAGAGCAAATACTACTACGCGATTTTGAGGTAACCGAATTCGAAATCAAGGATCTTCTTTTAAGTCAGGGATTTGTCCGCAAGGAAATGCCTGCCAGAAATATCCTGAGTGGAATCTCCTGGACTTCGCCCCAGGAACATCTGCAACACATCAGCTGCCGTAATCGGGTGTTAATTGCTAAAGAAGCTTTGGAACACAACGAGTTGTTCGATGTTCAGGTTTTTACTGGCGACAGTCTTACCGATCAGGAAATTCAATACCTGGCCACCCTGTGCCAACAAGCCAGCGTGCTGCATCGCGATTTCAATACATTCGAACTGCCCCTGGCCTATTACCAACAGCTGATGAAGCACCCTGACTGGGAAGTGTTATCGTTACAACTCAGAGATTTTCGCGGACAGGCGAATACCCGGAAACCTGTGGCGGTGGCATTTTGCTATAAAACATCCAACTGCTATTTGCCCTATCATATTGGGGTTGATCTCAACTACCTGAAAACGCATTCCACATATAAACAGCTTATTTACCAGATGGTGCTTCGAGCTGGAATGTTGGGTAAGCGTGAACTACCCCTGGGATATGCGGCCGAGCGAGAAAAAAGAAACTTTGGTGCCCACACCATTCCTCAGGTCATGTACTTCCGGATGGCTGATACCTGGGTAGATGAGGTTCGTGTGGCACTTAAATCACAGCAGCTATAGCAATTCCTGATACTTCAACAGGCAAAGCGAAAGGGATAATTTCTAGCTTTGCATAAAATGTATGGCTGCGTGAGCGAACGAATTATTTTAGGAATTGATCCCGGAACAAAGATTATGGGGTACGGCATCATTATGGTAGCGGGCAATAGGGCCGTTTATAGGGGTATGGGCGCCTGCAATTTTTCGAAGATTACCGACCATTATCTTCGTTTGCGCGAAATATTTAACCGCACCGTAGCTTTAATTGACGAGTATAAGCCGGACGAACTGGCGATTGAAGCACCATTCTTCGGTAAAAATGTGCAATCGATGCTGAAGCTGGGACGGGCTCAGGGAGTAGCCATGGCCGCAGCGCTCAGCCGGGAATTGCCTATATTTGAGTATGCTCCACGAAAAATAAAACTGTCCATCACCGGGCAGGGTGCCGCCTCCAAGGAACAAGTGGCTGCATTTTTAAAAAATATTCTGCAATTCGATGCATTGCCCGGCGACCTGGATGCAACCGACGGCCTCGCCGCGGCTCTGTGTCATTTTTATCAGCGGAATACGGTGGAAACCGGTAGGAGCTATTCCGGATGGGGCGACTTTCTTAAAAAAAATCCCGAACGTCAGCGATAAGTTTGTTTGGCTGTGCTTTTTGTAAAGGTAAGTTTCTCGGCTTTTATCCTCCGGAGGGATACAGGTATTTCTATGGGCAAGTGGTAGCCGGTTAAAATGTAAAGTCAGCTCTTTAAAAGCACATTTTTTTTTCAGAACTTAGGGAAAGCATTACGCATTAACATTTTATGGTATGAAGCAGGTTCTGTTGTTCATCCTAATTGGGTTTCCTTTGGTATTCCATGCCTGTATGCAAGATACAGCAAAACCGCCCAAACAGGATGTTTCGGGTCTTACACTCGAAGATAAAGCCGCAAACACTTTTAAAAACACCACAGCGGTGTTTTCAGGATCTATGCTTTTAGCATTCAGTAACCATTTTAGACCATTGGTCGACAGTTTTGCAGTGCTATTCGATGGGGAACTGAGTGATGAGGGGTTGCAGTATCTGGACGACCAGATTGCAAACCTGGATTCCAACACCTTGCAAACCATCGACCGAATGATAGTTCAGATCGACTCGGCGGTAGATGCATTGCGTGCCAGTAACCGTATCAGCCTGTATCAAAAAATGTTTATGAACGACTTGATACGCGATGGAATTGCCATTACCGAAAAGTACGAATTGCCATACGGGTTTCGCCCCCTTTGTCTGCCCCTAAGCGACAAGGAGATTAAACGGTACATCCTTAAGGTGACCACGGATAGTCACGACCCAAACGATCCGCTGATAAAGACCTACATGGAACTGTTTGCCTGGTTTCAGGAAGTGGGAGAGGATTTTCAGGCCGATCCGGAAATTCAGGAATTCCTGAATAGTATGCGAAGGTGATTGAGGAATATGCCATGAATACTTTGAAACATTCATAGAGTTTTTTGTTAAACCAGTATAAAAGATAATTTCAGTTACCATGACAAATCATCAGGAAGGTGTTGATTCCAACACCCAAGAACCCGTAGAATCAAACGCAAGTAGCAGCGAATCGCAAGCGAACGCCAAAGGAGTGTCCGAGATCACACCTAGGAAGGGACGTCCGCGTACGACGAAACAGGGAGTCAAAACCGAAACGGTTCAGAAAACAACCCGTACCTCCGCCAAAGGCAGGAAACCGGGTGCTTCCGGATCGTCTAAAACAACCAAAACCTCTAAGGCATCGGTTGCACGAAGCAAAGTATCTGGAGCAGTGAATGAGGTAAAGAAGGCTGTGCCCCGTAAGAAAACCACCCGGCAAAAGCCAGCCATGGTTACCGCAAGTCCGGAAACCGAAGCGGCAGCCATTGAGCTTACAGCTCTTGCTATAAGGGAGGATATGCCGCTAAACCAGGAGGAAAAGACCCCGCTACTTAAAAAGACAGCTGCCACCCAACAACAGTCCAAGCCTAAAAAGGTGGCATCATCAGACAAGAGAAAAAAGAAGAAGGCTCTTAAAAAGGAAAGTGCAGCCGATGGCTCATTTCGGGGGGAAGTACCAAGGGGAGCAAAGAAAGACCAAAGCAGAGACACCCCAAAGAAGGCTAAAGGGGCAAAGAAGAAGATTAAAAAAGCAGTTAAAAAGGTCGATCGACTGGAGGGTAAAATTCAGAAAGCCATTCAAAAAGAAGCGGGGCTTAAAAAGCTCAGCAATCTGATGAAAAAAATGTTAAAGGCTATAAAAAAGCTTCAGAGAGCGCGAAAGAAGTCCGGAAAAAACAGGAAGATATAAAAAAGCAGCGGCTGTCCATTTTGAGACAGCCGCTGCTTTTTTAGGGGGTTAACCCAGATAGGTTTTTAACAGCCGGCTCTTGGCACGCTGCCGCAAATGTTTAATGGCTTTTTCTTTAATCTGACGGGTTCGTTCGCGCGAAATTCCGATGGAATCCCCAATCTCTTCAAGTGACATCGGTTTGCAGCCAATGCCGTAGAAACGCCGAATCACTTTGTTTTCTTTTTCCGGCAAGGTATTCAGGGTGCGTTCGATCTCCAATTTTAACGACTGCCCCATCAAGGTTTCGTCGGTTTCCGGGGTGTCGGGATTACTGAGCACATCTAGCAGGCTGTTGTCCTCGCCGTCCTGAAAGGGTGCATCCACCGACAAGTGCCGACCTTGCAATTCCAAGGTGGCGGCAATTTTATCCTCCGGAAGATCGAGCAATTCGGCAACCTCATCGGGGGATGGTTCGCGTTCGTGTTCCTGTTCCAGCTGGGTAAAAGCTCTGTTGATTTTGTTGAGCGCCCCAATCTTGTT
Organism: Bacteroidota bacterium; assembly: GCA_003252385.1. Classification (GTDB taxonomy): domain Bacteria; phylum Bacteroidota; class Bacteroidia; order Bacteroidales; family UBA10428; genus UBA10428. Next base: position 10,524 of record QKEH01000139.1, on the reverse strand, counting down.
CAAAGGTAAACGCACAATGCGCGATTGTTCGGCCAAAGCTTGCAGAATGCACTGTCGAATCCACCAAACTGCATATGAGATAAACTTAAAACCTTTTGTTTCATCGAACTTCTTGGCGGCTTTGATCAGCCCCAAATTCCCTTCATTAATCAAATCCGGAAGGCTTAATCCCTGGTGTTGGTACTGTTTGGCTACTGATACCACAAAGCGCAGATTGGCACGGGTGAGTTTCTCCAGGGCTTCCTGATCGCCCATTTTGATGCGTTTGGCCAATTCAACTTCCTCTTCGGGGGAGATCAACTCCTCCTTACCAATATCGTGTAAATACTTTTCTAAGGAATCGCTGTTCCTGTTCGTAATGGATTTCGTAATTTTTAATTGCCTCATAATTTCCCTATGTCAATTGTAGAAATTGTTCCCCCTCTGTCCGATTAACAGGTTTGTGCAGGTTTTGTTTTACCGCACTGTAAAATTCAGATTTATAACGACGATATGCAAAAAAAACGTATTCGAATTCACGAATTTAACTTTTTTTAAAGTACCCCGATTGAAAATGCTACCTGCCTGACTTTCCCCAACTCACTTTCATGGAATTCCTTTAAATTTACACAAATTTTTTTAAACAGCAAAAACCTTGCCGCTGAAGGGGGGTAGATACAGTCATTTGGCTTGGAAAGACCGGGTCGTTGGGCAGGGAAAATTCTACGGGAAGAAATGAGTTATACCGAAGCATCGATAGAAAAACTGAAGGCCAAAGCGGTGGCCAACTATAAAAACACCAAGAAAATACTTCGCAGGCTTGGGCAATTGCAGCCACAGGCATTGGATAAAATGATGCTCCAGTTGCACCACGAAGAATTTGAGCGGACGAACTGCCTGGAATGTGCACGCTGCTGTAAATCCATCAGTCCGGCCATGTACGACAGCGATGTGCGCCGTATGGCTGCCGCAGTTAAGATGAAAATCCCCGATTTTATCGATGCCTATCTGGAAATGGACGAGGAGGAAGAATATGTTTTCAGATTACAGCCCTGCCCGTTTTTAGGAACCGATAACTATTGTGCTATCTATGCGTCGCGACCCAAAGCTTGCAGGGAATATCCACATACCGATCGCAAGCGCTTTTATCAGATCCTTGATCTGACTGCGAAAAACACCAAGGTATGTCCTGCGGTTTTCAATATAGTTGAAGAATTAGGGCGAATGCAGAAATAGATCCATCCCACCTGTTGTTTTCCACCTGTCGTCACACTTCCGGATGCGTTTGGGAATCAAAAGTTCTTCTTTCTCCCAATCATTACGTTAAGCGCCTTATGGTGGAGGTCGATCTGAATATGGGTTTTAAACTTCATGGGCTCGCCGTCGAAGTGAAAAATGTATTTCTTCCTGGGTTCGTTAAACGTAACAGAACGTCCGCGAATCACTTCGAGGTAGTTGGTGCGTTCAATGGATTTACTGAACAGGCTTAGGCTGATAATCAGAGACTTGAATATTGGAAATGGTTTGAGAATACAAACATCAAAAAGGCCGTCGGTGATGCTGGCGCGAGGGGCTATAAAGGCGTTGTTGCCGTATTGACCGGCATTGGCAATGGTTATCAGAAAGGCGCGCCGGGTATATTCCTTTCCATCGATCTGGAAGGTATACTTCCGCGAGCGGTACGTTTGGTATTCGTATACCACGGTATTGAGATAGGAGAGAAAGCCCCGCTTTTTTTTCTGGGAAAACTTGTGTCCAATTTGTGCATCGAAGCCAATTCCAGTGGTACAGAAAAACCATTTACTCTGCAGGGTACCGGCATCGATGGCAACCGTACGCCGGCGGTTGATAATGGCCACAGCCAGCGAAAGGGCTACCGGAATGCCCAGGTGGCGCGCCAAACCATTGCCCGACCCGGTAGGTAAAATGCCCATGGTGGCATGGGTATGTACTAGAGCTGAACCCACCTCGTTTACCGTACCATCGCCTCCAACCGCTACAAAATAATTTACCCCTTCGGCCAGCAACCGCTGTACAATTTCCCGGCCATGCCCGGCGTATTCGGTAAAGTGGAAGCTGGGCTGATAGCGTTTCAGATCGAGATACAAGCGTATGCGATCGATCAGGTACAGGCGCTTGCGACGCCCGGATTTCGGATTAATGATAAATGCAATCGGCTCCTTTTGCATGGCTGCAATGTATGCAGTTTAGAATTATTTACCTTGCATTGGAGTATTAAAAAATACTAAATAATGCGTGGCTGCGTTTATGCTTTGCACAGGCTATTCGCCGAATAAATTGTATTTTTACCGAAATGGCCGGTTAGTATGTTCGCATTGATGAAAAAACAAACACTACTGCTTCTTCTCCTATCGGGAGGTACCTGGTTGCTTCAGGCACAATCCGGAGGCGATAATATCTGGGATTTTTTGAATGTACCCGTTTCGGCACGGGCCACTTCGCTGGGCGGGCAGCACGTGGGTATTTACGATGACGACTTAAACTGGGTGTACAACAATCCATCCTTGCTGAATTCGTCCATGAATAACCAGTTGACCATGAATTATGCCGATTACCTGGCTGATATACGGTTTGGCTACATCAGCTATGCGCGTAGCTTCAAACGATTGGGAAACCTGGGCATGGGGCTCTATCATATCGATTATGGCAAGTTTACCGAGGCCGATGAATATGGGAATCAGTTGGGAACGTTCAATCAGGTGTACGATTATTCGGTGAATGCCTTCTACTCGCGCGAAGTGGTGGACAGCCTGCTGCAAATAGGCGGAACGCTCAAGACTATCGGTTCCAAGTATCAATACTGGAATGCGTTCGGTGCCGCCATCGACCTGTCGGCCACCTACCACAACGATCCAAATCAGTTTGCGGCGGCACTGGTGGTTAAAAATATTGGAGGACAGATTAATACCTTCTACGATGGTTCGGGGCAGGAACCACTGCCTTTCGAAGTGCAATTGGGATTGTCTAAGAAGCTTCTTCATGCTCCTTTTCGCTTTTCGCTGTTATTACGAAATTTGGAAACACCCAACCTGCGCTACGAGACGGAAGCTGAAATTGATCAACGCATCAACTCCGAAACACCAACGCCGGAGCCGGGAAAACTTACTAAATTTGGCGACAACGCCATGCGACATGCCGTGTTTGGGGTAGAGTTTGTACCCACCAAGAATTTCAACCTTCGTTTGGGATACAACTACAAACGCCGCGAGGAACTTAAGATTCCGGATAAAACCGGCATGGTGGGCTTTAGCTGGGGTTTTGGAATGAAGATCTACAAATTCCATATCAGCTATGGCAGAGCACGTTACCATTTAGCAGCGGTTACCAACCATTTTACCCTGGCCATAAAACTCGATGAGTTTAGCAATAAGTACTAACTTCGGGCGCATAAACAATTCCCATGATTGCACTTCAAAAGAAAATTATTGTGGCCGTCGATGGTTTTTCTTCGTGCGGTAAAAGCAGCTATTCCAAGCTCATAGCCAAAGAATTACAGTACGTTTACCTCGACAGTGGCGCCATGTACCGGGCAGTGGCTCTGTATGCCCTGCGGAAGGGGTGGGTTCATGCCGACACCGTTTTGGCCGAAGTTATAGTTCTTCACCTGCAGGACATAGAAATCAGCTTTCGGCTGATGGATGGCGAGAACACCACCTTCCTGAACGGCGAAAATATTGAAAACGAAATTCGGGGCGTAGGGGTGTCTTCGGTGGTCAGTAAGGTGAGCAAAATTCCGGAAGTGCGTTCGTATCTGGTAGCCCTTCAGCAAAAAATGGGCAAGGTAAAAGGAATTGTAATGGACGGCCGCGATATTGGCACGGTGGTATTTCCCGAAGCCGAATTGAAAATATACATGCAGGCCGATGCCGCCGTACGGGCCAAGCGACGTTACGACGAGCTTCAGGCGAAAGGCATGCCAGCCAGCCTCGAAGAAATCACCCAAAACATTAACGATCGCGATCATTTGGATATCAACCGCAGCGTAAGCCCGCTGGTGAAAGCCGATGATGCGCTGGTGCTCGACAACAGCTACATGACATTTGAAGAACAGATGGGCTGGTTTCGGAATGTACTGAAAGTAAAAGGATTGCTTGTTAATTAGCGTATGGAAATAGTGATCGATCCGAAATCGGGTTTTTGTTTTGGCGTAAAAAGAGCGATAGAGATGGCCGAGGCAGAGGTGAAAAAGAATAAAACGCTTTACTGCCTGGGCGAAATTGTTCATAATGCCGAAGAGGTGACCCGAATGCAACAGCTGGGCATCCGGTTTATCGATCGCGATACTTTTCTGACCCTTTCGGATTGTAAAGTACTGTTTCGCGCACATGGCGAGCCGCCGGAAACCTACCTGCATGCTCGCGAAAAGAATATCGAAATACTGGATGCCACCTGTCCGGTAGTCCTGAAATTACAAGATCGGGTGCGTGCGGCTCAGCTGGAAAATCCAAACACCCGGGTGGTGATCTTTGGCAAGCCCGACCATCCCGAAGTGATAGGGTTGAAGGGACAAGTGGAAAATCCTGTTATTGTGCAAACTCTTTCGGATGTAGAGCAGTTGAACCTGGATCAGCCCATCAGTTTTTTTGCACAAACCACCTCCGATAAACAGGTGTATGCCCAAATGATGGCATGCCTCCGTCAGCGGATCAAGGAGACCGGACTGCCCAACGATTTTTTCACCTCCTACGATTCGATATGCGGTCAGGTAGCCAATCGTGGCCCCTGGCTGGCCGGTTTTAGCAAAACGGTAGATTCTCTGATTTTTGTCGGGGGTAAAAACAGTTCGAACAGTAAGGTGCTCTTTGAGGTGTGCAGGCAGCACAACGCCAACGCCTACTTTATTACCCGCGCTTCCGAGCTGGCAGAGCTGCCCCTTTCCCTGGCCGGAAGAGTTGGAATTTCGGGGGCTACATCCACGCCTTCGTGGTTAATTGAGGAGGTGGCTGAGAGGTTGCGCGAATTGGAACGTTTGTAGCAACATTATGAAACGACTACTCATAGCAGCTTTATTTTTGGGCCTGTTTGGATGCAAAAAATATCAGATTGATGAGGTGGTTTATTATAAACGATTTCATGATAGAGATTTTTCGAATCCAAATGCTATTCAATATGAAAGAAACCATTTCAAAAAAATTAATGATAGCCTGGTCGAGTGGAGTTCGTTTATTGATTCAACCCATATATACACCATTCAAGGGATAGATGCACAGGATACAACCTATGTCGATAGCCTAGAATTCACAGCTTTGCTGCTAGCCCCTCGTTTATTTTCAAGCATGGAATTTAACAGTTCAATTTGGACAAAATGGCGGGTTATGGTAGACTCATTAAAGGCTAAAAATGAGGACTATAGCCTTTATGAATTCTACTTTGAAATTGCCAGGAGAGCCTATGAAATAAATGATAAACCTTATCATATCGTAGCGTATAAATACTATTTTACCGGAGATGATGGAGTAAGTTGGATTTATTACAGTCCGGATATGGGCAAGCTTGCAGGGTATAATGCTTCATGGAGTAGTTTGACAATAAGGAAAGCAACGGATCATTTTTCGAGGATATTGATGGAAAGATTACTGGCTGATTCAAGTTTTTTCCCCTATCCGGTTGAACTTAAAAAACGCTGCTACTGACAATTTATCGTGTATACTGGATGGGAAGGTGGTAGGTAGGAAGGTTTGGAGCTCGCATCTAAATGGTTGTGCATGGATATCGAGAAGCCCTGAAATCTGCCAGTATACCCTCTCGAATTCATGAGTGAGCCTCCGGCAGCTAAGGTGGCCAACCGGAGGAAAAGAATTACACCCAGCATCCTTAACCCAATAGATCGAAACCCAGTTGAAGCTGCGAAAACCTCTTGAAAGTCGTTCCGAATTTGTATTTTCATAGCCAAAACCACCTGTGTTTCTCCATGAATCTGTGTTCCGAAAAATATGCTGATCTCATTCTCCCGCTGGCTGTTCCACAGTATTACACCTACCGGGTACCTGCGGAACTGCAGGAAGCAGCCCAACCCGGTATACGGTGTACGGTGGTTTTAGGTGCAAGGCGTATGTATACGGGCATTATACGGAGGGTGCATAGCCAGCCGCCGGAGGGCTTCCAGGTAAACGACCTGCTGAACGTCCTCGATCAGATTCCTTATGTTAGTGAGTTGCAAATGCAGTTTTGGGAATGGATAGCCGACTACTACATGTGTACAGTAGGCGAGGTGTACCGGGCTGCTGTACCTTCGGGGTTGAAACTGGAAAGCGAAAGTCGGGTGTATCCTGCAAAGCGTGCGGAGGGAGTTCCTTTTACGCCATTGGAAAATCAGATTCTGGATGTTTTGGAGAACGATCCCGGAATTAGCATTCAAAAGCTGGCTGCGGTGCTGAAGAAAAATACCATCATGCCTGCCTTGAAATTACTGATGGAAAAGCAGGCGGTTAGCCTGGAAGAAGATTTGAAAGCCAGTTATAAAGCCCGGATAAAGGATTACGTGTACTTGAACGAGCAATATCACGGAGAAGCTTCGCTTCACAAAATGCTCAATGAGCTGGAAAAAAGAGCTGCAAAACAAGCGGCTCTGGTTGTGAAATTGCTACAACTGGGAATTTTTCAGCCCGGGGTCAATCCCTGTTTGCGACCGGTTGACAAAAAGGAGTTGCTCAACGAATCGGGCGGGTCAATCGCCAGCCTGAAGGCGCTGGTCGACAAAGACATTTTCAGGATACAAACCGAAGAGGTGAGCCGGCTTTCGAACACCCGAACGCCGGTGCGTAAGCCCTATGCCCTTAACGAAAACCAAACCCGTGCCTACCTTAAAATTCAACATGAACTGGAGGAAAAGGAGGTTTGCCTGCTGCACGGGGTAACCTCCAGCGGAAAAACCGAAGTCTACATTCACCTTATAGAAAATTACCTTCGGAAAGGCAAACAGGTACTCTATCTGCTTCCTGAAATTGCACTTACCTCGCAAATTATACAGCGGTTACGCTATGTTTTTGGCGATGCCATAGGAGTCTATCATTCCAAATTCTCAGATGCCGAACGGGTGGAAGTCTATCAGAATCTGGTAGGGTTGCAACGCGAAAACAGTCCATTGTATAAAATAATACTGGGAGTTCGCTCATCGGTATTTCTACCTTTTAACAACCTGGGGTTGATTATTGTAGATGAGGAGCACGAAACCACCTACAAACAATTCGACCCGGCACCCCGTTACAATGCCCGCGATGCTGCCATAGTACTGGCGGGCATGTACGGAGCCAAATTGCTGATGGGTACGGCCACGCCTTCGTTTGAGAGTTATCTGAACGCACTCCATGGCCGATACGCGCATGTAGAGCTCCTGCAACGCTACATGGACATTCAGTTGCCCGAAATGGTGCTGGTGAACCTGTGCGAAGCCCGCAAACGCAAGCAGATGCATTCCCATTTTTCCAAGGTTATGCTGGATGCCATACGCGAAACGCTGGACAATAAGGAACAGGTTATCCTTTTCCAAAACCGGAGAGGCTTTTCGCCCTATGTGGAATGTACTACCTGTGGCTGGATACCCTACTGCAAGCATTGCGATGTAAGCCTGACCTATCATAAAAACAGCAACCGGCTAAAATGCCATTACTGCGGGTACAGCATTCCGCACCCCGATCGCTGCGGTTCCTGCGGAAGCGATAAGGTACTTAACCGCGGGTTTGGCACCGAGAAGATTGAAGACGATATTACCCGTTTCTTCCCTCAGGCCCGTGTTGCCCGCATGGATTTGGACACGGCAAGTACCCGGAAAGCCGGCGAACAGATTATTCAACGATTTCAGGATCGCGAAGTGGACATTCTCATTGGTACCCAAATGGTTTCAAAGGGACTGGATTTTGATCATGTGCGGGTGGTTGGTATTCTCAATGCCGACAACATGCTGAATTTCCCCGATTTCCGCTCCTTCGAACGCAGCTTTCAGCTTATAGCCCAGGTGAGTGGCCGGGCGGGCCGGAAAGGTGAGCAGGGCAGGGTAATAGTACAGTCTGCAGATCCGCAACACACTGTATTGCAACATGTGCTGAACAATAACTACAAGGGATTCTTCACATCTCAACTCCTCGAGCGACAAACCTTTAAGTACCCACCCTACTATCGATTGGTCAAACTTACCCTGCGGCATAAAAAGCTGCCGGTAGTGAGTCAGGCCGCTAACTACCTGGCCGACGAACTGCGTAAGTCGCTGGGCAACAGGGTAGTGGGTCCGGAGTTTCCTTTAATCAACCGCTTGTTTACCCTACATCAAAAATGCATTCTGGTTAAAATTGAACGCGACAAGCATTTTTCGGAACGCCGGCGGTCTATGCAGCAGGCCATCGACCAGCTTTTTACACTCGAAAATTTCAAAGGCATTCAGGTGGTCCCGGATGTGGATCCATACCATTAAAAGACTGCTGCTGTGCGAATGGGAGTAAGCCGCATGCCACTCAACCCGAACGGCGGCAGGCAACGGAAGGTACGTGGCTGCAAAGCACTAAGATTACAACTCCACCTTCCCAATTTTCCGCATCAGGGATAGAATCGTACTCTGTCTTTTTTGCATGTAGGACGAAGGTCTTGCCGGATTCCGCTTCAGCGGATTGGGTAGCGAAACGGCAATAAGCGCAGCCTGTTCCCGGGTGAGTTTGGAGGCAGGTTTCCTGAAGTAGTGCTGGGCCGCTGCTTCGGCACCGTAAATGCCCGGCCCCATTTCAATACTGTTCAGGTACACTTCCATAATCCGCTTTTTGCTCCAACAGGTTTCAATGAGCAGTGTGAAGTAGAGTTCGAATCCTTTCCGCAGATAGGTACGTGCCGGCCATAGGAAAACGTTTTTTGCCGTTTGTTGCGAAATGGTGCTGGCACCGTGCTTTCGTTTGGTACTTTTTTTATTGAAGTCGCGTGCTTTCTGAATGGCACCCCGGTCAATGCCAAAATGGGAGGTAAAGTTGTTATCTTCCGAAGCTACTACGGCCTGGATCAGATGGGGCGATATGCGTTCGATGGGCACCCAGGTATGTTGAATGGGGATCTCACCATGGCTTTGCAAGTGCCGCTTTAACATCAGGGGTGTGCGGTTCACCGGAACAAAGGATAGCAGGAGCGTGCTGAGAATGGATAGAACAAACAGGCTCAACACGCCAACTTTAACACTCAATACGGCATAACGCAAGCCGCTTAAAAAAGGGGCAGATCGGAAAATGGCTCTTAGTCTCTGGAACATACAACAAGTTATTTGGACATGGGGGTGGATTTCGTCCTGTATGGGTGGATGGGTTTAAGCCTGCTGGAATGGGAGAAAGTGGTTTTTAGTCCAGATGAGAGGCAATGGATGCCGCAATTTTTGCAAACTCATCCGGGGTCAGCTTGAGTTTGGGATTGGCGAAGTTCAAATCGCCCAGTCCGTTGATGGGAACCAGGTGAATGTGGGCATGAGGCACTTCAAGGCCGATAACTGCAGTGCCAATACGTGCACAGGGAACCGTTTTTTCAATGGCCCGGGCCACCTTCTTCGAGAACAGGTGGAAGGCAGCAAACAATTCATCATCCAGGTCGAAAAGGTAGTCTACTTCCTTTTTGGGGACTACCAAACAATGGCCTTTAGCCAGCGGATTGATATCCAGAAAGGCAAAAAAGCGGTCGTCTTCAGCTACCTTGTAGCAGGGTATTTCGCCTTGAATGATTCGGGTGAAGATGCTGGCCATGGCAGGTTAACTTTTACCGACTGATTTCAACAATTTCGAAGGGAATCTTTCCGGAAGGCACGGTAATTTCAACGGTTTCGCCCACCTTTTTACCGAGCAGCCCCTTGGCAATGGGAGTATCCACCGAAATCTTACCTGCCTTCAGGTCGGCTTCACTTTCTGACACAATGGTATAGCTCATGGTGGCGTTGTTGTTGATATTCTTGATGGTTACCTTGTTCAAAATCTGAACCTTGCTGGTGTCTATTTTCGATTCGTCAATCAAACGGGAATTAGCAATGGTGTCCTGTAATTTGTTGATGCGCATTTCCAGCAAACCCTGAGCCTCTTTGGCAGCGTCGTATTCGGCATTTTCCGAAAGATCCCCCTTATCACGGGCTTCGGCAATTTGTTTCGAAATGGATGGACGTTCTACATTAACAAGCTGATCCAGTTCTTTCTTTAACTTCTCCAGTCCTTCTTCGGTTACGTATGAAATCTTCGACATATGCTGTCCTCCTTGGTTCATTAGATATAAAACAAAAAGAATTCCATCCGGTGGAACTCTTTGCTCGACAAAGTTAATAATTATTTTAATTATCAAGCAAATAGGTATTATTGCTTGCTTGATTAGTAGTAGCTATCGATGTATTTGGGTTTCAGAATTTCGGTGAATAGTACGGCCTTTCTCAGGTCAAAATCCAGATTATCTTCGGTTGCCTCCTCAAAAGCACATTCCGGTTGTATTTCACTATCTTTTACGGCCTCAATGTACGGAACGGGTTCCGGAGCCACTTCAATGGGCGCTGGTTCTACTTCTACTTCTACTTCCGGTTCCCGG